>JAJPHB010000004.1 GCA_021325525.1 Alphaproteobacteria bacterium
CGGCCGAGGGAAGATCGGCATCGCGATCCACCCGGAAAAAGGTCGGTGCCTCGTCGCCACCGAGCCGATCGCCCGCGGGGAGCTGATCGAGGCGGCTCCCGTCATCATTCTCACCGCGGCTGATTGTGCGGTGCTCGACCGCACCACTTTGGCGCAGTATTACTTTCACTGGGATGGTGATGCTGATGCTGATGGCCGCGGCGCCATTGCGCTCGGCTATGTCGGCCTCTGCAATCATTCGGCCCGGCCGCGCGCCGAGGCGCGGCGCAACTTCCGCGACGCGACGATCGATCTCGTTGCTCTTGACGAGATTGCCGCCGGCGAGGAAGTAACAATCGATTACAACTGCCCGCTCTGGTTCGAGGTCAGGGAGTGAACCTTTCGCGCGCGAGGCTGCCGTGACATCCACCCGCCCCCGCTACTCCCGCCTCGTCGCGGCGCTGCCCGCCGTCGTCCCCTTCGTTCCGCCCGAAGCCTTGGAGCGGCAGATCGGCGCCGAGCTGCGGCTGCGGATCGGCGCCAATGAGAGCAATTTCGGGCCATCGCCGAAAGCCGTCGCGGCAATGACTGCGGCGGCGGCGCGCGTCAACTGGTACTGCGATCCGGAAGGGCATGTCCTGCGCGAGGCGATCGCGGCGCGACACGGCATCCGTCGCGACAATGTCGTGCTCGGCGCCGGCATCGACGATCTGCTTGGCCTCGTCGTGCGGACGGTCATCGATCCGGGCGACGCGGTCGTCATGTCGCACGGCGCGTATCCGACCTTCGCCTTCCATGTCAACGGATTCGGCGGAAAACTTGTGACTGTGCCTTACCGGGACGACCGCAACGACCCCGAGGCGCTGGCAGCGGCAGCGCAGCGGAGCGGAGCGCGCCTTCTCTATCTCTCCAATCCCGACAATCCGACGGGAAGCTGGCTCCGCGCCGCGGCGCAGACGGCGCTCCTCGCCGCCCTGCCGGAGGGATGCCTCTTGGTCCTCGACGAGGCCTATGCCGATTTCGCCCCGGCGGATGCCGTGCCCGAAACCGCCGCCGAGGATCCGCGCCTCATCCGCATGCGCACCTTCTCGAAGGCGCACGGCATGGCGGGCGCGCGCATCGGCTACGCCATCGCTCCTGCCGAGATGGTGCGCAGCTTCGACAAGATCCGTCATCATTTCGGCGTCAACCGGGTGGCGCAAGAAGGCGCGCTCGCCTCGCTCGGCGATGCCGAGTTCATCGCTTCCGTGCGGCGCGAGGTCGAGGCGGGCAAGCGCCACTACGAGCGCCTTGCCGCCGCCCTCGGCCTCAAGGCCTTGCCCTCGGCGACCAATTTCGTCGCCATCGATTGCGGCCGAGCGGAGCGCGCCAAAGCGATCCTGGCGGCGCTCCTCGAGAAGGAGCGCGTCTTCATCCGGATGCCCGGCGTGGCGCCGCTCAACCGCTGCATCCGCGTCAGCGTCGGCACCGAGGCGGAGCGGAGGCTGTTCGGAGAGGCGCTGGAGCGCGTGCTGGCCGACATTCCTGCGTGATCGCCGCTGAGGCGCGGCTTAGCCCTCGACGAAATGCGGCTCCGGCCGCTCGAACAGCTCCTCGTAGTGGACGAGAACCGGGCGGCCGAGCATGCAGGGCTTCCCGTCGCGGAAGGCCCATTCGCCACGGTCGCAATCGGCGGCGCGCACATAGCCGTTGAGGTAAAAACGCCGATCCTGCGCCGAATGGTTGCGGCCGGAGCCGTGGATCATGAAGGCGTTCCAGAAGGCAAGGTCGCCGGGCTCCAGCTCCAGATCGACAACACGCCCGGGGTCGAGCCCGGCGCGGGCCAGACTCTCCGCAGCCATGGCGCCGTCCATGACGCGGCCGGCGATGCCGAGGTCGAGTTCGCCGAGGCGGTGCGAGCCCGGATAGACCTTCATGGCGCCGCTTGCCGCTGTGTGCCGGTCGATCGCGATTCCGGTCTGCAGATAGGAGTGGCCGAGGTTGCGATAGGCGCCGCGCGGCCGTCGAAAGCGCACGTCCTGATGGAAGACGAATTCCGCGGCCGCGGCTCCGGGCGGCTTCCAATGGAGCTGGTTGATGATCTGCTTGATGTCGCGGCCGAGGAGCGGTTCGAGGAGAGCGAAGAGGCGCGGATCGGTGCGGTAGCGGGCGAGCGTCGCATCCTCGTAGGACGGCCACTGCACCATGCGCGGGATCTTGCCGAGCCGGGCATCCTCGCCGAGGCGATAGTGGAGATTGCCGTGGCGAAAGCTGGCGCCGAGCGCCATTCCACGCGCCCAATGCCGGTCGAAAGCGGCGGCGAGC
The DNA here is from genome assembly GCA_021325525.1 of Alphaproteobacteria bacterium. Lineage (GTDB taxonomy): Bacteria > Pseudomonadota > Alphaproteobacteria > ATCC43930 > CGMCC-115725 > URHD0088. The sequence goes on from JAJPHB010000004.1 coordinate 2,284, forward strand.
TCGGTCACCTCTGCCGCCGTGAAGAGGCCGCGCAGCACGGCGTAGCCATTCTCCTCATAGGCGGCGAGCGCCGCCGCGATCTGCCGAGGTTCGGACATCACCATTCCCGACCGGGTCGCCGCAACGATAACGGCCGAGGGTTAAGGAGATTTCGCCGCAGGCGCCTCAAGCGAGGCCGGCCGCCGCCTTGACGCGACGGTAATGCTGCCGCGCCTTGCTTCGGTTGCCGCAGACATTCATGTCGCACCAGCGCCGGCGGCCCGATTTCGAGCTGTCGAGAAAGAGCCAGCCGCAATCGTGGCCCGGGCACTGCCGGATGCGGTCGTGCGGCGCTTCGGTCAAGGTCTCCGCCGCCGAACGGACGATCGGCCAAAGCGGGCTGTCGAGCGCACGGCGCGGCTCCGCCCAGCGCCAGTCGAAGCCGGAATCCGCGGCGGCAACACGCATATAGGGCAGGACCCGCGCCAGCCATTCATTGAAGGCGGCGATATCCGAAGCGGCGGGGGCGCGCCTCTCGGCGATCGCCGTGAAGAGGCGGTAGATCGTCTCGCGCAGAGCGATGGCCTGCGACAGAACTTCGCGGGCAGCGGCAGGCTGCCGTACCGCGAGAGCGGCGAGGGCCGCTGCGTCTTCCGAACCGAGAATGCCACTGTGGACGGCCCAATCCAGCAGCGTGTCGTAGCTGACGAGATGTTCAAGCGCCCGCTCCATCCCGCGCCCGCTCGCCGTATTGGCAAAGTTGAGGCACAGCCGGCCGGCGATCAAATGGAGGCGCCCGGCGCGCGACTCTGCGCCCGAAAGCGGTTCTGTTCGTCGAGCCGGCGATCCTCTCATCCGGCGTCACTCGGTTGCGGCCGTGGCGGCCGTCGGGGCCGCCGGTTCGGAGCCGCTGCTGCTGAAATCGGCGAGGAATGCCGGCATGAACCCCGCCATCTCCGGCCAGGGCGGCGGCTGCTCGGGAACGACGCCCGGCGTATAGCCGCGCGCCGCGAAGGGCGCGAGGAGGTCGGGATCGCGCGAGAGCACGTAGATCGGCACCGTCCAGGGCTGATGCTCGCCGCTGATGAAGGCGGGCGGCTGCTCGTCGCCGAGAATGACGACGAGCGCGCCACCGGAAATGCGGGTTGTCACGAAGTCGCCGAGCACGTCGAGATCATAGGCGACCGCTTCGAGGAACGGCTTTTCCAGGTGGTTCCAGTCGGGCTGCCGGTAGATGTGCTCCCATTCCGCCGGGCTGACGCCGGCATAGTCGCCGGCATCGGCCCAATCGGCGCGATAGGGCGGAACCGGGTAGAAGGGCGTGTGGCTGGATACCAGGACGATTTGCGCGAAGACCGGCTTGTCCCGATCCCGCAGCTCGCGCGTCGCGAATTTCTTCAAGGTGAACTGGTCGGGAATCCCGAACCACCCGAATTCGGGGCCGCGGTAGCCGAGATCGGCGCTGTAATAGCTCTGATCGAATCCCCAGAACTTGTCCTCCACGACGAGGCTCTTGATGCCGGGCTCGACATCGACGGTGCGGTATCCAGCCGCTTCCATATAGCGCGGCAAACTCTTGCGGCGGCTGTCGAGAATGAGGCGCGAGAGAAACTGGTCGAGCTTCACTCCGCTCAGGACTTCGCCATGCGCGAGCCAGGACCCGCCGCCGAAGCTGGGCGACAGGATGCGGTTCGAGAGGATTGCGATCCCGGCTTTCTCCAGCTTCTCCGCGAAGCGGGCGAGAGCCGGCGCGATCGCCGCCCGGTACTGCGGATTGTCGAGCAGCACCGTGCCATAGGCCTCGAAGAAGATAAGCAGCACGTCGCGGTGCTTCAGCTTGGCGAGATCGGCGCTCGCCGGCTGCGGCGCCGCGAGGGCGGCGGCATAGCGGCCGGGCTGGCCGTGCGCCACCTCCCAGGCCCCGTAGAGCACGTCGGCCTGCGCCTTCAGCTGGCGCGACAAATCAGCCCGAACCGGGATCGCCGCTCCCGTTGCGCGCGGCAGCGCAAGTGCGCAGCTCCCGACGGCGGCCAGCGCGATCGCCGCGAGTGCCGTCCCGCGCCGCGCCGTCGCGCGCTCGGCCAGGACAAGGGTGAGGAGGATCAGAAGATAGGCCGCCGCGGCCGCGATGAGCGCGAGAGCGAATGCGGCAAGGCTGCGCCACAATCCGGCGGATTTGACAGAGAGGCCGATGAGCCCGGGGACGAGCCGCAGATCCCAATAGAGATCGATCTCGCGGCCATAGGCCGCCGGCATCACCGCATCGGCGAAGTTGAGCAGTCCGGCAAGGAAGACGAGAGCCGCCAGCACATAGCGCAACGGCGCAGGGAGGCGAAGGCGGCAAAGCCGCAGCAGCGCCACCGCGCCGATCAGGATCATGATTTCCACCGCCGGCCGCCGATCGAAGGCAAGACCGTGATTGACCGGCTCGCTCACCGGGCTGAAGAGCGCGAAGAACAGCAAATAGGCGGCAATGATGCCGAAGGCGCTTCCCCACCATCCGGGTTCGCTCTGCCGTCGGCGGCTTACCCGGCGCATGGACACCGATCGGCGATCATCCGCCGCCCGCAACCATTGCCGCCGCGGCCGGAGAGTGGATATGCGCCATCCCGGTGTTGCGGCTGCTCGACAGCGGCCGCATGACCGCCGACGGATTGGCGAACTGCCCTGGATAGACCCCTTCCTCGACGACCTCGACCGGCATCTCCGCCGCGATCATGGCGACGAGCTCGGGCGGGAAGCGGTTGTCGCAGAGGACCTTGTCGGTGCTCGCATCGAGGCGCGGCACGGCGAAGGCCCGTTCGAGCGGCATGCTGAAATCGACGATGAAGGAGGTGAGCTGCACCATCGCCGGGATGATCCGCCGTCCGCCCGAGGCGCCGAGCGCCGCCCAGGGCACGCCGTCGCGGGTGATGAGGACGGGGCACATGTTGCAGAGCGGCCGCTTGCCGGCGCCGAGAGAGTTGGGTTTCCCGGGCTCCGGGTCGAACCACATCATGCCGTTGTTCATGGTGATGCCGGTCCGCGGCAGCACCACCTTGGAGCCGAAGCGCGCGAGCAATGTGTTGGTGAGCGCCACCATGTTGCCGTCGCGATCGACCACCGAGAGATGCGTCGTGTGCGAGGAAGGATCGGACTGCCCGAGCGTCCGCAGGCGCTCGGCGAAGGCGCGGCGCAGCTCCTCGGCATAGATGAGGAAGGAGCGCATATCGGGGTAGGATTGCGGCTCCCAGCCCATGCGGCCGGCGATGCGCTCCATCGCCGTGAGATAGGTGGGGGCGCCGGTCAGTGCGGTCGCCCCGTGCAGCCGCACGCCGTGATAGTCGAGAGTCAGCGGCTCGACGAGCCGCGCGCGGTAGCCGGCGAGGTCGGCGGCGGAGAGGGGGCTGCCCCCAGCCGCGAGGTCGGCCACAATCGCCGTCGCCAGCTCGCCTTCGTAGAAATCGCGGCGCCCCGCGGCGGCGAGCCGCCGGTAGGTCGCGGCCAGGCGCTGCAACGGCAGGTGGCGGCGCGAGCCGTCGCGGGCCGGGGCGGGCGGCAGCCCACCGGGCAGGAAGATTTCGGCGGAGCTGTTGAAGTCGCGAAGATCCTCGGCGGCGACCGCGATCGAGAGGGTCGTGTGCCAGTCGACCGGAAGCCCCGCCTCGGCAAGACGGATTGCCGGCGCCATCACCTCGGCGAGCGGCTTGCGGCCGAAGCGCTCGAGGGCAAGGCCGAGCCCGTCAACCGAACCCGGCACGCAGATCGATTCGTAGCCCTTGAGATTGCGGTCGCCCTCGACCAGCGGCCAGCCGAAAATGTCGGGGCTGACGCCGCCCGTTGGCTTATAGCGGCCGGGATCGAGCGCGGCGGCGGAGACGAGGCCGAAATCGACGACATGCACCTTGCCGCTGCCCGCCTCTCCGTAAAGGAGATAGCCGGCCCCGCCGAGACCGCTCATCCACGGCTCGACAATGCCGAGAGCGAAGGCCGTCGCCACGGCGGCGTCGATCGCGTTGCCGCCCGCCTCCAGGATCTCGGCGCCGACCGCCGCGGCGGCCGCGTGCTGGGCGACGACGATTCCTTCGCTCGATACCTTGGCGGGTTTCGTCGGAATCCAATTCTCGGTCAGCGGGTGAATGATGCACCTCAGGTTCAGCGCCGGCGGCCGGATGCGGCCCCTGGTCTGGCGAGAAACCATCTTCTCTCATGCCGCCTTGCCCTTCAAGCGGCGGGCTGGCGGCCGCCGCGCCACGCCGCTAAAAATCTGACGCGTCACCTCGGCCGCCGCGCGAAGGAGCTTGGATGAGCGGATTTACGGGAACCTCCACCTATGTCGCGACCGACGATCTTCGCGTCGCCGTCAACGCCGCCATCGCCCTCGAACGGCCGCTCCTCGTCAAAGGCGAGCCAGGGACCGGCAAGACCATCCTGGCGCAGGAGATCGCCAAGGCGCTCGGCAAGCGGCTCATCGCCTGGCACATCAAATCGACGACGAAGGCGCAGCACGGGCTCTACGAATACGACGCGGTGGCGCGCCTCAGGGATTCGCAGCTCGGCGAGGCGAAGGTCCACGACATCGCCAACTACATTCTCCGCGGCAAGCTTTGGGAAGCCTTCGTGGCGGAAGAGGCGCCCGTCCTCCTCATCGACGAGATCGACAAGGCCGATATCGAATTCCCGAATGATCTGCTGCTCGAGCTCGACCGCATGGAGTTCCACGTCTACGAGACGCGGCAGACCATCGTGGCGCGGCAGCGGCCGATCGTCGTCATAACCTCCAACAACGAGAAGGAGCTGCCGGACGCTTTCCTGCGCCGCTGCTTCTTCCATTACATCCGCTTCCCCGACCGCGAGACCATGGAGGCGATCGTCGCCGTCCACTATCCGGGCCTCCAGCATGATCTGGTCCGCGAGGCGCTCAATGTCTTCTACGAGCTGCGCGAGGTGCCGGGCCTCAAGAAGAAGCCTTCGACCTCCGAGCTCCTCGACTGGCTGAAGCTGCTCATGGTCGAGCAGATTCCGGCAGAGGCGCTGCGCGCCAAGGACGCAGGCAAGCTCATTCCGCCGCTCCATGGCGCACTTCTCAAGAGCGAGCAGGACATTCACCTCTTCGAGCGCCTTGCCTTCCTGCACCGCCGCGAGCGCGGCGGGTAGGGGCCGGGCCGCCAGATGTTCGTCGACTTCTTCCTCGAACTCCGCGAGGCGCGCGTTCCCGTCTCGCTCCGCGAATACCTCACGCTGATGGCGGCGATGCGCGCCGGGGTCGCGGCGTACAGCGTCGACGACTTCTATTATCTCGCCCGTGCGACGCTGGTGAAGGACGAGCGCAACCTCGACAAGTTCGACCGCGTTTTCGGGCATTGCTTCAAAGGGCTGGAAACACCTCTCGAAGAGGGGCACGGCATTCCGGAGGAATGGCTGCGCAAGCTTGCCGAAAAGCATCTGAGCGAGGAGGAGAAGCGCCAGATCGCGGCGCTCGGCGGCTGGGAGAAGCTGATGGAAACGCTGCGCCGTCGACTGGCCGAGCAGAAGCGGCGCCATCAAGGCGGCAGCAAATGGATCGGCACGGCCGGGACGTCGCCCTTCGGCGCCTGGGGCTACAATCCGGAAGGGGTCCGCATCGGCCAGGAGGGCAACCGCAACAACCGCGCGGTCAAGGTCTGGGACAAGCGCGAGTTCCGCAACCTCGACGACCAGGTCGAGATCGGCACGCGCAACATCAAGATCGCCTTGCGACGGCTGCGGCAATTCGCTCGCGAGGGCGCGGCGAGCCAGCTCGACCTTGACGGCACCATCCATGCGACCGCCAAGAATGCCGGCTGGCTCGAGCTCAAGCTGGTCCCGGAGCGGCACAATGCCGTCAAGGTGCTGCTGCTTCTCGATATCGGCGGCTCGATGGAGGGCCACGTCAGGGCCTGCGCCGAGCTCTTCTCCGCGGCGCGCGCCGAGTTCAAGCATCTCGAGACATTCTATTTCCACAACTGTCCCTACGAGGCGCTGTGGCGCGATGCGGAGCGGCGCCATGTGGAACGGACGGCGACGATGGAGGTGCTGCACACCTACGATGCCGGCTACAAGCTCATCCTTGTCGGCGATGCCAGCATGAGCCCCTACGAGCTGGTGCAGCCGGGCGGCAGCGTCGAGCATTGGAACGCGGAGCCGGGTCAGGTGTGGCTCGCCCGGCTCCTTGCGACCTATCCGAAATCGGCCTGGCTCAATCCGGTGCCGGAGCACTACTGGGGCGCCACCGCCTCGATCGGCATGGTGCGGCGCCTCATGGAAGGGCGGATGTTCCCGCTCACGCTCGATGGCCTCGATCGGGCCATGCGCCAGCTCGCCCGGTAGGAGCCGGCGCGACCGGAACAATCGCGCCGAGCGCGGCGTTGGCAAGCGTCGGCGTTCCGCAAGAAGGCGGCGGCGAAACCCAAGGTCTAGGTACGCGCGCCATGACAGAACCGGTCAGCTTGTCGTCCGCTCAGCGCTTTTATCTCGATCTCGTCCGCGCCAGCGCCGCCATGATGGTGCTGTTCGGCCACGCCGCGCATTTCTTTTGGCCGCAGAGCTTCATGGCGCGCGGCTGGCTGCAGGGGCTCGGCGTCTACCTCTTCTTTCTCATCTCGGGCTTTCTCATCAGCTTCTCCGTCTTCGAGAAGCGCGATGATCCGAACTACGGCTTCCGCTCCTATTTCATCGATCGCCTCTGCCGCATCTACAGCGCCTTCCTGCCGGCCTTGATCTTCGTGGCGCTGCTCGACGCGCTGAGCGTCGATTCGCCCTTCTATGCCTGGCGGCGCGATTACAACCTCCAGACTTGGATCGGCAACCTCTTCATGCTCCAGGACTTTCCGGCTTTCCAGGTACTGCGGCGCCTCGGTGTCCCGGACAATCAGTGGTTCATCGCGCCCTTCGGCACGGCGCGGCCGTTCTGGACGATCTCGATCGAGTGGTGGATTTACATGCTGTTCGGCGGCATCGTCCTCGTCTGGCTGCGCCGCGGCCGACTCGGCCGTGGCGCGATGCTGGCGCTGGGCTTCGCCGCCATCGAGCCCGCCTACCATTTCGTCGGCGGCTACGACGAGTGCCTGACCCTGCTGTGGATCGCCGGAATGGGGGCGAGCCTTCTCTTCTGGAACTTGCCGGCGCTCGCCCGGCGCTGGCCTGCGCTCGATGGCAGACGCCTGCATCGCGCGGCGCTCATCGTCGCTGCGGCGGCGGCAGTTTCGATCATCGGCCGGCTCTTCAGCAACCGCTCCGAGCTATTGGAATTTCAGATCGGTCTCTTCATCGGCGTCTTGCTGTTCGCTCTTCTCATCGCGCTGGGCTTCGTCCAGAACCGTATTCCGCGCATCGTCGTTCGGCTCGTCGGCTTCATCGCCGGCTACAGCTATTCGCTCTACCTGACGCACCACACGCTGCTCGAATTCCTGGCGATCCGCTTCGGCGACCGCCACGGCAGCGCGGCGATGTTCTGGCTCGTCGTCATTGCCGCCAACGGGCTCGCCATGGTGTTCTGGGTGCTCTTCGAGCGCCACTACAAGCGCCTTGCGCGCTCCCTGAAGGACCGCCTCGCGCGCCGCGAGCCCGTCCTCTCGCGGCCGCGCCTCACCGCCATCTGAGCGGCCCTGCCGCCTCAGGCGGCGTTGGAGCCTTCCCGCTTCGGCCGAATATAGGCGAGCGCGGCGTGCTCGGCGCAGTAAGGCTTTCCGGCGATCGGCCTCTCGCCGCAGAAATGGAAGCCCTTCTCGCCCGGATGGCCGATGGGCCAGGAACAGCTCGGGCCGGAAATGTCGAAGACGACCCGGCGCTTGATGACGACCTTGACGGGGGAGGGGCGCGGTTCGAGCGACAGGCGATGGGCCTTGCCGACGACGGCGTTCTTGGTGATGCCCAGGCGGCGGCCGATCTCGGCCGTCGAATGGCCCTCCTTCCACAGCCGCCCCAGCTGCTCGACTCGTTCCTGCGTCCACACGGTTTCCATCGGACCCACCGTATCCTGTATGAAGGTGACGCTCCAAACACAAGATACGGTATCACGCGACGGCCGCGCCGCCAATCCGATTCTCGCCCTCCCGGCATCTTTTCAGCTCGCCTTTTCGCCTCCCGTGCGCAGCGAGGCGGGCGTCTCGAAGCGGCGCGCCAGCCAGTCGCGCAATCGGGCGATTTGCGTCGGGCTCATCGCGAGCCCCGCCTTGCTGCGGCGCCAGATTACGTCCTCGGCCGTCCGCGCCCATTCACGGCGGAGGAAATGCTCGACCTCGCGCTCGCAGAGGCCACCGCCGAAATCGATGCCGAGATCGGCGGGCTGTTGCGCGCCGTCGAGGAGGGCGAGCGCCTGCGACCCGTGCCGCAGCGCGAGGCGGCGCAGAAACTCGGGCGCCAAGCCCGGATGCGCCGCGATGAGCCGCGCCTCCAGCTTTGCCAAATCGAGATCGCCGCCGGGCAACGGCCGGCTCGCCGTCCAGGCCGCCTTGAGGCCGGGGAACCACGCAGCCAGCTTTTCGAGCGCGTGCTCGGCCAGGCGGCGATAGGTGGTGATCTTGCCGCCGAATATGGAGAGGAGCGGCGCCTCGGCCTTGTCGCCTTCGAGCTCGAAGACGTAGTCGCGGGTGACGGCCGAGGGATCGCTTCGCCCGTCATCGTAGAGCGGCCGGATGCCGGCATAGCTCCAGACGATATCGGCCTCGGCGAAGGAGCGTTTGAAGAAGGCGCCGACCGCTGCCGCCAGATAGCGGATCTCCTCCGGCGAGATGACGACGGGCCCGGCCAGGTCGGCGAGCGCGATCTCCGTCGTGCCGACCAGCGAGAAACGGCCCTCGAAGGGAATGACGAAGACGATGCGTCCATCGGCGTTCTGCAGGATGAACGCATGCTCGCCTTCGTAAAGGCGCGGCACGACGACGTGGCTGCCCTTGACGAGGCGGAGGCGGTCGCGCGGCGTCATGCCGACGACGCGTTCGGCGATGTCGGCGACCCATGGACCCGCGGCATTGACAAGGGCGCGGGCGCGGAAGCGGCGCCGCGTTCCGTCCTCGGCGAGGGTGGTGAGGCGCCATTCGCGGCCCTCGCGGCGGGCTTCGGTGACCGCGCTGCGAACGAGGATCAGCGCGCCGCGATCCGCGGCATCGCGCGCGTTGGCGATCACCATGCGGGCGTCGTCGACGCGGCAGTCGAAATAGGAAAAGCCCCGGGTGAACTCGGACTTCACGACGGCGTCGCCATCGAGCGCGACTGCGCGTGACCCGGGGAGCCGCGCGCTGCGCCCGCCGAGCCGGTCATAAAGAAAGAGGCCGATTCGGATCTGCCAAGCGGGGCGCAGGCCGGGGCCGTGCGGCAAGATAAAACGCAGCGGGCGGACGAGATGCGGCGCGATCGCCATCAGCTTCTCGCGCTCGGCGAGCGCTTCCCGGACGAGGCGGAACTCGCAATGTTCGAGGTAGCGCAACCCGCCATGCACCAGCTTGGACGAGGCCGAGGACGTGCCGCTGGCGAGGTCGTCGCGTTCGGCGAGGGCAACGCTGAGGCCGCGCCCCGCGGCATCGCGCGCGATGCCAACGCCGTTGATGCCGCCGCCGATGATGAAAAGGTCGAACGCCTCGCCCGGCGGGGCAGCGTCGGATGCGATATCGGTCAAGCCGGGTCCTGCAAGGTGCCGCCAGCCCGCATGGCCGGCGGCGCAGCATGTCAAGCGCGCGCCCTGCTGACAAGAGCGCGGCCGGCCGCGGCGCTACGCGGGCCGCGCCCCGCGCTTCTGCCGAAGGGGCTTGCGGAAGACCGCGAGCTTCGAGAAATAGGCGAGCTCGCTCCCTTCCGCCCGCAGCCCCGCGGAGCCGAAGAGAGCGGCGAGGTCTTCGCGCACGTAATCGGCGAAATAGGGCTCGTGAAAGCGGCGCGGGAACTGCTCGATCAGCGCGTCGTATTCGGGCTCGTCGCCGCGTTGCAGCGAATCGAGAAGGATGAAGAGCCCGCCCGGCTTCAGCAGCCGCGCGATCTCGCCGGCGACGAGGCGCCGCTGTTTCGCCGGCAACTCGTGGAAGAGATAGATCGCGGTGATGATGTCGAAGCGCGCGGAAGCGAACGGGGCCGCCTCTGCCGGTGCGGCAACGAAGCCGACGCCGGACCAGGGGGCGAGGTTGTGCTTCGCCGCGGCAAGGTAGAACGGGCTGAGATCGAGCGCCGTCGCCGCGAGCCGCGGGTAGTTGTTCTTGACTTCGCGCAGGAAGCGTCCGGTGCCGCAGGCGATGTCGAGGAGCCGCGTGCCGTCGAGCCCGCGCTGACGCAGCTCATGATGAAGCGGTACCAGCACCTGGCGGCGCATCGCATCGGCGGCGCCGCCGAACAGCACCTCGACTTGGTGGTCATAGAGCTCGGCCGAGCGGCGGCTCAGATAGCCGTCGGTCTGAAAGTGGAAATTTTGCAGATAATAGCGCGGATAGGGGCTGTGCCGCAGGCTTCGGAAGATTTCGCTGTTGTCGCCGGCGCGGCGGCGCGCTTCGACCCGGCGCAGATCGGCGAAGAAAAGCCGGCTGCGCCGCAAGCGCGGCAACGGGTTGGCGATGAGATCGACCGGGAGGCGGTAGTAGCCTGCCTCGATGTTGCGCCAGTCGCGCTCGAGGAGCCGGCGCAGGTCGCGGATGAGGCGTGCCCGGTCCGGCATGCGCCGGCGCAGCTCTTCCGGCAACGCTTCGGGTTCGGAAGCGGCCGCCGCGAGGAGCTTCTGCCCCCAATACCAGGAGACGCGCAGCCCTTGCGCCGCGCCGTAGAGCATCTTGTCGAGCCGAGCGGCCATGTCAGCTAAACTAGCCGGTGCAACGCGCCTTGCAAGGAAAGCGTGCGTCGCGCGCGACGCGGCGCGGTTTGACGTCGAGAGCCGTTTGCTGCACAAACCGCGGCGCCGCCGTGCGGCGGCGCTACCCACCGCCCGCGCCGATGAGAGAGGATCGATGACCCGCTTCCGCACCCTCGACGATCTCGATGTCGACGGCAAGCGCGTGCTGCTGCGCGCCGATCTCAACGTGCCGATGCAGGACGGGCGAGTGACGGACGCGACGCGGATCGAGCGGTTGGCGCCCACCATCACCGAGCTCGCGGGGCGGCGCGCTCGCATCGTCGTCATGTCGCATTTCGGCCGTCCCAAGGGCAAGCCCGCGCCGGAATTCTCCTTGCGGCCGCTGGTGGCGCCGCTCAGCCGGGCGATCGGCGGGCGGGCCGTCGCCTTTGCCGAGGATTGCATCGGCGCGCCGGCCGAACGCGTCGTGGCGGCGCTGGCGCCGGGCGAGGTTGCGCTCCTCGAGAATCTGCGCTTCCACGCCGGCGAGGAGAAGAACGATCCGGCTTTCGCCCGCAGCCTCGCGGCGCTCGGCGATCTCTACGTCGACGACGCCTTTTCGGCGGCACATCGCGCCCATGCCTCGACCGAAGCCTTGGCGCGGCTGCTGCCGGCGGCGGCCGGCCGCCTCATGCAGGCCGAGCTCGAAGCGTTGACAAAGGCGCTCGAATCCCCGCAGCGGCCCCTCGCCGCGATTGTCGGCGGCGCCAAGGTCTCGACCAAGCTGGCGCTGCTCGATTTCCTCATCGCCAAAGTGGATGCCCTGGCGATCGGCGGGGCGATGGCGAATACGCTGCTCTTCGCCCAAGGCATCGCCATCGGCAAATCGCTTTGCGAACCCGATTTGGCGGAGACCGCGCGCGCCATTCTCGGCCGTGCGAAGCAGGCAAAATGCCGACTGGTCTTGCCGAGCGATGTCGTCGTCGCGCGCGAATTCGCCGCGCATGCGCCGAGTGAGGTCGCCGCGGTGGAGCGCATCCCGCCCGAGACGATGGCGCTCGATATCGGACCGGCGACGGTGAAGTCGATCAGCCGGGTCCTGGACGAGGCGAGAACGCTCGTCTGGAATGGCCCGGTCGGCGCCTTCGAGACCGCACCCTTCGACGCCGGAACCGTCGCGCTCGCCCGGCACGTCGCCGAGCGCACCGCGGCCGGGAAGCTGCTCAGCGTCGCCGGCGGCGGCGATACGGTGAGCGCGCTCGCCCATGCCGGCGTGGTCGACCGCCTCTCCTACGTGTCGACGGCGGGCGGTGCCTTTCTCGAATGGCTGGAGGGCCGCGAGCTGCCGGGAGTGGCAGCCCTGCGAATCGATTAGCTCAAGCGGGCTGGCGGACGCGGGAGGCCGGCAGCCGCACCGTCACGGTCGTGCCGTGCCCGACGACGCTGTCGATGGCGAGGGCGCCGCCATGGAGCTTCGCCATGGCATTGCAGAGCGGCAGGCCGAGCCCCGTGCCTTCGTATTTGCGGTTGAGCTTGCTGTCGACCTGGCCGAAGGGCGCGAGTGCGGTGGCGATGTCCTCGGCGGCGATGCCGATGCCGGTGTCGGCGACGCTGACGAGGAGGTCGCCGTTGCCATCGAGCCGCGCCGTCACCTCGATACTGCCGCCGCCCGGGGTGAACTTCACGGCGTTGGTCAGCAGGTTGAGCAGAATCTGCTTCAACTTGCGCTCGTCGGCGAGGAGCGGCGGCAAATCGTCGGGCAAGCGGAGATGGATTGCAACCTCGCCGCGCTGCGCGCGCTCCTGAACGAGCCGGGTCGCCGACCGCATGATGGCGACGATGTCGACCTCGTCCTCGGAGAGTTCAAGCTTGCCCGCCTCGGCCTTGGCGATGTCGAGAATGTCGTTGATGACTTCGAGGAGGTGATGGGCGCTGTCGAGGACGTCGCCGACATATTCGAGGTATTGCGGGCTGCCGATCGGGCCGAAGATCTGCTCGCGCATGATTTCCGAGAAGCCGATGATCGCGTTGAGCGGCGTCCGTAGCTCGTGGCTGATATTGGCGAGGAATTCCGACTTGGAGCGGCTGGCGATCTCGGCCGCTTCCTTGGCGGCGTATAGCGCCTCTTCGCGATGCTTCAGATCGGTGATGTCGGTGCGGATGCCGACTGTCGAGCCATCGGCCGTGCGGTGGTCGCTGACGCGGATCCAGCGTTTGTCCGAAAGCGCCACCTCGAAGGAGGCGCGCGGCGCGGCGCGCAGCCGCAGGCGCTCGGCGAGCCAGGCTTCGCGCTCGCTCGGGGGAACGGCAATCGCGCCGGCATCGACGACGGCGCGCATGATGTCGGCAAAGCGGGCGCGGGGTCGAATGGCGGATTCGGCGCCGGGAAAGAGGTTGACGAATTTCCGGTTGGAGAGGACGAGGCGGTCCTCGGCGTCGAAGAGGGCGAAGCCCTCGGAGATGCTTTCGATTGCCTGAGTGAGCTGGCTTTGCGACTGCGCCGCCCGCTGCCGGGCCTCGTTCTGCTCGGTCACATCCCGCGCGCTGCCGCGGAAGCCGAGGAACTCGCCCGAGGCGGGACAGAAGACCGGCAGGCTCGCGATGTGGAAGAGGCGTTCGGAGCCGTTGCTGTGGCGCATCGTGAACGGTATGTCGCGGAATGGCGTGCGCCGCGCTGGGTCGAGCGGGCTTTCGTCTCCGGCGAACTGGCCCAGCGCGAGGAAGGGGCGGCCGACGAGCTCGACCGGCTGGAATCCCAGTACCTCGGTGACGCGTGGCGAGACGAAGGTGAGGCGGAGGTCCCGGTCGGTCTCCCAGATCCAGTCGGAGGCAAGGCGGGTGATGTCTTCGAGCCGGTCGTTGGTGAGCGAGAGCTGGTGGCGAGCCGCATGAAGCTCGCTCGTCTCCTCGATCACGCCGAGTACGCATTCGAGCACCCCGTCCGCACCGCGGATGCCGCTGTAGCGGGCGCGGAGATGGATCGCCGGCGCCGTGCCGAAGGACAGCTCGTGCAGCACCGTCGCGCCGCCGCTTTCGAGCTCGGCGACGATCTCCGCCGTCGGGAGGAGCGATGATGGCCCGCCGAGGCGCTTTGCCAGCGCATCGTGAGCGGGGCTCGCATAGAGCGCCGCGCCGCTGCGATCGGCGAGGTGGAAGGGAGGCAGTTGAGCCAGCAGCGGCGTCAAAAACGGCGCCAGCGCCGCCGCGCCCCCCGCGTGCGCCGAGGGCGCGGCCGGCAGACGGATCGGCGCGTTGTTCAGACCGTCGGGATGGTAGGCGCGGAGCTTACCCGGCGACATGGGTGCGGGCCGGGCGTTCGATTTCCCAGACCGCCTTCAGGAAATCCTGGTCGCGCCGCCATTTCCGCAGAAGCTGTTCGGCCGAGCTCGGCGGGGTCTGCTCGTAGAAGTCGAGAATGCGCTTCACCTCGCCCCGCTCCGGCGGGGGATCGCTCTGGCGCGCCTTGCGGCTGAGGAGGTAGATCGACGCGAAGAGCGGCGGCTCGATGCGCATGCCGCGGCAGGCGATGGCGAGGCCTTCGCCGCCGCGCTCGAACAGCAGCCGCCGCACCAAGGTGAGGCGGATGCCGGTCATGCGCGCGAACAGCGCCTCGAAGAGCGCGATCTCGCCCTGGCGCAGCGACTGGATGAGAAGCTGGGGCGTGATCGCCTTTTCCTCGGAAAGGCTCTTGGCGAGCTGCACCGATTTGCGCGGCTCCTCGGTTGCTGCCGGCTTCTTCGCGAGATCGCACACAGTCTCTTCGAGGACGTCGTCGAACTCCGCCGGATCGACCGGAAAGTGTTCGAGGATGTGCTTGCGGAGCGCCGCCGATACCCAGAAATACATCTTCTTCGCGAGATCGGCGCTGAGGTCCGGGCGGCGCAGCAACGGATTCTGGTAGGTATCGACGCGCTTCGATTGCTCGACGAGATAGGCCATCGTCGCCGAGGCGATGCGCGCATCGGTGTTCTCGAGCAGCGTCTTGATGACGCCGACATCGCCCGTCTCGACGAGCGCGTCGCAGACCTGCTCGCTCACCGATTTGCGCATTGCGATCGCGAGCTGATGTTCGAGCGTGCGATGGTGGATGATCTCGATCAGCTCTTCGTCGCGGAGCACCTCGCTGTGCAGCAGGATCGAATGGGCAACGGCGATCTCGTCATTGGCGAGCGCCAGAACGAGGTCGCGCGGCGCGTTCTTCTGATGCGCGAGGCGCTCGGCGAGCGAGCGGCGGACGGAGGATTCGACATCGTTGATGAGCTGGCGGAGAATCTCCGTCATGAGCGCGCGCTCGCGGTCGGTGAGCGTCGTGCCCTGGGCGAAGAAGAGGTCCGTGACGGTGGCCGTCAGCGCGTGCCGGCCGGCGACGGTCTTGTCGCGTGCCAGCTCCAAAAGCCGCTGTGTCTCCGGCCCGGACATATAGCTCATCTACTCCACTCCCGGCGCGCCGGGTCGCAGCGCGCCGCCCGCTGTCGGCGCCCGCGCTGCTTATCATTCGACGATTTACCAAAGGGTTAATCGACCGTAGCGTTAACCAACTTGCGATGGAAATACCCGGGAGCGCTGCTCGCGCCTGCCATGATTGCGTTAAGGATTCGTTAACGCCCGGCGTGGCATGCTGCATTCGGCATCATAGGAGTCGGCTGTCATGCCGATCGCGCCGGGACCAGTGACGCAGCCGCCGCTTCCGGCGGCGCCGCAGATCGTGCCGCAGGGCCAGCGGGTGGTGCCGGTCGAACCGGCGCGGCGCGTGACCGCGAACAAGCGGGCCGAGAAGGCCGGCATCGACGAAGATCGGAAGAAGCGGCGCCAAGACGGCGATCGCGGCGGCGTGCTCGATCTCGAAGTCTGAGGCGAGCAACGTCGCCGGCCTTGCCGGGGGCGGCGGGCTTCGCCACAGTAGCGGCGATGGCCGACGATCGGAAAGGGCGCGGTCCCAGCGTCATGCTCGTCCCCGAGGGCGACACTCGGGAGCGCCTGGTGTGCCCCGATTGCGGCTTCATCAATTACGAGAACCCGAAGATCGTCGTCGGCTCGGTCGTCACCTATGAGGACCGGGTGCTCCTCTGCCGCCGTGCCATCAACCCGCGCCGCGGCTTCTGGACCTTGCCTGCAGGGTATCTCGAGCTCAATGAATCGGCGGCGGAGGGGGCGCGACGCGAGGCGCGCGAGGAGGCGCAGGCCGATATCGCCATCGACGGGCTGCTCGCCGTCTACAGCATTCCCCGGATCAGCCAGGTTCAGCTCATCTACCGCGCGCATCTGCGGCGTCCGGAATTCGCGGCGGGAGTGGAAAGCCTCGAGGTCGGCCTGTTCGGCTGGTCGGAGATTCCCTGGGACGAGCTGGCTTTTCCCTCGGTCCGCTGGGCGCTCGATCACTTCCGCGAAGCCGGCGCGACGCGGGACTACGCGGCGCGCAGCAATCCCGGCATTCCGGACGGCCTCTGACGGCGGACTTTAAGCGGAAAGGCCGACCAGGCTTTTCGCGAACGCCTCGGCTTCGAAGGGGCGCAGATCCTCGGCGCTCTCGCCGACGCCGATGGCGTGCACCGGGATGCCGTATTTTTCGGCGAGGGAAACCAGGACGCCGCCGCGCGCCGTCCCGTCGAGCTTCGTCATGACGATGCCGGTGACGCCGATCATGTCGCGGAAGGTCTCGGCCTGGGCATGCGCATTCTGGCCCGTCGTCGCGTCGAGCACGAGAAGGACGCTGTGCGGCGCCGCCGGGTCGAGCTTCTTGATGACGCGAACGATCTTCTGCAGCTCGGCCATGAGGTCGGCCTTGTTGTGAAGCCGCCCCGCCGTGTCGATGAGCAGCACATCGGCGCCGCTCGCCTTCGCGTCGGCGAGAGCGTCATAGGCGAGACCCGCGGCGTCGGCGCCTTGCGGCCGCGTCACCACCGTGGCGCCGGTGCGCTCACCCCAGATGCGGAGCTGCTCGACGGCGGCGGCGCGGAAGGTGTCGCCCGCCGCCAGCACCACGCCGAGCCCCTCGTCGCGGTACTGCTTGGCGAGCTTGGCGATCGTGGTCGTCTTGCCGCTGCCGTTGACCCCGACGACGAGGACGACGTGCGGCTTCAGACTGGAGTCGATGCGGAGCGGCTTCGCCACCGGCTCCAGCAGACGTGCCACCTCGGCGGCAATCGCGGCTTTGACCTCGTCGGTCGTGACTTCCTGGTTGAAGCGGGTGCGGCGCAGCGTCCCCGTCACCTCGGAGGCCATGCCGAGGCTCATATCGGTGGCGATGAGCAGCTCCTCCAGCTCCTCCAGCGAGGCGTCGTCGAGACGGCGGCGGGTGAAGATCGTGCCGATGCCCTCGGCAAGGCGGCTCGATGAGCGCGACAACCCCGCCTTGAGGCGCTGCAGCCACGACCGCTTCTCTTCGCTCATGGGGCGAGAGCCTCGCCGAGGAGGGCGTCTCCGGACCGGCCGGTCAGCCGCGCCGAGACGATGGCGCCGTCTTCGCCACCTGAAGCGAGCCGCACCTTGGCGTAATTTTCGCTGTGGCCGCAGCCCTCGCGCTCGAGGAGCACACGGGCGGTCGTGCCGATCTGCGCCTCGAGCCACTCCTCGTGCTGCTTCTTCCCAACCGCGCGCAGCCGTGCCGCCCGTTCGCGGATGATGGGCCGTGGCACCTGCGGCATCCGCGCTGCCGGCGTCCCGGGCCGCGGGCTGTACGGGAAGACGTGCAGATGGCTGAGCTTCGCCTCCGTGACAAAGGCGAGCGTCTTCTCGAACATCGCCTCAGTCTCGGTCGGGAAGCCGGCGATGAGGTCGGCGCCGAGAGCGAGGCCGGGGCGCAGGCGCCGCGCGCGCTCGCAGGCGGCGAGCGCGTCGGCGCGGCTGTGGCGACGCTTCATGCGCTTCAGGACGAGGTCATCGCCCGCCTGGATCGAGAGATGGAGATGCGGCATCAGCCGCTCCTCCTCGGCGATGAGCCGCCACAGCTCGTCATCGATCTCGACGGGGTCGAGCGAGGAGAGGCGAAGGCGCGGCAGCTCCGGGACGAGCGCCAGCAGCCGCCGAACCAGCTGACCCAAGCCCGGCCGACCCGGCAGGTCGGCGCCGAAGGCGGTGAGGTCGACGCCGCTCAGCACGATTTCGCGGCAGCCGCCCGCGAGCGACGTCCGTACCGCCTCGACGACCGCGCCGATCGGCACCGACCGGCTGTTTCCGCGACCATAGGGGATGATGCAGAAGGTGCAGCGGTGGTCGCAGCCCTGCTGCACCTGGAGGACCGCGCGCGCCCGCCCGGCGAAGCCGTCGAGAAGATGCGCCGCCGTCTCGCGGACCGCCATGATGTCGCCGACGGCGACAGCCGCTCCTTTCCCTTCCTCGCTGCGAAGAGAGAGGCGGTGTGGTCGAGGCAGGCTCTGGAAAGCTGCGGCATAGCTCTCGCCCCGCAGCTTCTCCTCATTGCCGAGAACGAGATCGACTTCCGGCATCGCGGCGTAGCGCTCGGGGGCGATCTGCGCGGCGCAGCCGGTCACGATGATGCGCGCATCCGGCCGCTCGCGGCGGGCACGGCGGATCGCCTGCCGGGCCTGACGCTCCGCTTCCGCCGTCACGGCGCAGGTGTTGACGATGACGGCGTCGGCGAGGCCGGCGTTCAGCGCCTCGCGGCGCATGATCTCGGATTCATAGGCGTTGAGGCGGCAGCCGAAGGTGAGGATCGCGAGATCCGGCATCGCGTCAGTCGAGGAGGCTCGGGTCGATGATGCCGGAAAAGCTCGTCGCCACCGGCCCCGTCATCAGAACGTGGCCGTCGGCGAGCCATTCGAGCTCGAGCACGCCGCCATCGAGCACGATGTCGACGCGGCGCCCGGTGAGACCGCGGCGATGGGCAGCGACCGCTGTAGCGCAAGCGCCAGTGCCGCAGGCGCGCGTGATCCCGACGCCGCGCTCCCAGACGCGCAGGCGCAACCGGTCCGGTGCCAGGAGCTGCGCCACCTCGATATTGGCGCGTTCGGGGAAAATGGGGTGATGCTCGAGCTGCGGCCCGAGCGCCGGGAGGTCGATCGCCGCCGCATCGGCGACGAAGAAAGTCGCGTGCGGATTGCCTATATTCGTGCAGACCGGGTCGGCCAAGGGGCCGAGCTCAAGCGGCACGTGCAGCGTGTCCGTGGGGTCCCGCAGCGGGATGTCGCGCCAGTCGAGCCGCGCCTGTCCCATATCGACCGAGATGCGTCCCTCGGAAGCGGGACGGGCCAGGAGCAGCCCGGCATTCGTCTCGACGACGACCCTGTCGCGCCCGCTCTCGCGCATGACGAGCGCGGCGACGCAGCGTGTCGCATTGCCGCAGGCATCGACCTCGCCGCCATCGGCGTTGCGGATGCGCATGAAGATGTCGGCGCCAGGGCTGGTCGGCGCTTCCATGGTGATGAGCTGGTCGCAGCCGATTCCGGTGCGCCGGTCGGCGATTGCGCGCGCCCGCCCTTCATCGAGCGGAAAGGGCGTCCGGCGCGCATCGAGAACGACGAAATCGTTGCCGAGGCCGTGCATCTTGACGAAGGCGGGGGCGCTCATGGCTGCCGCTTATATGGCGCGCGGCCGCGGCCTGTCCAACGGAATGGCAGGGCTGTTGCGTTCGATCAAAAGAAAGAACGCCCCGCCGCTAGGGCGGGGCGAGTACGGGGGAACCATCCAGAGGGCGCCTGAGGCGTCCCTCTCGACAGCGTCGATCATCGGCGAAGCGAGGTTTCAGTGAGATGGCGTCCGCATTAAAAACAATTCATCAGATGCGTCCGGTGCGGCGCAGCCTCATCCGCCGGCCGCGCGGTCGATCGCGGCGCGGATGAGATCGGCGGCCTCCTCGGCCCCCACCCAGCGCACGATCGTCACCCATTTGCCCTTCTCCAGATCTTTGTAGTGGCGGAAGAAATGCGCGATCTGATCGCACAGAATGGACGGCAGATCGCGAAAGCTGCGGATGCCGCTGTAATAGGGGTGCAGCGCGTCGACGGGGACGGCCAGGACTTTCTCATCGGGCCCGGCCTCGTCTTCCATCAAGAGGGCACCGACCGGGCGCGAGCGGATGATGGCGCCGGGCACCACTGGGGTGGTGCCGACGACGATGACATCGCAGGGATCGCCATCGGCCGCGAGGGTGTGCGGAATGAAACCGTAATTGCCGGGATAGAACATCGCCGTGTGCAGGAAGCGGTCGACCCGGAGCGCTCCCGATTCCTTGTCGATCTCGTATTTCACCGGGAAGCCGCCCTGCGGGATTTCGACCACGACGTTGATGTCGAAAGGCGGATCCTTTCCGATCGCGATCTTCTCCAGATTCATGCGGGCCTCCCGACAGCAGCGCGGCGTCGCTAATCGCTAACGCGGAGAGGCCGGCTCGGATGCCATGCTGCGAAGACAAGGCGAGGGCGACGGGCGGCGCCCCGTCACCCTCACCCGTCGGCACCGCGCGTGAAGGTGCTACAGCTTCTTTGCCGGGGCCTCAGTGCCGGTGGCGCCCGGTTTCTGCGCGTTGGCGGCTCCGCCAGCATTCGCCTTGGCGGAAGCCGCGGTGGTCGTCGTCTGGCCGGCGGCCTGCTTCTTGGCGAAGCGAGGCGCTTTGTGCGGCGCGGTCTTGCCGCCGGCCTTCTCGAAGGCCGCCTTCTTCTCCGCCGGCGTCGCCTTGATGGCTCCCGGCTGCTTCAGGTTCTGCTGGTTCTGCGTCTCGCTCGCCGCCGCGCTTGCTTCGGCCGGCTTCGCCGCAGGCGCCGTCTGCGCCATGGCGAGGCCGCAGGCGAGCGGCAGCGCCATCCCGGCAAGGAGGAGCGATTTCAATTTGCTGGCCATGTCTGTCGTTCCGATGCTGTTTGCGTCTCCGTCCGACGCCCGAGCAGAACGATGCGGCTTCACGCGCTAGTCCATGGAAAACCGAAGGTATTCTCTGGGCGGAATTGTGGCGGCCGGAGCCGGCGCGCTGAGCGCTCGCCGTGCCGTCGCCCGGCCGCGCAAAGCGGATCGCGGCAAACCAAACATGGGTTATTGCAACGAAACCGTGCGGAGCTAGCATCGCCCTATTCCGAAAGGAGCATCGTTCAGGGGGCTCCTCCATGCCGACGGTCGAGATCAGGTTCGCTTGTCCTGGCGGTCTTGCCGACGAGTTGCGGGAGATGCGCGTTTGGCTCGACCAGCACCGCTGCGAGCCGTCGCGATTTCTTTATGATCTCGAGAACGGCGAGGCCGTGATCCGCCTCGATTTCAAGATTACCCGGGAAGCCGATGCTTTCGCGGCGCGGTTCGATGGGCGCATCGTCTCGGCCCTCGATCATCAGGGCGCTTGAGGCCGCCTCAAGCCGAGCCGGACAATCGATTGACAGAATTGGGCCTGGTGCCTATGGTCGCCGCGCTTCCAAGGAAGCGCGTCACCGGATGTCGTCCCGCCAGTCCGCGAGTTTCGCGCACTGGCGCATTTGTGTTTCGCCAAGTGAGGCCGCCATCATGTTCGACAGCCTGAGCAACCGCCTCGGCGAGGTGTTCGACCGGCTGCGCAAGCGCGGCGCGTTGCGCGAGGACGATGTCGCAACGGCACTGCGCGAGATCCGCATCGCCCTGCTCGAGGCCGACGTGGCGCTTCCCGTCGTCAAGGAGTTCGTCAACGCCGTCCGCGAGAAGGCGGTCGGCCAAGAGGTGCTGCGCTCGGTGACGCCGGCGCAGATGGTGGTCAAGATCGTCCATGACCACCTCGTCGAGACGCTGGGCGGCGCCGGCGAGGCCGGGCTCGAGCTTAATGCCGTGCCGCCGGTCGTCGTCATGATGGTCGGCTTGCAGGGTTCGGGCAAGACGACGAGCGCCGCCAAGATCGCGCTGCGCCTCAAGAGTCGCGAGCGCAAGAAGGTCCTGCTCGCCTCCCTCGATGTGCAGCGTCCGGCGGCGCAAGAGCAGCTCGCCGTTCTCGCCCGCCAGATCGGCGTCGCCGCGCTTCCCGTCATCGCCGGGGAGAAGCCGGTCGCGATTGCCCGCCGCGCCCTCGATACGGGGCGCCGCGAGGGCTACGATATCGTCATTCTCGATACGGCCGGCCGCCTCCACATCAATGAAGAGCTGATGCTCGAAGTGGCGGCCGTGCGCGATGCGGCGCGGCCGACCGAGACGCTGCTCGTCGCCGACGCGCTCACCGGCCAAGACGCCGTCAACGTTGCCAAGAGCTTCAGCGAGCGGATCGGGGTCACAGGCATCGTGCTGACCCGCATCGACGGCGACGCCCGCGGCGGCGCCGCGCTCTCGATGCGCCAGATCACCGGCAAGCCCATCAAATTCGTCGGCACCGGCGAGAAAATCGAGGCGCTGGAGCCCTTCCATGCCGAGCGCATCGCTGGCCGCATCCTCGATATGGGCGACGTCGTCAGCCTGGTCGAGAAGGCGGCCGAGACGATCGACCAGGAGGAAGCGGCGAAGCTCGCCGCCAAGATGCAGAAGGGGAGCTTCGATCTGGACGATCTCGCCAATCAGCTGCGCCAGCTGCGCAAAATGGGCGGGATGAGCGGCATGATGGGGTTGCTCCCCGGAATCGGCAAGATCAAGAAGCAGCTCGCCGAAGCCAATATCGACGACCGCATCATCAAGCGTCAGGAGGCGATCATCTCCTCGATGACGAAGGCCGAGCGGCGCAATCCGAAGCTGCTCAACGCCTCGCGGCGTCTGCGCATCGCCGCCGGCTCCGGCACCTCGGTTCCCGACATCAACCGCCTCCTGAAGCAGTATCAGGACATGGCGCATATGATGAAGAAGGCCGCGAAGCTCGGTAAAAAGGGCTTGGCCCGCCATGGCCTTGCCGGTCTCCTGCCGCCCGGCATGGGCGGCGGCGGATTCGGCGGCTTCCGCGGGTGATTTGCCAGCAACGATGTTGATGAAAGGAGCTCAATGTCCCTCAAGATCCGCCTGAGCCGCGGCGGCGCCAAGAAGCGGCCCTTCTATTCGATCGTCGTCGCCGATTCGCGCAGCCCGCGCGACGGCCGCTTCATCGAGAAGCTCGGCACCTACAATCCGATGCGCGAGAAGGGCCATGCCGAACGGCTCGTCCTCAAGGAGGAGCGCATCAGGCACTGGCTCGGGGTCGGCGCGTTGCCGACCGACCGTGTCGCCCGCTTTTTCGGCGACGCCGGCATCCTGAAGGCGCCGGAGCGCCGCGAGACGCCGAAGAAATCGGCGCCGAAGGCGAAGGCGCAGGAGCGCCTGAAGGCGGCGGCCGAAGCGGCGAAGGCGGCGGCGCCCGAGGCCTGACGAAGGCGCCGATGGCGGCGGGGCCGCAGGCGCGCATCTGCCTCGGCGCCATCACCGGCGCGCAGGGCGTGCGCGGGGCGGTGCGGATCAAATCCTTCACCGCTCGGCCCGAGGATGTCGCCGCCTATGGCCCGGTCGAAGACGAAAGCGGCACGCGGCGCTTCGTCCTGCGCCTCGTCGGGCGGGCCAAGGGCGTCGTCCTTGCCAAGATCGCCGGCATCGAGGACCGCGATGCCGCCGAGGCGCTGAAGGGCATCCGGCTCTATGTCGCGCGGAGCGCGCTGCCGCCGGCCGAGGAGGAGGAATACTACCACGCCGACCTCCTCGGCCTCGAAGCCGTTCTCGCCGACGGCACGGTGTTGGGCCGGGTGCGGGCGGTGCATGATTTCGGCGCCGGCGACAGCCTCGAAGTGGAGCGGCGCCGCGGTCCGGCGATCATGGTGCCGTTCACCAAGGCCGCCGTGCCGGTGGTCGACATTGCCGGCGGCCGGCTCGTCGTCGATCCGCCGGACGGGCTGCTCGACGAGGCGACGGTGAGGGGATCATGAGCTGGCAGGCGACGGTGCTGACGATCTTCCCGGAGATGTTTCCGGGACCGCTGGGCCTGTCGCTCGCCGGCAAGGCGCTGCGCGAGGGGCTGTGGCGGCTCGAAACTGTGGACATCCGGGATTTTGCGCGCGATAAACACCGCTCCGTGGACGACGCGCCGTTCGGCGGCGGCCCCGGCATGGTGATGCGGCCCGATGTGGTGGATGCCGCGATCACCGGCGCCGGCGGCTGCGGCCCGCTGGTCTACCTGTCGCCGCGCGGGCGCCTGCTCGATCAGAAGCGGGTGCGGGCGCTGGCGGCAGGGCCGGGAGTGAGGCTCGTCTGCGGCCGCTTCGAGGGACTCGACGAGCGCCTCCTCGAGGCGCGCCAGGTGGAAGAGGTCAGCCTCGGCGATTTCGTCCTTTCGGGGGGCGAGCCGGCGGCGATCGCGCTTCTCGACGCCTGCGTTCGGATGCTTCCGGGCGTCGTCGGGGCGGCGAGCAGCCTCGAGGAGGAAAGTTTCGAGCGGGGGTTGCTGGAATACCCCCACTATACCCGGCCGCAGGAGTGGCAGGGGCGGACCGTTCCGGAGGTCCTGCTGTCCGGGCATCATGAGCGGATACGCGCGTGGCGCCTTGCCCGCGCGGAGGAGACGACGCGCGAGCGTCGTCCCGATTTGTGGGATCGCTACGTGGCCGCGCGACCCGGCCGGACTGGAACGCCGGCGACGGGTGCAAGCGGCGAGGAGAAGTGAGATGAATGTTCTTCAGGCGCTCGAGGACGAGCAGGTCAAGAAGCTGAAAGAGGGGCATGCCGTTCCCGAGTTCAGCCCCGGCGACACGGTGCGCGTCAGCGTCAAGGTCGTCGAGGGCGAGCGCGAGCGCGTGCAGGCCTTCGAGGGCGTCTGCATCGCGCGCAAGAACGCCGGCATCAATTCGAGCTTCACCTTGCGGAAAATCTCGTATGGCGAGGGGGTGGAGCGCGTCTTCCCGCTCTACTCCCCGCGCATCACCGGCATCGAGGTGGTGCGGCGCGGCAAGGTACGGCGGGCGAAGCTCTATTACCTGCGCGGCCGCACCGGCAAGGCGGCGCGCATCACCGAGCGCGCGCGCGAGAGCTCGGGCGGCGGCGAGGCCGGTCAGGCAGCAGCCGAGGGCGGGCAGGCCGCCGGCGAGCAATAGCGGGGCGGAGGAGAGGCGCCGCCATGACGAAGCCGCGCACGCTCTTCGACAAGATCTGGGACGCCCATGTCGTCGACCGGCAGGATGCCGAGACGTTCCTCATCTATATCGACCGGCACCTCGTCCATGAGGTGACGAGCCCGCAGGCCTTCGAGGGGCTGCGGGCCGCTGGCCGCCGCGTGCGGCGGCCGGACCTGACCATCGCCGTCGCCGACCACAACGTGCCGACGACCGACCGCAGCCGCGGGATCGCCGATCCCGAATCGCGCCAGCAGGTCGAGGTGCTGGAGAAGAACGTCCGCGAATTCGGCATTCCCTATTTCGCCGTCGACGACATCCGCCAGGGGATCGTCCATATCATCGGCCCCGAGCAGGGCCTGACCCAGCCCGGGATGACCATCGTCTGCGGCGACAGCCACACCGCGACGCACGGCGCCTTCGGCGCGCTCGCCTTCGGCATCGGCACCTCGGAGGTCGAGCACGTTCTGGCGACGCAGACGCTGATCCAGCGCCCGGCGAAGAACATGCTGATCCGCGTCGAGGGCGAGCTGCCGGTCGGATGCACGGCGAAGGACCTCGTCCTCGCCATCATCGGCAAGATCGGCACGGCGGGCGGCACGGGCCATGTCGTCGAATATGCCGGCAGCACCATCCGCGGCCTCTCGATGGAGGGCCGCATGACCGTCTGCAACATGACCATCGAGGCGGGGGCGAGAGCCGGCCTCATCGCGCCCGACGAGACGACCTTCGCCTATCTGAAAGGCCGCCCATCGGCTCCGAAGGGAGCGGCATGGGAGCAGGCTCTCGCGTTCTGGCGCACGCTCCCCTCCGATCCAGGCGCGCAGTACGACAAGGAGGTCGTGCTCGACGCTGCCGCCGTCGTCCCGCAGGTCACCTGGGGGACAAGTCCCGAGGACGTCCTGCCGATCACCGGCAAGGTGCCCGATCCCCGCAGCATCGCCGACGAGCAGCGTCGCGCCGCGATGGAGCGGGCCTTGGCCTATATGGGGCTGACCCCCGGGACGCCGCTGAAGGAGATCGCGGTCCAGCGCGTCTTCATCGGCTCCTGCACCAATGGCCGCATCGAGGATCTGCGCGCGGCGGCGCGGATCGCGAAAGGCCGCAAGGTCGCCGCCGGCGTCAGCGCCATGGTGGTGCCCGGTTCCGGCCTCGTGAAGCATCAGGCAGAAGAGGAGGGGCTCGACCGCATCTTCCTCGAAGCGGGCTTCGAGTGGCGCGAGGCGGGCTGCTCGATGTGCCTTGCCATGAACGCCGACAAGCTGGCCCCCGGCGAGCGCTGCGCCTCGACCTCGAACCGCAATTTCGAAGGCCGGCAAGGGAAGGGCGGGCGCACCCACCTCATGAGCCCGGCCATGGCGGCGGCGGCGGCGGTGACGGGGCGCCTCGCCGATGTGCGGGAGCTTGGATGAGATTTTCCTTCTCCCGCTTGCGGGAGAGGGAGGGGCCCGCGAAGCGGGAGGGTGAGGGCGATGGGCTGCATCGAGTGGCCCTCACCCCGGCCCTCTCCCGCAAGCGGGAGAGGGAGACCGAGGGACCATGCAGAAATTCACCATCCTGACCGGCGTCGCGGCGCCGCTGCCGATGATTAATGTCGATACCGACAAGATCATTCCGAAGCAGCATCTGAAGACGATCCAGCGCACCGGTCTCGGCAAGGCGCTGTTCGATGAGCTGCGCTACCGCAGCGACGGCTCGGAGAACCCCGATTTCGTCCTCAACAAGCCGGCCTACCGCAACGCCAAGATCCTGGTCGCCGGCGACAATTTCGGCTGCGGTTCGTCGCGCGAGCACGCGCCTTGGGCGCTTCTCGATTTTGGCATCACCTGCGTCATTTCGACGAGCTTCGCCGACATTTTCTACAACAACTGCTTCAAGAACGGCATTCTGCCGATCAAGGTCTCGCGCGAGATCCTGGACAAGCTGATGGATGACGCCGAGCGCGGCGCCAACGCCATCATCACGGTCGACCTCGAACGCCAGGAAATCACCGGCCCCGATGGCGGCTGCGTCAAATTCGAGATCGATCCCTTTCGCAAGCACTGCCTGCTGAACGGGCTCGACGATATCGGCCTCACCTTGCAGAAGGGGAAGGCGATCGACGAATTCGAGGCGAAGCGCAAGCTGGCGCAGCCCTGGTTGTAACCTGCTTCCTCTCCCGTGATGGAGAGGATCTTGCCAGGAGTTCCGAAGGTGTCATCGAACCGAAAAATCCTCGTCCTCCCCGGCGACGGAATCGGCCCCGAGGTCATGGCCGAGGTCGTGCGCGTGGCCGAATGGTTCGACAAGCGCCGCATCGCCTCCTTCGACATGACCGAGGATCTCGTCGGCGGCGCCGCCTATGACGCCCACGGCACGCCGCTCCACAACGACACGATGGCGCGCGCGCTCGCTGCCGACGCCGTGCTTTTCGGCTCGGTCGGCGGGCCGAAATGGGAGCACCTCCCCTTCGCGCTGCGGCCGGAGCGCGGGCTCCTGCGCCTCAGGAAGGAGATGGACCTGTTTGCCAATCTGCGGCCGGCCCTCGTCTTCGACGCCCTCATCGGCGCCTCGACGCTGAAGCCGGAGGTCATCCAGGGGCTCGACCTCATGATCGTCCGCGAGCTGACGGGCGGCGTCTATTTCGGCGAGCCGCGCGGCGTCGAGCTGCTGGCCGACGGTACGCGGCGCGGCATCAACACCCAGGTCTATACGACCCCCGAGATCATCCGCGTCGCCCGCGTCGCCTTCGAGCTGGCGCGCAAGCGCCGCAACCGGGTCTGCTCGGTCGAGAAGGCGAATGTCATGGAATCGGGCGAGATGTGGCGCGAGGAGGTGCAGAAGCTGCGCGACAGCGACTACCCCGATGTCGAGCTCCAGCACATGTATGCCGACAATTGCGCGATGCAGCTCGTGCGCAATCCGAAGCAGTTCGACGTCATCGTCACCGACAACCTCTTCGGCGACATCCTCTCCGATTGCGCGGCGATGCTGACCGGCTCCCTCGGCATGCTGCCTTCGGCCTCGCTCGGCGCGCCCGACGCCAGCGGGCGACGCAAGGCGCTCTACGAGCCGGTGCATGGCAGCGCCCCCGACATCGCCGGCAAGAACATGGCGAATCCGCTCGCCTGCATGCTCTCCTTCTCGATGATGCTGCGCTACTCCTTCGATCTCGCCGAGGAGGCGGACCTCGTCGACCAGGCAGTGAAGCGCGTCCTCGATGCCGGCATCCGCACCGGCGACATCATGCAACCGGGCATGAAGAAGGTCTCGACCCGCGAAATGGGGGACGCTCTCGTCCAAGAGCTGGAGGCGCTCGCCGCGTAGGGCATCGCCGACAGGCGGCCGATCTTCGTGTCTTTGCGCCTTGGTGGTTCACGCGCGTTAACCAGCATCCTGCCTATCCGGTAGCGTCGTCGCGGAGGCGGCTGGTGGTGAAGCGGTTCACCATTGTTCAATCGGGTCGGGGTTAGGCTCATGCCCTGGTCGCCGGATCGGTCCGGCAATGGTTTCGGGTGTGAGCGATGTTTCCCTACAGGGCGATGGCGGCGCGCGGACATGCCGATCGTATCCTGACGATGCTTGTCCTGCGCGTCGCGCTGGTCTTTCTCACAGCGAGCGTCGTTTTGAGCGTGCCGCTCAGCGGAGGCAAGGCGCCGTGACCCGGGATGACGAGTATAAGCCTGCGTCCCGGAGTTCGCCGGTGCGCCGCATCGTTGCGGTGGCCGACCGAGGGCTTGCCTTCGCTGCCTTAGGTTCGGAGGGCCTTGCCCGGTTCTACGGGGCCTGTATCGAGGCATGCTTCTGGCTTGCGCTCGGCGTTGGGATCGTCTGGCTCATCCTCTCGACCCTCGCCACGATCACGCTGCGCTGACGGGCGCACCCTGGGCGTCTGCTGAGTCCGAGCAAGCCAGCAGAAGGCGCCAGCAGCGTGACGCGGCGGCGAGGGCTGCTTATGATGAGCCGGGACCCAGAAGGGAGCAGGCGCCGTGATCCGTGAAATTGCCCAGATCGAGGTGAAGCCCGGCATGGAAGCCGAGTTCGAGGCGGGGGTGGCGAAGGCCGGGCCGCTCTTCAAGCGCGCCAAGGGCTGCCGCGGCATGGCGCTCGAGCGCTCGGTCGAGAAGCCGAGCCGGTACCGCCTCTTTGTCGCCTGGGAGACGCTCGAAGACCATACCGTCGATTTCCGCGGCTCCGCGGATTTTCAGGGATGGCGCAAGCTCGTCGGCCATTGCTTCGCGAGCCCGCCCGAGGTCGAGCATACGCGCGAGGTCGTCAAGGCGTTCTGAGCATCCGGTGACGGCCGGCTTCGCGGACGAAGAGCCAATACGGGAGGACAGCGCAGATGACGGAGGAGACGGCGGCCGGCCCTGAGGCCAGGCGGATCGAGGCTCTTGCCGCGCCCTTGCACCATGCCGAGGTCGCGCCGTTCGCGCCGGCCGAATTCGAGCAGCGAATCGAGCGGGCTCGGCGTCTCATGACCGAGCGCCGGCTCGACGGCATCATGGTGACCTCCGAGCCCAATCTCGAATACCTCTCGGGCTTCGTCACGCAATTCGCCTGGGCGAGCCCGACGCGGCCCTGGTACTTCGTCGTCCCCCGCGAGGGCGAGGCGGTGGCGATCATCCCCGAGATCGGCCTCTCCAACTGGGCCGAGACGTCCTGGTGCCGGCGGACGCTCTCCTGGCCGTCGCCGACGCCCGAGAATGAGGGGCTCGACCTCCTCGCCTCGGTCATCAAGAAGCTGCCGCGCCGCTTCGGCTATTTCGGGGTCGAGCTCGGCCCGGAGACGCGCCTCGGCATGGCGCCCGCCGACCTCCTGCGCCTCGGCGAGATGATCCGCCCCTTCCACCTCGCCGATTGCATCCCCGTGCTGAGGCGTTTGCGCTTTATCAAGTCGCCGGCGGAGATCGCGCATATCCGCCATATCTGCGGCATTGCCGGCGATGCGTTCGACGACCTGCCGGCGCTCCTCCGCCTCGGCGACAGCGAGAAGGAGATCTGCCGGAAATTCGCCGCCGACCTGCTGCTGCGCGGCGCCGACAAGGTGCCCTATACCTCGATCGGCACCGGCCCCGGCGGCTATTCCAGCATCATTCAGGGCCCGACCCAGCGCCGCCTTGGCGAGGGCGACATCCTCCTCATCGACACCGGCGCGAAATATGCCGGCTATTACTGCGACTTCGACCGCAACGTCGCGATCGGCGAGCCGCCCGTCGCGGCGAAGCGCATCCACGACCTGCTGTGGCGGGCGACCGAAGCCGGCATCGCCGCGGCGGTGCCGGGGAAGACCGCCGCCGATGTCTTCCATGCTCAGGCGAAGGTGCTCGAGGACGCCGGGATCGTCCTCGGCAATGTCGGGCGCTTCGGCCACGGGCTCGGCAAGGTGATGACCGAGTTTCCCTCGAACAAGCCCATCGACCGAACCGTGCTCGAACCCGGCGCTGTCCTCACCATCGAGCCTTCCGCCATGTTCGGCGACGGCAAGATCCTCGTCCATGAGGAGGATCTGGTCGTCACCGAGAGCGGTCCCGAGCTGCTGACGCGCCGGGCGCCGCGCGAAATGCCGGTGGCGCGGCTCTAAAGCCAGCGCAGGCGCACGGCGAGCAAGGCCGTTCCGCCGGCGAGGGCGAGAACGAGCACGGCCCGCGCCGGGCCGAGCGCGTCGGAGAGCGTGCCGGCCGCGAAGACGCCGAGCGGCCCTGTGCCGATGCAGACCGTGACCAGCCCCATGACGCGCGAGCGCAGCGCCGCCGGCGCGTGAGTGAGGACGAGCGTGCTCTGCATGCTGCTGAAGGCCGCCGTCCCGAGCCCGCCGAGAAAGAGGGCGAGGACCGCGCCGGCGAACCAGGGCGACAGCGACATCGCCGCGAGAGCCGCGAAGAAGGAGAGCGAGCCGCGGATCATGACGCGCGGATGGTCCATGCGCAGCCAGCCCGCGGCGAGGGCGAGGCCGCTCACCATGGCGCCGCAAGGCTCGGCGGCGGCGAGGAGCCCGACGAGCACAGGCGAGACGCGATAGCCTTCGAGTCCGATGGGCGCGACCAGCGCCGAATAGGAGAAGCCGAAGACATTGGTGATGATGGTCACCAGGATGACGACGATAAGCACGGGATGGCCGCGCACGATCGCGATGCCCTCGGCGATATCGGCGGGGATGCGGACGAGGTCGAGCCGGCGCGGCTCCTGGCGGAAGGCGAGGCGCGCCACGATGAGCGGCGCCGTCGCATAGGCGCTCGCGGCCAGGGCATAGGCGCCGGTGAGGCCGCAGGCCTCGAAAAGGGCGCCGCCGAGCAGCGGCCCCAGCATGCGCGTCAGGCTGCCCGTCATCGAATCGAGCGCCACCGCCGGCCCGACATGGCCCGGCTCCACCACCTCGCCGATCATGCGTCGTCGCACCGCCATCTCGCTCGTCCAGCAAGTGCCGCCGACGATGCCGCCCACGACGATATGCCAGAGCTGGATGCGCTGCGTCGCGGCGAGCGCGCAGAGCGCCGCCGAATTGGCAGCCATGACGGTGAGCCCACCGAGGAGCAGCGCCTTGCGGTTCCGCGCCTCGGCGACGACCCCGGCGAGCGACCCCAGGAGCATCAGCGGCAGCGTCCGCGCCATGGTGACGAGGGCGACGGCGAGGGCCGAGCCGGTGAGGTCGAAAGTGAAGATGCCGGCGACCAGCATTTCGAGCCAGCGCATGGCATTGGCGAGACCGCCCGCCGTCCAGAGCCGCAGATAGCCCGGCGCAGCGATGAGCGCGCGCAGCGGCGGCGCCCGGCGTGGCGGCGCCGCGACGGCGTCGGCAGTCGGATTCGCCGGGCTCGCACCGTCAGCGTCTGCCGTCCTATTGATCGCCGCCGTCCAAAATCCGCTTTGAAACACTCGGATCAACTCTCGTGCGTCCTTCGAGACGCGCTCTTCGAGCGCTCCTCAGGATGAGGCTTATCGGTTATGCGACGCACATTCGTCCTCATCCTGAGGAGCGTCCGGAGGACGCGTCTCGAAGGACGCAAAGTGGTGATGCCGGGGGCAATCAGGCATGGGGCACGCCCTCAAAACGGCGCCTCCTCCGGCCGCCCGGCTTCGACCCAGCGGCGATAGGCGGCGCGCGTCTCGTCGCTCGCGGGATAGAGGCCCGGCGTCGGATGGCCGCGATCGACGCGGCGGCGGATGAAGACTTCGAGCCGCTCCTGTTCGAGGCTGTCGCGCGCCACTTCTTCTGCGAGGTGCCGCGGGATGACGACAACCCCGCCGCCGTCGCCCACCACGATATCGCCTGGAAAGACCGCGGCACCGCCGCAGCCGATCGGGCGATTGATGTCGACGGGGTAGAGGAAATTGAAGCTGGGCGGCGGCGCCATGCCGGCGCAGAAGATGGGGAGGGCCAGCTTCTCGAGCTCGGGCGCATCGCGCATGGCGCCGTCGGAGACGACGCCGGCGACG
This sequence comes from Alphaproteobacteria bacterium, assembly GCA_021325525.1. Taxonomy (GTDB): domain Bacteria; phylum Pseudomonadota; class Alphaproteobacteria; order ATCC43930; family CGMCC-115725; genus URHD0088. The sequence continues at coordinate 34,378 of JAJPHB010000004.1, forward strand.
CCGCGCTGGAAGAGGCGCGCCGCCAGGATGTCGCCGAGCGTCCCGGCCCGCGTCTCGCCGCGCGCGTCGATGACGAGGACGGCGCCTGCCGGAATGTCCTCGATGGCGACGCGCTGGGCATTGTCCTTCTGCGCGACGCTGGCCGGCGTCGCCAGATCCTCGCGCGCCGGGATGAAACGCAAGGTGTAGGCGGGACCGGCAAAGCGCACGGCGGCCGGGTTGAGCGGGGCGACGCCGTTCACCGCGGCGAAGCGGAAGCCGCGCTTTAAGAGCTGGATCGACACGGTCGCCGTGCTCGCTTCGAGAAGCGCCCGGCGCAGCTCGGGAGCGAGGGGCGGAATCGCGGTGCTTGGCGTCGTCATCGAAAGGCCTCGTCGAGCTCGCGTTTGAGACGGCCGCTCGCCCAGAGGGCGAGCATGCGGAAATCGCTGAGGAAGGACCAGAGCGGATGGCCGAAGCTGGCCGGCCGGTTGCCCTCGAAGACGCCGTGCCCGATCCAGGCGCAGCCATAACCGGCGACGGGCGCCGCTACGAGACAGCGCCAATCGCCGCGGGCGACGCCGAGCGCGAGGAGGAGCAGCGCCAAGAGAGTGCCGAGATAGTGCGCGCCCCGAGTCCGCGGGTCCCGATGGGCGCGCAGATAGTGCCGCCAGAACGCGGCGTAGCTGCCGGTCGAGGGCGTCATCCCGTTCCCTGCGCGCCCGGCCGCCTCAGACTCGCTTCACGCCATAGAATTGCGGCCAGCCGTCGCGTATGTCGTGCAGGTAATTGTGGAAGGCGGTCGGCAGGTCGTACATGCCGAGCGGCACGTAGGAGGGATTCTGCCAGAACGCCTCCTGCATCTCGCGGCAGATCTTCTGCTGCGCCGCCAGATCCGGCGCCTCGAACCAGGCATCGCGCAGCGCCTCCATCTTCGGGTCGGTCGGCCAGCCGAACCAGGCGCTGCCGCCATTGCCCCGGATGGCGATGTCGGGACCGGGCGAGAGATTCCCGAAGCCGCCGAGATAGGTATAGAAGATGTTCCAGCCGCCCTGGTCGACCGGCTTGCGGACCGCGCGGCGCTGCACGACGGTGCCCCATTCGAGAGCCTGGAAATCGATATTCATGCCGATCTTGCGCAGCGCGTCGGAGGCCACCTGCGCCTCGGCGAAGATGGCCGGGATGGTGGTCGCGGCGAGGACGACGACCTTCTCGCCCTTATAGCCCGCCGCCTCCAGCTCCTGCTTGATCTTGGCGTAATCCTTGGGGCCGCGGGTGATTGCGACGCCGACATCGCTCGCCATCGGCGTGCCCGGGACAAAGAGGCCGACATCGGTCTTGACAAGCTCGGGCACCGAGCCCGCGACACCGGTCATCACCTCCTTCTGGTCGATCGCCGCGAGGACGGCGCGGCGAATGGCGGGATTGTCGAAAGGCGGGAAGAGCTGATTGAAGCGCAGGCAGCCGATCTCGCCGGTGCGGTCGGTCACCTTGACGACGAGGTTCTTGTCCGCCTTGAGCTGCGGCACGAGGTCGAGCTGCGGGTTCTCCCACCAATCGACCTCGCCGCTCTGCAGGGCCGCCGCTGCGGTCGAGGAATCGGGGATGAAGTTCCAGACGACGCGGTCGACATAGACGATCTTGGGGCCGGCGTTGAAGCTCGGCTTGCCGCTCTTGCGCGGCACGTAGTCGGCGTTCTTCTCGAAGACGACGCGCGAGCCCGGAACGCGCTCGGAGGCAACGAATTTGAAGGGGCCAGATCCCACAGCCTCGGTCACCTGCTGGAAGGCGTCGGTCTTGGCAAGGCGCTCCGGCATCATGACGCAATAGATTTCGGCGAGCGCGTCCGGCAGCAGCGCGAAGGGCTTCTTGAGGCGGATGCGGATGACCTTGTCGGACGGCGCCGAGATCTCGTCGGTGCGCGCCATCAGCGCGCCGCTCATCGGATTGCGCTTGGCGCAGCGCTCGATGCTGGCGACGCAGTCGCGCGCCAGGACCGGCGTGCCGTCGTGGAATTTGAGGCCGTCGCGCAGGGTCAGTTCCCACTGCCGCCCGTCATTCTCGACCTTGTGGCCCTCGACCATCTGCGGCTGCACGTGAAACTCGGCGTCGTAGCCGTAGAGCGTGTCGAAGACGGCGAGCGAGTAGTTGCGCGTGATGTCGGCGGTCGTCCAGACCGGGTCCAACGAGGCGAGGTCGGCATGCGGCACGAAGGTGATCGTCTTCGCGCCTTCGGCACGAAGGATGCGCGGCGCGGCCAGTGCGGCGGCGCCGGCAACAGCGGATTTCAGCACATCGCGGCGTCTCAGTTTCATGATCGCGACCTCCCTCGTTTCCCGTCTCGGCTCTCCGGCCGGCGTGTCCGGCTCCCCGCCGGCGCGGATAGTCTCCCACGGGCGCGCGAAGCTGGAAAGAGCGGGCGCGCTGGTGCGCGGCGCGCGTGGCTTCGCCGGAACGAAGAAATGGCGCCGCTGTTACACCATCTGAGGTTCGACGAGGAGGATGTGCGATGTCCCTAAGACTGGGCCTGACCATGTCGGTGCTGGCGCTGACGCTCGCCGCCTGCGGCACCAGCACGACGAATCGGGCTTTGAGCGGCGGCGCCATCGGCGCCGGCGCCGGCGCCCTCGGCGGCGCCCTGGTCGGCGCCCCCGTGACCGGGGCCTTGCTCGGCGGTGCCGCCGGCGCGGCGACGGGCGGGCTGACGAGTCCCAACCAGATCGATCTCGGGAAGCCGATCTGGGAACGCTGACCGGCGCGACCGGCCTCAAAAAGGAAGCCTCGCTTCTCGGGCGAGGCTTCCTCGATTCAGCGACTCGAAAAGCTCCGTCTACCGGAATTCGGACGCCACCGGCGACAGCTCGATCCGCGTACAGTTCATCCGGCCCTGGAGGACGCAATCCTCGAGCTTCGACTCGACCGCCAGCGCCTGAATGAGGTAGAGCCCGATCACGGCCAGGAACAGCGCCATCGCCAAACCGGCGAGCGCCGCCGTGAAGCGGTCATCCTCCACGCGCCGATTGCGATCCGCCGAGCGAGCCATCTCCGGCCATCATGTCCCAGCGCCGCTGCGTTCTGCAAGCGGCGCGAGCCGGCCTTCGCCTTCTAGGCGACGCGATCGCCCTTCCTGATCTCCGCCGTGCGGCTGTCGATGCCGGGCAGCATCTTGCCGGGATCGCGCGTCACGACGACGTCGAGCACCGTCGGGCGCTGGCGCTCGGCGAGCCCGGTCCGCAGAGCCGCGCCGAGATGAGCCGGGTCCTCGATACGGATGCCTCGGCACCCCATCGCCTCGGCGATCGCCGCGTAGTTCATCTCGACGAGGTCGCTCGATTGGTAGCGGCGGCCGAACATCGCATGCTGCAGCGCCTTCACGTAGCCCGAGGCGGCGTTGTTGACGACGATGACGGTAAGGCCGATGCCGGCGCGCCGCGCCGTCTCGATCTCGCCCAGCACCATGTTGAAGCCGCCATCGCCGGTGATTGCGGCGACCGGCTGCTCCGGCGCGGCGAGGGCGGCGCCCATGCCGCCCGGCAGGCCATAGCCGATCGAGGCGAGGCCGCGATCGGCGATGTAGCGCCGCCCCGCCGATTTGGTGTCGTAAAGGAGCCCCGTCCAATGCGCGGCGAAGCCGCCATCGGCGACGAGGACGCTCTCGGCCGGCATGGCCGCATTCAGCTCGTGGCAGAGCCGCGCCATGTTGATGGGGCGCTCGTCGGAGAGCAGGCGAGGCGCCGCCTCCTCGCGCCAGCGTGAAAGGCGCTGCGGCAGCTCGGCGAGGTAGTCGCGGCGCGCTGCCGCGATCCGCGGCGCATCGTCGCGCAACGCTTCGAGGAGATCGGCGAGCCCCTCCCGCGCATCGCCCCAGAGCGCGACCTCCGGCGCGCGGCAGCGGCCGATCTCCTCGGCGAGGATGTCGAGATGGATGATAGGGATGCCCGGCGGCGGCAGCACGTAGCGCTTCGTCGCGATCTCGCCGAGCTTGCAGCCGACGACGAGAAGGCAGTCGGAGGCGGCGATGAGGTCGTTGGCGATGCGCGAGTAGCGGCCGAAGAGCCCGGCCGAGAGCGGATGGGTGCAGGCGATGCCGCCCTTGCCGCTCATCGTATGTGCGACCGGGATCGCCAGCGCCTCGGCGAGCCGCAAGAGCGCTTCCTGCCCCGCCGAGAGATGAATGCCGCCGCCGACGAGGATGAGCGGGCGTTTCGCCGTGGCGAGCATGCGGCCGGCGCGCTCGATGTCGGCGCCGGCGGGCCGCATGCGCCGCGCCGGCGCGGCGAGGGTCGCTGGGTCGATCGCGAACTCCTCGGCGGCGAAATCATGCTCGCCGTGACAGACATCCTCCGGCACGTCGATGAGGACGGGGCCGGGCCGGCCCGAGGTCGCGACGGCGAAGGCGCGACGCAGGAGTTCCGGGATGCGGCTCGTCGCTTCGACGCGGATCAGCTCCTTGACGGCAGGGCGCAGAATCTCGGTCTGCCGGCATTCCTGCGTCATGTTCTTCCAGGAATGCGCCCGGTGCGTGTCGCCGGCAAGGGCGACGAGCGGCACGCCCGCATTGAGGCTCTCGACCAGCGCCGTCACGAGATTGGTCGCGCCCGGGCCCAGCGTGCCGTCGCAGACGCCCGGGCGGTTCGTCACCCGCGCATAGGCATCGGCGGCGAAGGCGCCGCAGCGCTCGTCATTGATGAGGAAGTGGCGGAGGCCGAGCTGGTTCAGCGCGTCATAGAAGGGGAGGAGCTGGAAGCCGCCCATGCCGAACATCGGTCCGATCTGGGCGAGGCGCAGCATTTCGGCGAGCGCTCGCCCGCCGGTCATGCGGCCTTGCGGATGGTTCATGCGCGGCGGAACGGTCATCGGGCCCCTCGGCTGGTTCTATCGGCGCTCTCGCCCAGCTTCTCGCCATGCCGCGCCGGGTTTACAAGCGGAAAGTTCCGTTGCAGGTTACGCTCGCCAAGTTTGTGTGAAAACGATGGGAAGACAGCCATGAAGAGGGTCTCGCGCCGCGCCTTCGTTGGCGCCTCGGTCGCCGCCGCCGGCGTCGTCGCTACCGCCGGAATCCTGCCGCGCCGGGCGAGCGCCGCGGAATTCTCCTACAAATTCGCCAACAACGTGCCGGTGACGCATCCGACCAACATCGTCGCCAACAAGATGGTGCAGCGGATCAAGGAGGAATCGAAGGGCCGGCTCGAGATCCAGATCTTCCCCAACAACCAGCTCGGCGGCGACACCGATATGCTCTCGCAGCTCCGCTCGGGGGCGATCGAGTTCTTCACGCTGTCGGGCCTCATCCTGGCGACGCTGGTGCCGGCCGCCTCGATCAACGGCATCGGCTTCGCCTGGAAGGATTACGACGCGGTCTGGCCGGCGATGGATGGCGAGCTCGGCGCGTATCTCCGCGCCCAGATCGCCAAGGCCGGGCTCGTCGCCATGGACAAGATGTGGGACAACGGCTACCGCGAGATCACGTCGAGCACGAAGCCGATCAACACCGCCGCGGATTTGAAGGGCTTCAAGATCCGCGTGCCCGTGAGTCCGCTCTGGACCTCGATGTTCGAGGCCTTCGGCGCCTCGCCGGCCAGCATCAATTTCAACGAGGTCTATTCGGCGCTGCAGACCAAGGTCGTCGAGGGGCAGGAGAACCCGCTCTCGATCATCGAGATCGGCAAGCTCTACGAGGTGCAGAAATACTGCTCGCTGACGAATCACATGTGGGACGGCTTCTGGTTCCTCGCCAACGGCCAGGCATGGAACGCGCTGCCCAAGGACCTCCAGGAGATCGCGGCGCGCAACTTCAACGCCGCCGCCCTCGAGCAGCGCCAGCAGATCCGGCAGCTCAACGACTCGCTGCAAGGCAAGCTGCAGGCGAGCGGGATGGTCTTCAACAAGCCCGATCCGCAATCCTTCCGCGCTGCCCTGCAGAAGGCGAAATTCTACGAAAACTGGAAGGCGAAATACGGGAACGAGGCCTGGGCGCTCCTCGAGAAATATACCGGCAAGCTCGCCTGAGGCGTGGGTGTGACGATGCTCGGGACGTCTGTAAAGGTGCCCTTGGATCGACAGATGTGCATTCTTTGCGACGCGTCCTTCGGACGCGTCTCAGGCTGAGGTAGGCTTATACCTGCCATTCACGATATTCCGCACCCTGGCGCGGCAATGAGCCGCCCGGAAGCCGCCGGCACGGAGTTCATCGGCGGGAGCCGCGCCGCCGTGCCCGGCCTCCGCTTTGCCCGCCTCGATGCGGTGATCGCCTGGGCGACCGAGGTGCCGGCTGCGGTACTCGTTGCCGTCGAAATCCTGGTGCTGCTCGCCGGCGTTGTCTCGCGCTACGTATTTCAGAATCCGCTGGTCTGGACGGATGAGCTCGCCTCCGCGCTCTTCCTTTGGCTCGCCATGCTGGGCGCCGTCATCGCCTTGCGCCGCGACGAGCATATGCGCCTTACCGCACTTTTGAACCGCGCGCCGGCGCGCTGGCGGAGCTGGCTCGAAGCGGTGGGGGCGATGGTCGTCGCCGCGTTCGTGCTGCTGATCCTCGCGCCGGCGCAGAGCTACATCGAGAGCGAGTGGGCAATCATCACCCCGGCCCTCTCCTTCCACAACAGCTTCCGCGTCGCGGCGATCGGCGTCGGCGCCGTGCTCATGATCGTCATCGCCGGGGCGCGCCTCATCGAGCGCGTGCGGCCGCGCGATGCTGCGAGCGCCATCGCCGCGGTCGCCGCGATCGCCCTCGCCCTCTGGCTGCTGCGGCCGGTCCTGCTCGGCCTCGGTCAGGCCAATCTCCTCGTCTTCTTCGTCGGGCTCGTCGCCCTCTGCGTCGCGATCGGCGTACCGATCGCCTTCGCCTTCGGCGTCGCGACCGTCGCCTATCTCGCGCTCACGACGCATGTGCCCCTCACCGTGCTCATCGGGCGGATGGACGAGGGCATGTCGCATCTCATCCTCCTTGCCGTGCCGCTCTTCGTCTTTCTCGGCGGCCTCATCGAGGCGACGGGCCTCGCCCGCGCCATGGTCGATTTCCTGGCGGCGCTGCTGGGGCATGTCCGGGGCGGCCTCGCCTATGTGCTGCTCGGGGCCATGTACCTCGTCTCCGGCATCTCGGGATCGAAGGCTGCCGACATGGCGGCGATCGCGCCGGTGCTCTTCCCCGAGATGCGCCGCCGCGGCGCGCGCGGCGACGAGCTCATCGCGCTCCTTGCCTCCTCCGGCGCCATGTCGGAGACGATTCCGCCAAGCCTCGTCCTCATCACCATCGGCTCGGTGACCGGCGTCTCGATCGCCGCCCTCTTCACCGGCGGGCTGCTCCCGGCGCTCGTCATGGCGCTGGCGCTCTGCGTCATCGCGAGGCTGCGGGCGCGGCGCGAGGATCTCTCGGCGGCGCGGCGTGCGTCCCTCGGCCGCATCGCCAAGACCTTCGCCATCGCCCTGCCGGCGCTCATCCTGCCCTTCGTCATCCGCACTGCCGTCGTCGAGGGCATCGCGACGGCGACGGAAGTGTCGACGATCGGCATCGTCTATACCCTCGTTGCCGGCTTCGCCATCTATCGCTGGTTCGATCTGCGCCGGCTCTATCCCATGCTGGTCGAGACGGCGGCGCTCTCGGGCGCCATCCTCTTCATCATCGGCACGGCGACGGGCATGGCCTGGGCGCTCACCCAATCGGGCTTCTCGCATCGCCTCGCGACGATCATGGCGACCATGCCGGGCGGGCAGGCGGCCTTCCTCGCCGTCTCGATCGCCGCCTTCGTTGTCCTCGGCAGCGTGCTCGAAGGCATTCCGGCGATCGTGCTTTTCGGCCCTCTTCTCTTTCCGATTGCCCGCACCATCGGCATCCATGAGGTGCACTACGCGATGGTGGTCATCCTCGCCATGGGGATCGGCCTCTTCGCGCCGCCTTTCGGCGTCGGCTTCTACGCCGCCTGCGCCATCGGCCGCGTCAATGCCGACGAGGCGATGAACGCGATCTGGCCCTATCTGGCGGCGCTCCTCATCGGCCTCGTGCTGGTGGCGGCGGTGCCGTGGCTTTCGATCGGCTTCCTGTGATCGCGCGCTCAGCGGCGGCGCCGACAGGCGAGGCGGGCGAAGTCGGGGACGCTCATGCCGACAGCCGCGCCCCATGCGCGCGCCGTCGCATTGACGGCGGAGAGCCGCCCCGTCTCCCAGCTCGACCGCGCCTCGCCGATGCGGGCCGAGGCCGCGGCGACCGTGGCGCCGGCGATGCCGCGCGCATCGAGCGCCGGCAGCCGCGACATTCCGGCCTCGTCGATGCCGATGCCGGCATCGTTATAGACCGCGGCCAGCGCCGCGACGCGGATCGCCGTCTCCGGCCGGCCGCCGAGGAGTCCGCCATGCGAGCCAGTGATGATGACGGCGCCCGCATCCTCGGGGCGTACCAGCGCGTTCGAATCGAGCCCCCAGACGGGCGGCTCGCCCGCCTCGTGGCGCAAGAGGATGCGCGCCTCTTCATAAGGCGGCGGCGCCGTTGCCGCGAGCGGGGCTTCACGCAGGCGCTCGCCCGCCTCGGCGCAGCGCATAGCGGGAGCGCAGCCGAGGCGATGCGCCGCCTCGTTGACCCGGCTCAACCGGCCGCGCGCCATCATGTCTCGGCCATCGCCGATCCGTGCCGTCAGATGCCCGACCGTCGCGGCGGCAATGCCGAGCCCGTCGAGATAGGCAAGCCCGGCGATGCCGGCTTGCCCGAGGCCGATGCCCGCATCGTTGAGGACGACTCCGCGCAGCCCTGCCGCCGCTGCGAGATAGGCGGCGTAGACGCCGCCATGCGAGCCCGCGACCAGCACGGCGCCGCGCGCCTCCGGCCCGAGCTTGGTGACGCTGTCGGCGACGAGGAGCGGAGCAGGGGTCATGTGTCGGCCTGCAATTTCGCCAGAGCGAGAGGGCGCCTCCTATCGTGACCAGAGCCAATATCGATGTCGAGCGCCTGCGCGAGCATTTCCGCACCATGGCCCGCATCCGCGCCTTCGAGGAGGCGGCGGAAGCGGGGCAGAAATCGGGCGAGATCCGGGGCGCGGTCCACCTGTCGGTTGGCCAGGAGGCGGTGGCGTCCGGGATCTGTGCCAATCTTCGCCGCAGCGACTATCTCGTCTCTACCCACCGCGTCCACGGCCACACCATCGCCAAGGGCGCCGACGTCACGGCGATGATGGCCGAGCTTCTCGGCAAGGCGGGCGGCACCTGCCAGGGCAAGGGCGGCTCGATGCACATCGCCGATTTCTCGATCGGCATGCTCGGCGCCAATGGCGTCGTGGGCGCGGGCATTCCGATCGCGGCGGGGGCCGCGCATGCGGTGAAGCTGCGCGGCGGCAGCGAGATCGTCGCCTGCTTCTTCGGCGACGGCGCGGTCAATCGCGGCCCCTTTCTCGAAGGGCTCAACTGGGCCCGCATCTACGATTTGCCGATACTCTTCATCTGCGAGGACAACGGCTTTGCCGCGACGACGCGGACGCGGAGCTTGACCGGGGGGCCGGGACCGGCGGCGCGGGCCGAAGCGCTCGGCATTCCCGCCCGCATCGTCGACGGCAATGCCGTCGAGGAGGTGGACGCGGCGGCGGCCGAGCGCGTCACCCGCATCCGTGAGGGCGGCGGGCCGCAGTTCATCCTGGCGCAGACCTACCGCCTCAAGGGTCACACTGCGCACGATCCCGCGACCTACCGCCCGGCGGCGGAGGTCGAGGAGAAGCAGCGGCGCGACCCCATCGAGCTCTGCCGCGAGACCCTGCTTCTGCGCGGCGTTCCTGCCGCGGCTCTGGCAGCGGACGAGGCGGCGGCCCGGGTGGAGATCGCCGCTGCGGTCGCGGCGGCGCGGGCGCAGCCCTGGGGTGATGAAAGCCTCGCCTGGCGCGACGTCCAGGATATGGGGGCGCCGGCATGACCCTCATGAGCTATCTCGAAGCCGGCAAGCGTGCGCTCGCCGAGGAGATGCGGCGCGATCCCGCGGTCTGGGCGCTCGGCGAAGATCTCGGGCGCGGCGGCGTCTTCGGCCAGTACAAGGGCCTCGCCGAGGAATTCGGGCCGCAGCGCATCTGCGACACGCCGATCTCGGAAGCCTGCATCATGGGCGCGGCGGTCGGCGCGGCGCTGGTCGGGACGCGCCCCGTCGTCGAGATGCGCTTTTCCGATTTCGCGCTCTGCGCCATCGACGAGCTCGTCAACCAGGCGGCGAAGGCGCGCTACATGTTCGGCGGGCAGGGGCGGGTGCCGCTCGTCGTGCGCGAGCCCGTCGGCATGTGGCGCTCCTCGGCGGCGCAGCACAGCCAGAGCCTCGAAGCCTGGTACGCGCACATCCCGGGCCTCGTCGTCGTGACCCCGTCGACGCCGGCGGACAATTACGGCCTGCTGAAGGCGGCGATCCGCTGCGACGACCCGGTCGTCTATATGGAGCACAAGGATCTCTGGCCGCTCGAAGGCGAGGTCGAAGCCGATGGCGAGGCGCTGCCGCTCGGCAAGGCCCGCATCTTGCGGCAGGGCGGCGATCTCACCATCGTCGCCTGGTCGGGGGTGCTGCGAACCGTGCGCCAGGCCGCGGAAGCGCTCGCGGGCACCGGCGTCGCCGCCGAAGTGATCGATCTGCGAACTCTCTATCCTTGGGACCGCGAAACCGTGCTCGCCTCGGCGGCGCGCACCCGGCGGCTCCTCGTCGTGCATGAGGCGGTCGCCATCGGCGGCTTCGGCGGCGAGATCGCGGCGACGGCCGCAGAGGAGCTCGGTGTCAGGGTGAAGCGTCTCGGCGCGCCGCGCCTGCCGGTCGCCTATGCGCCGCCCCTCGAAGCGCAGTGCCGCGTCTCCGAGGCGCAGATCGTCGCGGCGGCGCGCACCCTCCTGTGACGGCTGCGGCCGGTGTTCGCCTTTCCGGAAGAAGCGCGCTGGAGCGAGGAGGAGGACGCGGTCGAGTTCACTCTTCGCCTCGGCGAATACGAGGGCAAGGTCTTCGTGCCGCGGCGAGTGATGCAGAGCCTTCTCGGGCGGCGCGCCGACGCCGAGGAATGCGTCCGCCAGTTCCACCTCAATCGAACCGCCTTCGAGCGGATCGCCGAGGCGCGCGTGAGGGCGCGCCAGCTCGATGCCGACGCCCATATCCGGATCACCGGGCGGGATCTGCGGCGGGCGGGGAGGGGATAGCGGCTGGTCGAGGCGGACGGCACCAGCGTCTGGCCGAGCTCGTCGGCAGCGCTCCTCACCCCGGCATTTCGTTGAGGCGGCTCGTTATCATCTTGGCGACGCGCGGCTGGTCCTCGCGGGCGAATTCGATGCCGATCTGCGCGTCGCCGGACCAGACGACCTCGCCCATGAACTGCCCGAAGGGCGGGATGACCAGGGTCAGCCTTTCCTTCTCCGGGATGGATCTCGCCACGCGCAGCTTCGCGCCGCCCATCGAAAGGTCGAAGACGCTGCAAGTGAAGCGGCCCGTCGCCATTTCGATCTCGCCCCACCAGAGGGCCTTGTGGCGGCCATGCTGCCGCCGCTCCGGCTGCGGGATCCCTGCCACAGCTTGCCGTTGCCGCCTGTCTTTCATGACGTCTCCCATCCGAATTGCGGCGAAAATACGCGACGACCCGTTGATGCCCTGTTAATTCGGGCCTTTGCCTAAAATTCCATGTTCATTGGCGGCGGCGCGCTCGTCCTCTGAATGCCGTGAATTGACAGGCGAAAGCGGCGTCCCCTACTGTGACAATCGGCTGTAACGCCCGCTGCTCCCGAGCTTTTCCGCTCGACGCGGCGGCGGTCGGGCCGGCCGGTTCCCCAATCGAGACGCCACAGGGCAGGGTAGCTGACGCGTGGCTCAATACATCGTCCGGCGGCTCGTTCAGCTGATCCTCGTCCTGATCGGCATCAGCGCCGTCGTCTTCGTGACGATGCATGTGCTGCCGGGCGACGTCGCCGTGCTGCTCCTCGGCGACAAGGCGACGGCGCAGCAGCTCGCCGCACTCCGCCATCAGCTCGGCCTCGACCAGCCCGTCTATGTTCAGTATTTCCGGTTTGCCGCCGATGCGCTGCAAGGCGATTTCGGCACCTCGCTGCGCAACAGCCGGCCGGCCTTCGAGGAGGTGTGGATCGCCTTCCCGGTGACAATCCAGCTCAGCTTCGCGGCGCTCTTCCTCGCGACGATTATCGGCGTGCCGCTCGGCGTCATGGCCGCGGTGAAGCCGCTGTCGCGTTTCGACAACATCGTCATGACGGTATCGCTCTTCGGAGTCTCGATGCCGATCTTCTGGCTCGGGCTCATGATGATTCTCGTCTTCGGCGCCTTCCTCGATCTGCTGCCGATCGGCGGCTTGATGGCGATCGGCGACGAGCCGCCGCGGGTCACCGGTATGAGCGTCGTCGACAGCATTCTTTCCGGCGACTGGCACCTCATCGGCGAGAGCCTCGAATATCTGATCCTGCCGGCTGCGACGCTCGGCACGATTCCCCTCGCCATCATCACCCGCATCACGCGGTCCGAGATGCTGTCCGTGCGCACCCATGACCATGTGCGCACGGCGCGGGCCAAAGGCCTGCCGGAAGCCCGCGTCATCGTGAAGCACGTGCTGCGCAACGCCCTCATTCCGATCACGACGGTGATCGGGCTTCAGCTTGGCCTCCTTCTCTCGGGAGCGGTGCTGACCGAGACGATCTTTTCGCTGCCGGGTTTGGGGCGCGTCATGGTGAACGCGATCCTGCAGCGCGACTACCCGGTGGTGCAGGCGGGGGCGTTGCTGACCGCTTTCCTCTTCGTCGTTGTCAACCTGCTGGTCGATCTCGGCTACGCCTATCTCGATCCCCGGATTCGCTACCGATGAGCGTCGTTGCGCTGGCACCGGCGCCGCGCAGCGGCGGCGCCTCCTGGGCGAAGGGCCTCGGCCGCCTGATGCGCCGGCCGACGGCGCGCCTCGGCCTCGCCATCGTCGTCGCCTTCCTCGCCTTGACGGTGCTGGCGGGCGTCCTCGCCCCGCACAGCCCATTCGATCAGGACCTCGAGAACACGCTCAGCCCGCCCAGCCTCGCCCATCTCTTCGGCACCGACCAATATGGCCGCGATATCTTGAGCCGCGTCATGTACGGTTCGCGCACGGCCCTCCTCGCGATCCTCGTTGCCGACGGCTTCGCCCTCGTCCTCGGCGGCGCCTGCGGACTCGTCGCCGGCTTTTATGGCGGCTGGCTCGACAGCGCGATCATGCGCCTTGCCGATGTGCTGCTGGCATTTCCCTATCTGCTCCTCGCCCTCATCATCGTCGCCGCGCTCGGCCCCAGCCTCCTCAACTCGATGATCGCCATCGGCATCGTCTACACGCCGCAATATGCCCGCCTCTTGCGCGGCCAGGTGCTCGCTGTGCGCGAGACCGACTATGTTCTCGCGGCGCGCGCCCTCGGCGTCGGCCGGCCGCGCATCATGCTCCGGCATGTCCTCCCCAACAGCTTCACGCCCATCCTGGTGATGGCGACCTTGCAGGCGGGATCGGTCGTGGTCGAGACGGCGGGGCTCTCCTTCCTCGGCCTCGGCGCGCAGCCGCCCTCGCCCGATTGGGGCGCGGTCCTCGCCGACGGGCAAACCTACTTCCTCAGCGCCTGGTGGATCGCCACATTTCCGGGTCTCGCGATCTTCCTCGTGGTGCTCGGCTTCAACCTCGTCGGCGATGCCTTGCGCGATCACTTCGACCCTCACCGCCGGATGGTGAAATAGATGCGGCCTCAAGGGCTTCTCGAAGTGAGCGACCTGCGGGTCGAGTTCGACACCGAGGACGGCATCGTGAAGGCCGTCGACGGCGTCTCCTTCCATATCGATCGCGGCGAGACGATCGTCGTCGTCGGCGAGTCGGGCTCCGGCAAATCGGTGACGAGCCTCGCCCTCATGCGGCTCGTCGCCGGCAGGCTGGCCGCCGGAACCATGCTGTTCCGCGGCAAGGACGGGGGCGAGCGCGACCTGGCGCGGCTTTCCGAACCCGAGATGCGGCAGATCCGCGGCAATGACATCGCCATGATCTTCCAGGAGCCGATGACGTCGCTCAATCCCGTTTACACCATCGGCGACCAGATCATCGAGGCGATCACGCTGCATCAGAGGAAGAGCGGCCGCGAAGCCTTCGCGCTCGCCGTCGAGATGCTGGAGCTGCTCGGCATTCCCGACCCGACGCGGCGCATGCGCTCATATCCGCATCAGATTTCGGGCGGCATGCGCCAGCGGGCGATGATCGCGATGGCGCTTTCCTGCCGTCCCGCTCTCCTCATCGCCGACGAGCCGACGACGGCGCTCGACGTGACGATCCAGGCGCAGATCCTCGAATTGATGAAGCGCCTGCAGAGCGAGCTCGGCATGGCGGTCATGTTCATCACCCACAATCTCGGGGTCGCCGCCGAAATCGCCGATCGTGTGATGGTGATGTATGCGGGGCGCATCGTCGAGGAGGGGCCTTCGCGCGCGATTTTCCATCGGCCGCGCATGCCTTATACGATCGGCCTCCTCGATTCCGTGCCGCGGCTCGGCCGCGAACCCGACGAGGCGGGCCTCGCCGCCATTCCCGGCAACGTGCCGAACCCGCTGGCGCTGCCGGCGGGCTGCCCCTTCCATCCGCGCTGCGGCTTCTTTCTCGCCGGCACTTGCGACCGCGCGCCGCCGCCGCTCGAACCTTGCGGCGAGGCGCATGCGGTGCGCTGCGTGCGCTGGCGGCATGTGGCCGAGCGCATGGGAACGGCCGCCGAACGGGTCGCGCCATGACCGCCTCCGCCGCGGCACAGCCGCTCCTCGAGGTGCGCAACCTGCGCAAATGGTTCGACGTGCGGCTCGGCGGTCTGTCGCTTTCGACCGGGCATGTCCGCGCCGTCGAGGATGTCTCCTTCGCGGTCGCTGCCGGCGAGGTGCTGGGCCTCGTCGGCGAATCGGGCTCGGGCAAGACCACGGTCGGCCGCGTCATCCTCCGCCTCATCGAACCGACGGGGGGCCAGATTCTCTTCAAGGGCAAGGATATCCGCCCGCTCGGCGAGCGCGCGCTGAAGGCGTTCCGCCGGCAGGCGCAGCCCATTTTCCAGGACCCTTTCGCCTCGCTCAACCCGCGCATGCATGTCGAGGAGATCCTGGCCGAGCCGCTCGTCGTGCACCGCCTCGCCCGCAGTCGGGCGGAGCGGCGCGAGCGTGTCGCCGAGCTGCTGCGCATGGTCGGCCTTGCGCCCGAGCACATGCAACGCTACCCGCATGAGTTCTCGGGCGGCCAGCGTCAGCGCATCGGCATCGCGCGGGCGCTGGCGGTCAAGCCCGAGCTCATCGTCGCCGACGAGCCGGTCTCGGCGCTCGACGTCTCGATCCAGGCGCAAGTCGTCAACCTGCTGCGCGAGCTGCGCAAGCGCCTCGGCCTCACCCTGCTCTTCATCGCACATGATCTCGCCGTCGTCGAATACATCTCCGACCGCATCGTCGTCATGTATCTGGGGCGGGTGATGGAGGTGGGACCGGCGCGCGCCCTCTGCCGGGCGCCGAAGCACCCCTATACGGAGGCGCTGCTCTCGGCAGTGCCGGTTCCCGATCCCGACCGCAAAGGCAAGCGCATCGTCCTCCAAGGCGACATCCCGAGCCCGATCAACCCGCCGTCGGGCTGCGTCTTCCGCACGCGCTGCCAATACGCCATCGCCGATTGCGCCAAGACGGTTCCGGCGCTGCGCGAGGTCGAGCCCGGCCGCTTTAAGGCCTGCATCCGCGACGACGTGCTGTAGCCGGCGCTCGAAGACAAGCCTCTCCAGCGCGCCCAATGAAAAACCCTCTCCCGCTTGCGGGAGAGGGGGATGAAAGGCGAGGCGACGGTGATCGGGCCTACTTGCTCAGCGACACCTTCTCCATATCGAAGAACATCTGGGTCGGGTTGAGCTCGTAACCCTTCACCTCCTTGCGCGCGCCGCGCACCTGCAGCAGCGAGTTGATGAAGATCCAGGGCGCGTCGTCGAGGATCTCCTTCTGCGCCGTGTGATAGAGGGCGACGCGCTTCGCATGGTCGCTCTCGCGCTGGGCTTCGGCGAGGACCTTGTCGACCTCGGGATTCTTGTAGCGCACCGTGTTGGTCACGGGGATGCGGTCCGACGCGAAGAGCTCGTCGAGGAAATTGTCAGGATCGCCGTTGTCGCCCGTCCAGCCGACGAGGAACATGCCCGAATAGGGCTTGGTCTTCGAGCGGATCTCGCTCAGATAGGCGCCGATTTCTTCCTTCCGCACCGAGGTCTTGACGCCGATCTTTTCGAGCTGCCCCTGAATGGCCACCGCGAGCTCGGCGCCGGCCGAATTGTAGCCGCGCGCCGAATTGTAGGTGAGAAGCTCGCTTTCGAAGCCGTTGGGGTAGCCGGCGGCGGCGAGGAGCTCCTTCGCCTTCTTCGGGTCATAAGGATAGCCCTTCAGCGACTTGTCGAAGCCCCACTGCGCCTCCGGCAGCGGCGAGGTCATCCTGACCGCGAGGCCCCGGAAGAGCGATTTATCGATCGCGTCTTTGTCGATGGCGTAGTTGAGCGCCTGCCGCACGCGCTTGTCGTTGAAAGGCTTGGTGTCGAAGGGCAGGCCGACGCCGCTCACGGCGAGCCCGGGCTGCGTCATCACCACGATGTTCTTGTCCTGCTTCATCGCCGGGATGATCTGGGCGCTGACATCGGCGAGGATATGGACGTCGCCGCGCTTCAGGGCGAGGAGCGAGGCCTGCGGGTCCGGCATCACCTTGAAGATGAGGCGGTCGACCTTGGGCTTGCCGTTCCAGTAGCTCTTGTTCGCGGTCAGAACGACCTGGTCGCCGCGCTTCCACTCCTTGAAGATGAAGGGGCCGGTGCCGACCGGGTTGCTGCGGAAATCCTTGCCGAGCTTCTGCGTCGCCGCCGGGCTGGTGATGCCATTCCACACCATCGCGAGATTCGTCAGGAATGGCGCGTAGGGGTGCTTCAGCTTCATCTCGACCGTGTACTCGTCGACGGCCCGGTAGGAGTCGAGCGGGTCGAAGGTGTCGTCGAGATAACCTTCAACGGGACCCGTCTTGTAGATCGAGTCGGGGTCGTCCTTCTTCAGCCAACGATTGAGGTCGTGGACATAGGCCTCGGCGTTGAAAGGCGTTCCGTCATGGAATTTGACGCCCTTCTTCAGATGAAAGGTGTAGGTAAGGCCATCGGGCGAGATGTCCCATTTCTCGGCGAGACCGGGCTCGACATCGGTCGTGCCCGGCTTGAACTTGACGAGGCTGTCATAGATCGTCGCCATGACAAATCCCGAGGTGTTGTTGAGCACCGCCTCGGGGTCGAGGCCGGTCGGGTCCGCCTGCATGGCGACGACGAGCGTGGTTTCTGCGGCCGCCGCCCCGGTCATGGCACCCAGAGCGACCACCGCTGTGGCGAGAAGGCGTTTCATGGTCGTTGTCTCCGTTTCTGCTGATTGATCCGTCGGCTGAAGCGCGCCTTGCGATCGGTCCCAAGGGACCGGAACGAAAAACGCACCCCTCCCGGCCGCCGGCCCCGAGGAGCTTCGGGCAGAGTTCACGCCATTGCGACGGCTGTCCTTCGGCTCTGCGGCTGAAAGCGTATCACGGCACTAGTACGGAGTCGAGGCATGCGCGCCGAACGCGCAAGGCCGCCCCGCCCGGCTCCCGCCTTCAGGCCGTTCCCTTCGGGGACTCGAGACTCCGCAGCTCGGTGGCGGTCTTCAGCATCTCTTTGACGACAGGGGCCGGCAGCATCCGCTCCAGCGCTTCGCGGCTCAGCCCCGGGCAGAACCGGGCGAGAGCGGTGTGCAGGGCGCCGACGAGCGCGGCCTCGGCGCCTTCGGGCAGCAACGGAAGCCCCGCGGCGGTGGCCTTCGGATCTTGCGCCGAGGACTCTTCCCCGGCGACCTCCACCACGAGCTCGACGATTTTCTGGGTCATTCCGGCACCTCGCGTTGCGCCCGTCTCGCTAACGCCGGGCGCTGCCGCCCGTGTCCAGCGCAGTGCCGATGAGTCGCGCCGCAGCAAACGCGACGACGATCGTTCCGCACACCCGGCACGCCGCTGAACGCGCGGAGCGCAGGTGTGCGGAGCGATCGTTGTTTCCGGTAAAAGCGAACCCTTGAAGAGAGCGGGTCAGCTCAACCGGATGCTGATGGTCTTGCTGGCAAGACCGTTCTTCAGCGCCGCACCCTTCTTGAGCGCGACGGTCTTCTTCAGAGCGGAGCTCTTTTTCGCCGCCGCCTTCTTTTTGGCAGCGGGCTTCTTCGCAGCGCTCTTCTTGGCAACCGGCTTGCGCGCGGTCGCCCGCTTGACCGAGGCGGCCTTCCGCTTGGCCGTCGTCTTCTTCGCCGGCTTCTTGGCCGCCGTCTTCTTCTTGGCGACCGTCTTCTTTGCCGTCGCCTTCTTGGCGGTAGCGGCCATGCGCTTGGCGGGCTTCTTGGCCGCAACCTTCTTGCGGGCCTTGCCCTTGGTGCTCGACTTCGACTTCGAGGGTGGCCTGATCATTGGATCTGACTTTCTTCCGTTGCACCAATCGGTTTTCGTTCGCTCGCGAAAATAGGAAAGAAAACCGCGTAGATTTCCACCACAAGTTAGTTAACAATTAACTAATGAATTCAATCGCCGTTTTTGGCAACAAAATTCGTCGGATTTCCGCCATTCAAACGCTGCCGATGGGCACTCAAGTCCCGGCCGCCCCGTGCAATTCGCCGCGCAGCGCCCGCAAGCCCTCCTGCTGGAGCGTCCAGTTGCGACCGGCGATGACGCCGCCATCGACGACGAGGTCGTGGCCGTTGACGAAGCTCGAATCGTCGCTCGCGAGGAACAGCGCGGCGCGGGCGATGTCCTCGGGCAACCCGGCGCGCGGGATGGGCTGCATTTTGGCGAGGCGCTGCTCGGTGACGGCGATCGTGCGTTCCGCCGCTTCGACCGGCAGCCCCAGCGCCTTGCCGAAGATGCCGGTCGCGATGCCGCCGGGCGAGATGCTGTTGACGCGGATGTTGTCTTCGCCGAGCTCCATCGCGACGCAGCGCGTCAGATGGATGACGGCGGCCTTGGCGGCGCCATAGACGAGCGAGGAGGAATATCCCGCGCGATGGCCGGCGATGCTGCCGTTGTTGATGATGCTGCCCGAGCGCTGCCGCCGCATGACGGGCGCCGCATGCTTCATGCCGACGAGAACGCTGCGCAGCAGCAGCGCGATGGCGGCATCGAAGCCGGCGACGGGAATGTCGGCAATGCCGCCCGTCGGCGCCGGACCGCCGGCATTGTTGAAGAGGCAATCGAGCCGCCCGAAGCGCTCCACCGCCTCCGCGATGAGCGCCGCGACCTCGCTCTCTTCCGTGACGTCGGTGCGGCGAAAGACGCAGGCGGGGCCGAGCCGGGCGGCAATGGCCTCGCCCGCCGCGGCGCGGCGCCCGGCGATCACCACCCGCGCGCCCTCGGCGATAAAGAGCTCCGCCGTCGCGAGCCCGATGCCGCTGGTGGCGCCGGTGACGATGGCGACTTTCCCGTCGAGCTTGCCCATGCTTCGCTTTCCTTCTCCCCCTCATTCCTCTCGAATCCTAGCCTATCCCGCGGTGAAGCTGCCGCCGCTTTCGGCGAGGCGCCGGAGAAGCGGCGCCGGCGTCCAGAATGTCCCCTGCTCGCGATGGAAGCGCTGCACGCCGTCATAGACCTTGCCGAGACCCACCGTATCGGCCCAGTACATCGGACCGCCGCGCCAGCGCGGGAACCCGAAGCCGTAAAGCCACATGACGTCGATGTCGCTGGCGCGCAGCGCGACGCCTTCTTCCAGAATCTTGGCGCCCTCGTTGACTGCGGCGTAAAGGCAGCGGGCGAGGATCTCGTCCTCGCCGATGGCGCGGCGGGTGATTCCCTGGTCCTTCGATGATTTGAGAATCACCGCCTCGACCTCGGGGTCGGGAAGGGGCGTGCGGCTACCCGGCTCGTAGCGGTACCAGCCCTTGCCCGTCTTCTGCCCGTAGCGGCCGAGCTCGTAGAGGCGATCGGCGGTAGGCGAGTAGCGCTCGTCCTTGCGGCGCGTCGCATCGAAGGAGCGCCGGACGCGCCAGCCGACATCGATCCCGGCGAGGTCGGCGACCGCGAAGGGGCCCATCGGCATGCCGAATTCATAGAGAACGCGGTCGACCTCGTGGGGCAAGGCGCCTTCATCGACGAGGAAGTTCGCCTCGCGCGTCATGGCGCCGCGGCTGCGGTTGGCGACGAAGCCGTGGCAGACGCCGCAGACGACGCCGACCTTGCCGAGCATCTTCGCGAGCGCCTGCGCCGTCGCGACGACATCCTTCCCCGTCGCCTTGCCGCGGACGATCTCGAGCAGCTTCATGACATTGGCGGGGCTGAAAAAGTGGAGGCCGATGACGCTTTCGGGCCGCCGCGTCGCCGCGGCGATCTCGTTGATGTCGAGATAGGAGGTGTTGCTGGCGAGCACCGCATCGCGCTTGCAGGCGGCGTCGAGCTTCGCGAAGACGTCCCTCTTCACCGCCATCTCCTCGAAGGCGGCCTCGATGACGATATCGGCCTCGCCGAGTGCCTCGTAGCCCGCCGCCTTGGCGATGAGGCCGAGGCGCTTCTCCCGCTCGGCCGCGCCGATGCGGCCCTTCTGCACCATCTCGTCATAGAGCTTTCCGATCCGCGCGAGGCCCTTCTCGAGAGCTTCGGCGGAGCTTTCGAGGATGCGCACGGGAATGCCGGCATCGGCAAAGCACATGGCAATGCCGGCTCCCATCGTCCCGGCGCCGATGACCGCGGCGCCGCGCAGCGGCCGCGGCGCCGTCCCTGCTTCGATGTCGGGGACCTTGCCGGCCTCGCGCTCGGCGAAGAAGGCATAGCGCAGCGCCTTCGCCTGTTCCGAAGGGATGAGCTCGTTGATGACGCGAATCGTCTCGGCGACGGCTTGGTCGAAGGGCAGGGTGATGGCGTTGGCGACGCAGTCGATGACCTTCTGCGGCGAGATCTGGCCGCGATTCTGCTTGCTCGCCAGCTTGCGCTGCGCCTCGATGAGCTGCCGCCAATCGCCGTCGGCGCCCGGGATCGGCATCTGGCCAAGGCGCCGGATCGGCCGCTTCTCGGCGAGGACGCGCTCGGCGAAGGCACGCGCCTCGGCGGCGAGGTCGCCCTCGACGATGGCATCGAGAATGCCGAGCTCCTTCGCCTTGGCGGCGCGCACCGGATCGCCCGAGACCATCATTTTGAGCGCCGGTTCGATGCCGATGAGCCGCGGCAGGCGCTCGACGCCGCCGGCGCCCGGGATGATCCCGATCTTGACCTCGGGGAGTCCGAGCTGCGCCCGCGGCGTGCCGATGCGGAAATGGCAGCCGAGCGCGACTTCGAGGCCGCCGCCCAGTGCCACCCCGTCGATCGCGGCGATGACCGGCTTGGCGCTCGCCTCGATCTCGGCGATCACCTCGACGAGGCGCGGCGGCTGCGGCGGCCTGCCGAATTCGCGGATATCGGCGCCGGCGATGAAGTTCCGGCCCTTCCCCATGACGATGATCGCGGCGACCGTGGGCTCGGCGAGGGCGCGGCGCAGCCCGTCGCGCAGCCCCTGTCGCACGGCGACGCTCAGCGCGTTGACCGGCGGGTTGTCGAGAGTGAGGGTAGCGATCGAGCCGTGCTCGGCATAGGCGACGGTCATTTGGATCTCCCTGTTGCGCGGGGCGGGATCATCGGGCCTTGAGGATGAGCGCGTCGACGGCAACGCAGCCCTCGGGGCCGCAGATCAGCGGGTTGACGTCGAATTCGGCGATCGTTTCGGCGTGATCGGCGATGAGTTCCGAGACGCGGCTCACCGCCTCGGCGATGGCGTCGAGATCGACGGGCGGGCTGCCGCGGAAGCCGTCGAGGAGCGGCGCGCATTTGAGGCGCCGCAGCAGGGCGCGTGCCGCCATGGGGGAGACGGGTGCCAGCGACACGACGCTGTCGCGCAGCAGCTCGATGAGGACGCCGCCGGCGCCGACGAGGATGAGCGGTCCGAATTGCGGATCGCGCCGCCCGCCGATGACGAGCTCGACACCCTGCGGCGCCATCGGCTGGACGAGGATGCCGCTGATGCGGGGCTCCCCACCGGATGACCCCGCGTCCCGCGGCAGCATTGCGGCGCGCTCCAGGATCTCGGCATAGGCGCGGCGGACGGCATCGGCATCGGCGAGGCCGAGGCGGACGACACCCGCCTCGGTCTTGTGGAGGATATCGGGCGATTCGAGCTTGAGGGCGACGGGATAGCCGAGCGCCGCCGCCGCGGCGACCGCTTCGCCGGGGCTCTCGACAAGGCGCTCCGCGATGACCGGTACGCCATAATAGGAGAGGACCCGCTTCGCCGCGCGCTCGGCGAGCGTCGCCCCCGCCGCGCCGAGTTCGGCGGCGGCGCGCCGCGCGGCCTCGGGCGCGGCGAGCCGCCGCGGCTCCGCCTTGGGTTCGGCGGCGCGCGCGGCGTTGCGCTGCCAAGCGGCGAGCGCGGCGAAGCAGCGGCGTGCGGAGCGGAAGAGGGCGACCTTCGGGTCGTTCTCGTATTCGGCGGCGCCGGGGCCTTCGAGCCACTCCGTCATCCAGATCATGCAGATAGGCTTTCCCGTCTTCCGCGCGAGCGCGCTCATCAGCGGCACGCGGGCCGGCGTCGATTGCGGCAGCGCCATGACCTGCGGGATGACGAGGGCGCCGAAGGCCGGATCCTCGAGAAGCGCCGTGCTGCAGGCGATGAACGAGTCCTGATCGTTGATGACCTGCGCCGTCACGTCGCAGGGATTGCGCGGCGAGCCGTATTCCGGAATGGCCGCCTTGAGAATCGCGGCAGCCTTGTCGCCCGGCTGCGGCATCGGAACGCCGCAGGTCTCGGCCATATCGGCGGCGATGACGGCGGCGCCGCCCGAGGTCGCCATGACGGCCACTCCCGCCGCCTTGGGAGGCCCCGCCTTGGCGAGAAAGCTCGCCGTCTCGAAGAGCGCTTCGAGATCGTCGACGACGGCGAAGCCGCAGCGCTCGAAGGCGGCGCGATAGGCGGCGTCCGAGCCGGCGAGGGTGCCGGTATGCGACAGCGCCGCGGCGGCGCTCGCATCGCCTCTCGCCACCTTGTGGACGACGATCGGCTTGCCGGTGGCGAGCGCCTTCTCGCCGAGGGCGAGGAAGCGGCTTCCCGAGGCGACGCCCTCGAAGCAGAGGGCGATCGCGCTGCAAGCCGGGTCTTCGAGGAGATAGGCGGCGAGGTCGCAGACATCGACGTCGCAGGAATTGCCGGCGCCGAAATAGTGGCTGAAGCCGACGCCGCGCTCGCCCCCCTGCACCATCGTGTAGCCGAGCGCACCCGATTGCGAAACGATGCCGACGGGACCGAGGCGGTGGGGGATATCGGCGTGGCGCGGAATGAAGAGGGCGGCGGCCCGCGAGACGTTGTTGGCGAAGCCGAAGCAATTGGGACCGAGGATGCGCATCGCCGGCGCCGCCCGCGCGATGGCGGCAAGGCGGTCCTGCTGCGCCTTGCGTTCGGCAAGGCCGGTCTCGGCATAGCCCGATGCGTAAATGACGGCGCCGCCGACGCCGCGCGCCGCGCAATCTTCGAGGACCGCCTCGACGCGCTCGCGCGGCAGGGCGATGGCGACGCAGTCCGGAACCTCGGGCAGCGCCGAGAGCGCGGGGAAGCAGGGCCGGCCATGCAGGTTTTCGTATTTAGGATTGATGGCGTAGACCCGGCCGCGGAAAGGGGCGAGGTTGGCGAGCGTACGCGAGCCGAAGCCGCCCGGATCGGCGGAGACGCCGATGATCGCGATCGATTGCGGATCGATGAGTCGGGCGAGCTCGGCGCGGCTATAGAGCGCGCGGGCGGCAAGCGGCGCCATCACCGACATCCCCGAGATGCCCGTTCCATGTTCCTCCCGCAGCACCGGGGCGGCTTTTCTGAGCCGCCGCTCCGATTTTCGCGCCAGCTTCCATGCGGCGGCGAGCCGAGTCAATTCCGCGACCGAGGTATCCGAGGTTCCGCTTTGCGGCGATCGGCATTGCTGATAAATATCACCGCCGAATACGCAAGCCTCGGCCATTGGGGATCAACCCCGAGGAGATCGCATTGAGCTTCGCATCGGCGGAACGCCACCTCGCCCTCCTCACCGCGGCCTTCCTGTTCCTCTGTCCCTCCCCGGCGTCGGCGCAAAGCAAGATCGTCGACGAGCTCAAATTCGGCGTCCTCGCCCATGACATCGGGCTCTTCGACCGGCATGAGGAAAGCGGCGCCGACATCAATGGCGAGGTCCTCTTCGTCTCCCCCGACTTTCTCGCTGTGATCGGCGCACCGCGGCCGCATCTCGGCGCCGAGATCAACACCGACGGCAATACCGACAATGCCTATTTCGGCCTCACCTGGGGGCTGCCCATCGTCAAGAGCATCTTCGGGCAGAGCGACCGGCTCACGATCTATGGCAGCCTTGGCGGCTCGGTCAATGACGGCCATACCGACAACGCGCCGCATGGGCGCAAGAATCTGGGCTCGCCGGTGCTCTTCCGCGAGAGCGTCGAGCTCGGCTATCAGGTGACGCCGGTCAACAGCGTCTCCATCCTCCTCGATCACATTTCGAACGCCAATCTCGCCGGCCATAATGGCGGCATCACCAATGTCGGGGCGCGCTTCGGCATCAAGTTCTGACGCGGCGGCTGTCGCCGCGGTCTGGGCCGCGCTATGATCGCCTGATGAGACGCGCGATCGCCGTCCTCTTTCTCGTGCTCGCGCTTGCGGGATGCGGTCTCTTCGTGCGAGGCCGCGCCAGCGAGCACGGACCCAACAACATCAAGGTCGGCGTCCCGCTCTGAGGCCGGGCTAGACTCTGCTCGCGGCGCGCGCCGCCTCGCGTTCGCGCAGCGCCTTGCGGATGATCTTGCCCGTCGTCGTCAGCGGCAGTTCGGCGACGAACTCGACGAGGCGCGGATATTCATGTGCCGCGAGCCGCGTCCGGACGAAATCCTGGATCTCGCGCGCGAGCTCGGGCCGTGGCTCGCAGCCCGGCTTCAGCACCAGGAACGCCTTGACGATCTCGGTGCGAACTGGGTCGGGCACGCCGATCACCGCCGCGAGCGCCACAGCCGGGTGCTTCGTCAGGCAGTCCTCGATCTCGCCGGGGCCGATCCGATAGCCCGCCGAGGTGATGAGGTCATCGCTGCGGCCGACGAACCAGAAGTAACCCTCCTCGTCCTGGCGCGCGAGGTCGCCGGTGAGGAGCCAGTCTCCCGCGAATTTCGCCGCCGTCGCCTCGGGCTTGCGCCAATATTCGAGAAACATCACGGGGTCGGGCCGGCGCACGCCGACCAGCCCGATCTCGCCGCGCCGAAGCCGCTCGCCCCGCTCATCGACCACCGCCACCTCGTGGCCGGGAATGGCGCGGCCCATCGAGCCCGGGCGGGTCGGAAAGAGCCCGGCCGCATTGCCGACGATGAGGTTGCACTCGGTCTGGCCGTAGAACTCGTTGATGGTGAGGCCGAAGGTCGAGCGTCCCCACTCGATGAGCTCGCGGCCCAAGGTCTCGCCGCCCGAGGCGAGGGTGCGCAGGCGGATGTCGCCGCGGGCGGCGGCCCCCGCCTGGCGCATCAGCTTCAGCGCCGTCGGCGGCATGAAGACGTTGCGGATGCCGTGCCGCGCGATGATGGCGAAGGCCTCCTCGGGATCGAATTTGCGGGCGCGATGGGCGAGGACCGGAACGCCGTGATGCCAGGCCGGCATGAGCACGTCCATGAGGCCGCCGATCCAGGCCCAATCGGCCGGCGTCCAATAGAAATCGCCCGGCTGCGGGAAGAATTCGTGCGGCAGCTCGACGCCCGGCAGATGGCCGAGGAGGACGCGGTGGGCGTGAAGCGCGCCCTTGGGGTTCCCGGTCGTGCCTGAGGTGTAGATGATGAGCGCCGGATCGTCGGCCTCGGTCTCGACCGGCGTAAAGCGGTCGGAGGCGCGCGCGAGGAGGGCGGCGAAATCCGCGGCTCGGCTCTCGCCGCCGCCGACGAGGAAGACATGGCGGAGATCGGGCA
>JAJPHB010000063.1 GCA_021325525.1 Alphaproteobacteria bacterium
CCGCCGCGGCGGCACGGGAGAGCTCGGAATGGGCGAGGCGAGAGGCTGGCAGTTCTGGATCGACCGCGGCGGCACCTTCACCGATATCGTCGCGCGCCGGCCGGACGGCCGCCTCGTCACGAAAAAGCTGCTGTCCGACAATCCCGAGCAATATCGCGACGCGGCGCTGCACGGCATCCGCAGCCTGCTCGGACTCGCCGGAGATGCGCCGCTGCCGGCGGCGGCGATCGAGGCGGTCAAGATGGGGACGACCGTCGCCACCAACGCCCTCCTCGAGCGCAAGGGCGAGCGGACGCTGCTCCTCACCACCAAGGGCTTCGCGGACGCGCTCCGCATCGGTTACCAGAACCGCCCGAAGCTCTTCGCCCGCCACATCATCCTGCCATCGCTCCTTTACGAGCGCGTCGCCGAGGTCGAGGAGCGCGTGACGGCCGATGGCGCGGTGCTGCGCCCGCTCGACCTCGCCGGCGCCCGCGCGGAGCTCGAAGACGCCTTTGCCGCCGGCATCCGTTCGGTCGCGATCCTCCTCATGCACGGCTATCGTTATCCCGAGCACGAGCGGCGCCTCGCCGAGCTGGCGCGCGCCATCGGCTTCGCCCAAATCTCGGCGAGCCATGAGGTGAGCCCGCTGATGAAGCTCGTCAGCCGCGGCGACACCACCGTCGTCGACGCCTATCTCTCGCCGGTGCTGCGGCGCTATGTCGACGAGGTGGCGTCCGAGCTCGGCGACACCCGGCTCCTCTTCATGCAGTCGAATGGCGGCCTCGTCGACGCCCGGCGCTTCCAGGGCAAGGATTCGATCCTCTCCGGCCCTGCCGGCGGCATCGTCGGCGCCGTCCGCACCGCCGAGATGGGCGGCTTTCCGAAGATCATCGGCTTCGATATGGGCGGCACCTCGACAGATGTCTCGCATTACGCCGGCGAATACGAGCGCACGATGGAGACGGTCGTCGCCGGCACCCGCATGCGCGCGCCCATGATGATGATCAATACGGTGGCAGCGGGCGGCGGCTCGATCTGCTTCTTCGACGGCGCGCGCTACCGCGTCGGTCCGGAGTCGGCGGGCGCCAATCCTGGGCCCGCTTGCTATCGCCGCGGCGGGCCGCTCACGGTCACCGATTGCAACGTCATGCTGGGCAAGCTGCAGCCCGCCTTCTTCCCGCGGGTCTTCGGACCGCATGCCGATGAGCCGATCGACGCCGCCGCGGTCGAAGCGAAGTTCCGCGAGCTCGCGGCGCGGATCGCGCGGGAGACGGGCGACCGCCGCACGCCTCTCGAGGTCGCCGACGGCTTCCTCAAGATCGCTGTCGAGAACATGGCGAATGCGATCAAGCAGATTTCGATCCAGCGCGGCTACGATGTGACCGAGTACACGCTCTGCTGCTTCGGCGGCGCCGGCGGGCAGCACGCCTGCCTCGTCGCCGACGCGCTCGGCATGACGCGCGTCTATATCCATCCTTTCGCCGGCGTGCTCTCGGCTTACGGCATGGGTCTCGCGGATCTGCGCCTTCTGAAGGAGGCGGCGGTCGAGGCGCGGCTCGCGGACGCGCTGCTTCCCGAGCTCGAGGCGCGGCTCGCCGAGCTGGCCGCGGCCGGCGCCGCAGAGATGCGCGCCCAGGGCATCGCCGAGGCGCGCATCACCATCCTGCGCAAGGCGCATGTCAAATACGAGGGCACCGATTCCGCCCTCATCGTCCCGCATGGCGATGCCGCCGCCATCCTCGCCGGCTTCGAGGCGGCGCACCGCCAGCGCTACGGCTTCGTCATGCCGGAGAAGCCGCTCATCGTCGAGGCAGTCTCGATCGAGGCGATCGGCGCCACAGATGCCGCCGAGGAGCCTGTCTTCGCTGTGGCGGAGAATGCGCCTCCGCCGGTCCCGCTCGCGGTCGTCGATGCCTTCATGGAAGGCAGGCAACGGCGAACCCCCGTCTTCGACCGCGACGCTCTCCGGCCCGGCCAATCGGTCGCCGGGCCGGCGATCATCCGCGAGGCGACGGCGACGACCGTTGTCGAGCCGGGTTGGCGCGCCCGCCTCGACGCGCGGCGCTACCTTGTCCTCGAGCGCACGGAGCCGCGCGCCGAGCGCGTCGCCATCGGCACCAGCGTCGATCCCGTCATGCTCGAAGTCTTCAACAACCTTTTCATGGCCGTCGCTGAGCAGATGGGCGTCGCGCTGCAGAACACGGCCTATTCCGTCAATATCAAGGAGCGGCTCGACTTCTCCTGCGCCTTGTTCGATCGAACCGGCGCCCTCGTTGCCAACGCGCCGCACATGCCGGTGCATCTCGGCTCGATGGGGGAGAGCGTCAAGACCGTGATCGCGGCGCGCGGGCAAGGGCGCGACGGGCGCGGCATGAAGCCGGGCGACGTTTACGTCCTCAACGCCCCCTACAATGGCGGGACGCACCTCCCCGACGTGACGGTCATCACCCCCGTCTTCGCCGAGACGATGTACCGCGATGCCGAAGGCTCGCCCGCCGCGCCCCTTTTCTACGTCGCCTCGCGCGGGCATCACGCCGATATCGGCGGGCTGACGCCGGGCTCGATGCCGCCGCAGAGCCGCACCGTCGAGGAGGAGGGCGTCCTCATCGACAATGTTCTCCTCGTCGATGCCGGCCGCTTCCGCGAGCGGGAGATGCTGGCGCTCCTCGGCTCCGGCCGCTATCCCTCGCGGAACCCGCAGCAGAACCTTGCCGATCTCAAGGCGCAGATCGCCGCCTGCGAGAAGGGCGTGCAGGAGCTGCATCGCATGGTGCGGCATTTCAGCCTCGATGTCGTCGAAGCCTATATGCGGCATGTGCAGGCGAATGCCGCCGAAGCGGTGCGGCGCGTCCTCGGCGTCTTGAAGGACGGCGCTTTCGAGCATCGCCTGGACGACGGCGCGGCGATCCGCGTCAGGATCGCGATCGACCGCGAGGCCCGACGCGCCACCATCGACTTCACCGGCACCTCGGCGCAGCTTGCCAGCAACTTCAACGCGCCGAAGGCGGTGTGCCGCGCAGCGGTGCTCTACGTCTTCCGCACTCTCGTCGACGACGATATCCCGATGAATGACGGCTGCCTCGAGCCGCTCGACATCGTCATCCCGGAAGGCTCGATGCTGAACCCGCGCTATCCCGCGGCCGTCGTCGCCGGCAATGTCGAGACCTCGCAATGCATCACCGATGCGCTTTACGGCGCGCTCGGCGTCATGGCGGCGGCGCAAGGGACGATGAACAATTTCACCTTCGGCAACGAGCGGCACCAGTATTACGAGACGGTCTGCGGCGGCTCCGGCGCCGGCCCCGATTTCGACGGCACCGATGCCGTCCACACGCATATGACGAATTCGCGCCTCACCGACCCCGAAGTGCTGGAATGGCGCTTTCCCGTCCTCCTCGAGAGCTTCGCCATCCGCCGCGGCTCGGGCGGCGCCGGACGCCATCGCGGCGGCGACGGCGTCGTCCGCCGCATCCGCTTCCGCGAGGCGATGACCGCCGCCATTCTCTCCGGCCACCGCAAGGTGCCGCCCTACGGCATGGCCGGCGGCGCGCCGGGCGCCCTCGGCCGCAACTGGGTCGAGCGAAAGGATGGCGGCCGCGAGGAATTCGGCGGCACCCACACCGTCGAGGTCGGACCCGGCGACGTCTTCGTCATCGCGACCCCGGGCGGCGGAGGGTACGGGCAAGCAACCAACTCGTGAACCACGAAGTCATGAAGTCATGAAGGGAACAATGACCCGTGCCCGCGCGCTGCTTGCGTCCAAGGTCACAGGGCGGTGATGGAGGCAGGATCAGCCCTTCGTGCCTTCGTGTCTCGTGGTTTGAGCGTTCTCTTCTTCCAGTTTTTTTCAAAAGAACGGCGCCTCGATGCCTTCCTTGGCGAAGACGCGGCGTACCGCCGGACGCTCGACGAGGCGGTCGAGGAGGCGCCGCACCGCCGCGCGGTTGCGCGCCGGGTTGACGAAGCCCCGCGTCCAGCGCGCCAGCATGAGGAGATAGAGATCGGCGACCGAGAAGCTGTCGCCGAGGAGGTAGGAGCCACCCGCCGCGAGTGCCGTCTCGATGCGGTCGAACATCTGGCCGATGCGCGCTTCGGCATGCGCTTTCACCTGCGCCGCCGCGGCGGCATCGTCGGTCAGGCGCTCGGGATAGAAATAGGTGATGAGCTCCGCCTGCACCGTGTTGGTGAGGTGGATGAGCCATTTGTAGAAATGGGCGCGGAGCGGCAGGCCGAAAGGCGGAGCGAGGCGGCTTTCCGGATGGCGGTCGGCGAGGTGGAGACAGATGGCGGCGCTTTCGAAGAGAACGAGCTCGCCATCCACCAGCACCGGGATGAGGCCATTCGGGTTGAGGCGCAGATAGTCCGGCGATTTCTGCGCGTTCTTCGTGCGGTCGACGAGGCTGAGCTCGAAAGGCTCGCCGATCTCTTCGAGCGCCATATGCGGCGCCATGCTGGCATTGCCCGGATAGTAGTGGAGCGTGTACATCCCGTCTTCTCCTTACCGTTGCCGTTCCGTCACCCTCGCCGGCGACGCGGCGCGCTCGTCGCCAGCCACACGCCCGCAAGGATGGTCGCGATGCCGGCCAGATGAAACCCGTGGAGCTCCTCGCCGAGGAACAGGATCGCGAGGGCCGTGCCGAAGGCGGGCAGAAGGTGGATGGTGAAGCCGGCCCGGTTGGCGCCGACCGCCGCGACGCCGCGGTTCCAGCAGACATATCCCAGGACCGAGGCGAAGAGCGAGACGTAGAGAATGCCGCCGGCGCTGGCGAGGCTGAGGACGGTGCGGCGGAGCAGGAGATGCTCGGCAAGGAAGAAGGGAGCGAGGCAGAGGACGGCGAAAAGCGACAAGAGGAACAGCAGCTCGAGCCCCGCGAAATCGCGCGGCCGCCGCTTCAGCAGCACCGAATAGAGCCCCCAGACCGGCATCGCCGCGAGGATGACGGCATCGCCGCGATTGACGTCGAAGCGGAGCATCTCCGCCATCTCGCCGCGCCGCATGATGACGAGGATGCCGGTGAAGGAGACGAGCATGCCGACGACCTGCCGCGCCGTCGGCTTCTCGCCTTCGAGCGCCCAGGAGCAGAGCAGGATGAAGAGCGGTACCGAGGAGTTCATCAGCACGGCGTTGACGGTCGTCGTCATGCCGAGGCCGAGATAGACGAGGACCTGGAAGAGCGCCGCGCCGAGCCCGGCCAGCAGAAGCAGTATGCGCCAATGGCGGGCGACGAGATGCCATCGCCCGGCGAGGCGCGGCAGGACGAGCGGCGCCAGAATGGCGAGGGCGCCCGCCCAGCGCCAGAAATTGAGCGCGATCGGCGGCACGGCGCCGCGCAAGGCGCGCCC
This sequence comes from Alphaproteobacteria bacterium, assembly GCA_021325525.1. Classification (GTDB taxonomy): domain Bacteria; phylum Pseudomonadota; class Alphaproteobacteria; order ATCC43930; family CGMCC-115725; genus URHD0088. The sequence goes on from JAJPHB010000063.1 coordinate 5,326, forward strand.
AACGACCCAATTTCCCGACCAGAAGAGCGATGCGAGGGCGAGCAGGAGGAAGGGACGGAGATCGGCGCGGAGGCGGATGGGGCGCGCAGGATCGGCGATCGGCTCGGCGCTCGGCATCGTCGGAGGATGTCGCCCGGCCCGGCCAAAAGCAAACGTTCCGCACGCGCGCGGCGCGCAGGGCTCTCATGCCGCGCTTGCGGATTGGCGTCGGCCGCATGGCGCGGAATTGCGATGAATCATGCCAAATTGAATCAAAATCAAGATGAAATAGTCTCGATGTTATTCTTGATTGTCGCTGATATTCTCCGGCCTTCTTTATAAAGAGAGCAGGATGAAACCGTATCTTTACAAAGATTCCCCAAGGTCGCGTCCGGAATTTGCCTCATGGCGACTTATGGAGGGTCGAATGAAGGTGATCGCGATCGCCTCGCAGAAGGGCGGATCGGGGAAAACGACGCTGGCCGGCCACATCGCCGTGCAGGCGGAGCGGGTCGGCGCCGGGCCGGTCGCGCTCGTCGACACCGATCCTCAGGGCAGCCTCGCCGAATGGTGGAACGTCCGCCAGGCCGAGACGCCCGTTTTCGTCGCCACCGGGATCGCGCGCCTCGCCGAGGATTTGCGGCGCCTGCGCGCGCTCGGGATGCGCCTTCTCGTCATCGACACGCCGCCCGCCATCGCGGCGACGATCTCGGAGGTCGTCCGCGTCTCCGACCTCGTCATCGTGCCGGCGCGGCCGAGCCCGCACGATCTGCGCGCCGCCGGCGCCACCGTCGAGCTCGTCGAGAAGCTGTCGCGGCCGCTCGTCTTCGTCATCAACGGCGCGCAGCAGCGCGCGCGCATCACCTCGGAGGCGGCGATCGCGCTCTCGCAGCACGGCACGCTCGCCCCCTCGATCATCCACAACCGGACCGGCTTCGCCGCCAGCATGATCGACGGCCGCACCGTCATGGAGGTCCCGGGCGAGGCGCGGGGCGCCGAGGAGATCGCCAAGCTCTGGGAGTATCTCGACGCGCGGCTCGGAGACCAGCGCCGCACCATGCTCGCCGCCGACCCGCTACGCCCGCAGCAACGCCTTTTCGGCGGCGGCTGGCAGCTGGCACTTCAGGAGTCGCCATGAACCTCGTAAAGCCCATCGCCTCCTTGTCGAGCGATCTCCTCGCGCGCAAGGGCAGCGCCCAGCCGGCCTATCTGGCATTCCCGTTTCCGGCGCCGCCGCCTCGGCTCGAGCTGCGGACGCCGCCGCCCACCCCGGAACCCGCTCGCGCGGCGAAACCGGAGGCGGTGCCGGCGCCGCACGGCGAAGGTCCCGTCCGCCTCCGCGCGCGCGGCGGTGGACGGCCGCCGCAGATCGGGTCGAAGGCGGCGAAAGTGTCGCTCCGCCTCGATGCCGACCGCCACCAGCGCCTGCGCCTCGCGGCGCTCCATCTCGGCCGCTCGGGTCAGCAGATTCTGACCGCCGCTCTCGACGCCTATCTCGACGGCCTCGTCGGGACGGTGATGGACGGTCAGTGCGCGTGCCTGCAGCCGCCGGCGGAATGAGAGCCGCACCGGCATGATCGCGCCCGATTCGGCCTCGGGGAAGCCTGGCGAGCTCTTGCCGGTCGCCAGCCTGACGACGGTGCCGTTGCGCAAGAGCGGCGCCTTCGCCCGTCCGCAGCCCGCGCTGCTGCCCGTCGTGCATGCGACGGCGGCGCGCGGCCTCGCCGCGGCGGTCCCGGCGAAGGACGAGCCCGTCCGCATCATCGCCTGGTGGGAGCAATTGAAGCAGGGGCGGCGCTTCCCCTCGCCCGAGGATCTCGACCGCGGGGCGATCGCGGCGGCTTGGCCCGAGGCGGTGCTGCTCGACTACGACGCGACGCAGGAGGCCATCCTCGGCGCGACCCGGCTCAGCACGGCGGGTCTCGTTCCGAGCGAGATCGTCGAGTATTCGGCGATGGTGACGGAATGGCTTCTCGGCTTCGGCCGCAAGGCGGCGCAGCTCGGCGGCGCGCTGTGGGAGGAACGGGAATTCCCGATCGGGCGGGGCATCGCCCGCTATCGCATCATCGCCCTGCCGTTGAGCAGCCGCGGCCGCGTCGTCGATTCCGTGCTCTGCCGCCTCGCCCCGGCCTGACGCCCTCGCCGGGGTTGGCAAATCCCCGGCAAGGCGCCACCATCCGGGGGGCATCGCGGGGCGCTGCCGCTCAGATGGCTCTCGCAAAGGGGAGGGGCGGGGATGGCGGAGATTCATTTCACCTATCTGAGCGGCCCCGACATCGCCGCTCTGGCGATGACGGATGACGAGATCCTGGCGGCGGTCGAAGGCGGGCTGCGCGCGCAGGGCGAAGGCCAAGCCGTCATCGAGCCGCGCGTCCATCTCGTTCCGGACAAAGCCTTCAACGGCCACTTCAACGTGCTGCGCGGCTATCTGGCGCCGCTCGGCGTCGCCGGCGTCAAGATCGTCGGCGATTTCGTCGACAATTATAAGCAGGGCCTGCCTTCGGAGATGGCGCTGCTCAACCTCTTCGATCCGCGCACCGGTATGCCGAAGGCGCTGCTCGATGCCGCCGCCATTACCGATATGCGGACGGGCGCGGTGACGGCGCTCGGCGCCAAGCATCTGGCGCGGCGAAGCAGCCGCGTGCTGGGCCATATCGGCGCGCGCGGCACGGCCTATTGGAATGTGCGCCTCCTCGACCATCTCTTCGATTTCGCCGAGATCCGCGTCCATTCGCGCCGCCCGGAGAGCCGCGAGGCCTTCGGCGCGCGCCTTGCCCGCGACCTCGGCAAAACGATCACCGTCACGGAGGACTGGCGGAGCTGCGTCGAGGGCGCCGACATCATCGTCGAAGCCTCGCGCCTCGAAAAGCCGACGCCGCTCCTCAGGACGGAATGGATCAAGAAGTCCGCCCTTGTCGTGCCCTATGGCACGATGAGCGCCGTCGAGCTCTCCTTGACCGACATCATGGACAAGATCGTCGTCGATGATTGGGGCCAGTGCCGGACCGGCATGTTCGGCAGCCTGCGCGCCCATGTCGAGAGCGGCCGCCTCTCGGAAGCCAATCTGCATGGCGAGTTGGGCGACATCGTCTGCGGCCGGAAGCCGGGCCGCTCGCAGGAGGACGAGACGATTCTGTTCTGGCACCGCGGCCTCAGCCTCTCCGACATCGCCCTCGGCCATGCCATGCTGGAGAAGGCGGCCCGGCTCGGCCTCGGACAGCGCCTCAGATACGCCTGAGTGCCTGACTCAAAAGCTCCCGCGAGGGTCACAAGCAGCTTCGCTGCCAAGGGGCCGCCGTAGTGATCCGGTTCTGGCCATTAAGGACTCCACGCCGTATCGTGCCGCTGCAATGTTCGCTTGCTTTCGCCAGAGCCGCGAATTCTGAAGAGGTTTAGATCCATGCTGTACCGCGGAATGGATCGGGCCCAGCTCGACACGGCCTACAACAACCTCGCCGCGGTACCATCATCGATCCCAACCATCATCATGCTGCGCACCGCCGGGCGCGGCGGCCGGTCAGGGCAACCCTCGCTGTGATTCCGCGAGCCCATCCGGCATTCGCGCCATTTGAGACAGAGGAAGGCCCGAGGTGAACCACGGTCCTGCGGTAACCAATCCGCGCATCAGAGTCTGATCAACCCTCGCCTCTCGCCGCCGCGCCCGGCCGTGCGCAGTCCGCTTACCCTCGCGCTGACAACAACAGCGATTGCAGCCGCTCGCTCGCAGTCTTGAAAACGGACATGAGAATCACGACACCGCGCCGCGTGAAACGGGCTTTTGGGTCAGGCCTGAGGCGCCGCCGTCGGGCGAAGCGGTTCGATCCCGTATCTCTGTATTGCTTCGCTTGCCAACGCCACGGCGCCAGTATAGGCGTTATGATGGCCGCAGCATTTCAGCAAAATGCCGCGCGATATTTTGCCGATTTTCATGCTGTCCTTCTTGTTTTTCTGCGCTGATTACGAACTATTTATCTCGTCTCGCGATGATGCGAGCCGCTATTGTCCAGTTGCGAGCGGTCGATGTTGAACAGGGAGAAGCGGGCGAGCCTTTCGGCCGGGCTGCTCGTTCAACGGGAGGCTCGGCGCGAGGCGGACGCGCCGGCGGCGGCCGGGCCGGGGCCGGCACCATTGGCGCAAGAGGTGCTGTCGAGCAAAGGCGCGGCCAACACTGCTGGATTTCGGCCTGACGGTTGGACCTATGAGGGCGCGCCGGCAGCCTTGCGCGGCGCGCCGACCGGCGTCGTGACGCCGTTCCCGCCGATCGCCTCCCGCCTCGAGCCCGAGCCGCCCGCAGCGCCGCCGGCGCCGGCCGCCGAGACGCTCCCGGCGGCGCCGCCGCCGGTTCTCGAGGCGCCAGCCGCCGCGCCTGCAGCGCCGCCTCGCGCCCGGCGCATTCCCGCGCTCAATCCGGTGGTTCTCTTCGGCTGCCTCGCGCTCGCCGCGTCCGGCGCTCTCTTCATCCTCTCGCAGGCGCCGCAGCGCAGCGAGATGGCTCCGCCTCGGCCCGTCGCCGCCTCTGAGCCGCCCGCCCCGCAGCACCCGGACGCCGCACCCGCAGCAGCGCCGGACGAAACGGCGGCGCTCACCCTGCGCGGCGACCAGTTCCTGTCGCGGCTCGACATCGCCACGGCGCGGCTCTTCTACGAACGCGCCGCCGAGCGCGGCAGCGCCGCGGCGGCGCTCGGCCTCGGCCGAAGCTTCGATCCGCTCTTTCTCGACGCCTCGCATGTCCGCGGCATCCGCGGCGATCCGCGCATCGCGGCCGGCTGGTACCGCAAGGCGAGCGCCGCCGGCGAGGGCGAGGCGGCGCCGGCGCTGGCGCGGCTCTTGGCGAAATATCCAGAATAGCGCAGGGCCGCGCCGGCCTCGCCTCAGCGCGGCGTGGGATTGCCCTTCCGCAGGACATCGAGCTTCAGCGGCAGCTTCTCGCCCAGCCACAGCGCGTGATGGGCGTGATCGGCGTATTCGTCCTCGGTATTCGGGTGGACGAGGATGGTGAGCGCGCCGCGATTGAGCATGAGCCACGGCACGATGCGCGCGAAATCCTGCGCCGCGAAGGCAAGCTGATACATCGCGGCGGGATGCGGCCCGACCGGCCGCTCGTGCCAGCGCCCGAGCAGAGCCGCCGGGAAGGCGGCGGCGAGGCGGCCGCGCAGCGCCGCCGCCTCCTCGCTGCGCGCGGCCTCGAAGTAGATATGCGCGTGATAGCCGGCGATCGCGGCGACGTCGGAGAGGGGCTCAGCCATTCCCGGAGCCTAGCACGGCTTGCCGTGCGGCGGCCACGACCGCCGCGCTCCCGGTTGCGAGACGCTCGATCTCCGGGCCGAGACTGCGGTCCTCGTCGAGACGCGGGACGAGGGCGCGGATCGCTGCCTGCGCCGCCGCGAGCGGCGGTCCCAGGACCGGCGGCGGCGTGCGCAGATCGACCGCCTGCGCCGCCAGCATCAGCTCGATCGCGAGGAGCCGCCGCAGCGCCGCCAGCAACTCCTCGGCCTTGCGCAGGACGAGCGGCGTCTGCGGCGCGTGGTCCTCGACCCCGTTGGCGACGGCGGTGAAGTCGAGGCTCGCCGGATTGGCGCGCAGCCGGCATTCGGCGCAGAGCGCCGCGATCGTCTTCTGCACCGGTGCGAAGCCGGCGCGGTCGCCGCCGACGGGCGTCAGGAATTTCGGCAGGCCCGACGCCTCGGGCTGCATCAGCTTCATCATCCGGCCGGCGGCGAGGTCGGCGACCGGCACAAGGGCGAGCGCGAGCGTATCGAAGGCGAGGGCGAGGGCCGCCGTATGGAAATTGCCGGTCGAGACGATGCGGCCCGCTTCGAGAAGGACGAGCGGGTTGTCGGCGGCCGCGTTGAGCTCGGCCTCGACCGCCCGCGCGGCGAGATCGCGGGCCGCCAGCGCGGCGCCGTGGACGGGCGCGATGCAGCGGAAGCTGAGCGCGTCCTGCACCGCGCGGGCCGCGCCGGGCTGCCAGAGGGCGCTGCCCGCCAGCCATCGGCGCAAGGCGGCGGCGGCCTCCTCCTGGCCGGGCGCCGGGCGTGCCGCCGCGACCTCGGCAAGGAAGGGCGAAGGATTGGCGCGATACCCCTCGCAGCTCAGCGCGGCGGCGAGCGCTGCCAGCTCCGCCAGTTCGGCCGCATCCTCCAGCAGGAGCACGGCGTGTCCGACGCTGAGCCCGTTGCTGTTGACGAGGGCGAGCCCGTCCTTCGGCGCGAGAACCGTCTTTTCGAGGCCGGCGCGGCGCAGCGCTTCAGCCGCGGGCATGGTGGCGCCCGCCATCTCGACCTCGCCTTCGCCGATGAGCGGCAGCATGAGATGCGCCATCGGCGTCAGATCGGCGGCGCCGATCGAGCCGAGCGACGGGACAAGAGGAGAGATGCCGCTGTTGAGGAGGCCGATGACGCCGGTGAGGCATGCCGCCGAGGCGCCGGCGCCGCCCCGCGCCAGCCCGTTGGCGCGGACGAGGAGCGCGGCGCGCACGGTTTCGGCAGGATAGCAAGGGCCGAGGGCGGCGGCGCGGCCGCGCAGGATGCGCTCCTGGAAGTCGGCGATCTCGCTCGCGGCGAGGCGGTGGCCGAGATTGGCCCCGAGTCCCGTCGTCAAGCCATAGACCGCCTCGCCTCGGGCAAGGCTCGCGGCGACGACGCGCCGCGCGGATTCGATCCGGGCCGCCACCTCCTCGCCGAGGCGGACCCGCGCCGCCCCGCGCGCGACGGCGACAATTTCGGCGCGCGTCAAGCCGAATCCGGTGATGGTGACCACCCTCGCCATGTCGTTCGATACGGCAGGAACTCGCATCGGGTCAACGGTAACGGCGCCCCGGATCGGCCGTTCAACTTTCGTCATGCGCTCCGAGATCGAGACCGCCGCACGAGCCTTGCTGCCGGCGCAGGCGACGGCCGCCGCCTGCGAGCCGGCGGCGGCGGCGCGCCTCGCCCGGCTGCGCTATGTCCGCGACGACGCTCCCGGCATCACGCGGCGCCGAGCCGGGACGAGCTTTTCCTATCGCGATCCCTCGGGGCGGCCGATTCGCGACAAGGAGACCTTGGCGCGCATCAAGGCGCTGGCGGTGCCGCCCGCCTGGCGCGAGGTCTGGATCTGCCCCGATCCCGACGGGCACATCCAGGCCGTCGGGCGCGACGCCCGCGGCCGCAAGCAGTATCGTTACCATCGGCGCTGGCGCCAGGTGCGCGACGAGGCGAAGTTCGGCCATATGATGCGCTTCGTCCGCGCCCTCCCGCGCATCCGCGAGCGCGTCGCCGGCGATCTCGCGCGCCCGGGTCTGCCGCGCCCCAAGGTGCTGGCCGCGATCGTCCGCCTGCTCGAAACCACGCTCGCCCGCATCGGCAACGAGGAATATGCGAGGAACAACCACAGCTACGGGCTGACGACGCTGCGCAACCGCCATGTCCGGGTCAGGGGCCGCGGCATCGAGCTCGATTTCCGCGGCAAGCACGGGATGAAGCGCCATTTGGAACTGCGCGATTGGCGGCTGGCGCGCATCATCGCCAAGCTGCAGGACCTGCCGGGACAGGAGCTCTTCCAGTTCGTCGACGACGACGGTGAGCGGCACGCGATCGGCTCGGAGGATGTGAACGACTACCTCCGCGAGATTTCGGGCGAGGAGGTCACAGCCAAGGATTTCCGCACCTGGGCGGCGACGACCTTGGCCGCCGTGGCGCTGCGCGAGTTCGAGGCCGTCGACAGCGCGGCCAAGGCGAAGGCGAATGTGCTGCGCGCCATCGAGGCGGTGGCGCAGATGCTCGGCAACACGCCGGCGGTGTGCCGGAAATGCTATATTCACCCGGCGATCCTGGATGGCTATCTCGACGGCAGCCTCCTCGCTACCCTCAAGGCGCGGGCGGCGGATGCGCATCTGCGCGACAATCTCCCGGGGATGACCCCGGAGGAGGCGGCCGTCACCGTCTTCCTGCGCGAGCGCCTTGAGGCCGAGGCCGAAAAGCGGTCGTAATACCTGGAACCGCAAATCGCCGATACGGCGACCCTCGCCCTGGTCATCGCGAGCCGACGGCGAAGCAATCCAGGAGCCCGCGCCCTGGATTGCTTCGTCGCCTTCGCCTCCTCGCAACGACGACGTCGAGACGGCGAATCAGGCTGCCCTAACAGCGGGCATTAGCTGACCTCGACGGTCGGCGTGAAGATGTAGCCGGTGCCGCGCACCGTCTTGATGATGGTGGGTTTCTGCGGATCGTCCTCGAGCTTGCGGCGCAGGCGCCCGACTTGCACGTCGATGGTGCGGTCGAAGGGGCCGGCCTCGCGATTGCGCGCGAGGTCGAGAAGGCGGTCGCGGCTCAACACCTGGTTGGCGTTGTTGACGAAGGCGGCGAGCAGGTCGAACTCGCCGGTGGTGAGGCGCACTTCGCTGCCGCTGGGGGAGACGAGCTCGCGCGTCGAGAGATCGAGGTTCCAGCCGGCAAAACGCGCCTTCGAGCGGCCTGCCGGCTTTTCGTTGGCGCGCGAGGAGGCCCGGCGGAGCACGCTCTTCACCCGCGCCAGCAGCTCGCGCAGGTGGAACGGCTTCGGCAGGTAGTCGTCGGCGCCCATTTCGAGGCCGATGATGCGGTCGACGGTCTCGCCGCGCCCGGTCAGGATGATGATGCCGATATTGGATTCATCACGCAGCGAGCGCGCCAGCGTCAGCCCGTCCTCGCCCGGCAGCATGAGATCGAGGATGACGAGGTCGACCGGCGTCTGCGCCATGATCTTGCGCATTCCGGCGCCGTCGTTGGCGGCGCTGACGGTGTAGCCTTCGCCCGACAGATACTCCTGGACGACCTCGCAAATTTCCTTCTGGTCGTCAACGACGAGAATATGAGGCGAAGAAGCGGTCATGGCCCTGCTGAATCTGGCTGATCCCGGAACCGGATGCAATAACGCAAAGGTGGCAGCCTCCGTCCTGTCGTCAGCGCTCAGCGCGAGCCGAGGACATCTTTACACTTGTTTACAATTCCTTACACGAATCCGCAGCGGCTGACATCATGGGATTACATCCTCCGCGTAAATTCCCGGGACCAAGACGCTTTCGTTGAACGAGCAGCGCAGGGACCAACGGCACACGCGAAGGAGCGCAGCGATGGCCGATCGGAACATCTATCGCAAGATCGAAGAGGAAATCCCGCGATTGCGGCGCTATGCGCGCGCCCTCACTCGCGAGGTGAGTGCCGCCGACGACCTTGTCCAGGATTGCCTGGCGCGCGCCCTCGGCAAGGTGCATCTGTGGCAGAAGGGGACCGATCTGCGCGCCTGGCTCTTCACCATCCTGCACAATCAATATGTGAACCATGTCCGCCGCGCGGTGCGCGAAGGGGCCGCGGTCGCGCTCAGCGAGACCGAGCCGATGCTGACCACCCAGCCCAATCAAGCCAAGCGCCTCGAACTGCGCGATCTGGAGCGCGCCATCGCCAAGCTGCCCGAGGAGCAGCGCGCCGTTCTGCTGCTGGTCGGGCTCGAAGGCATGCGCTATGAGGAGGTCGCGACCGTCCTCAACGTGCCCGTTGGCACCATCCGCTCGCGCCTGTCGCGCGGGCGCGAGATGCTGCGCCAGCTCATCGGCATGGCGGAACCCCGCGAGCCGGCGCGGCGGCGCGGCGTTTCCGTCGGGTTGAACTTGAGCGCGCATGGCGAGACGCCGCTGAGCCGGGCAGCGCCGCTGCGGCGCGCGCCCTTTGCCGCCGCCCTGCCGCAGGAGGCGCTGCACGATTGAGCCGACCCGGCCGGTGCCGTCGCGCGGCACCGGCCGGAGACCGCCGCGACGACGATAGTGGTGGAACCGGAGAATTGCGGGGGGTGTTGAGGGTTCGTGTGCGCCTGCTCGATGGCGCGCACCGGACAGCGGGTCGCCGGGCGCCCGCGAGAGCGTGTCCGACCTCCCCCGAGCCCGGCATGGCAAAGTCTCCCTGTATGCGGGTTTGCCACCCGCAAACTGGTCGGGTGCGATCACGCGCCCGACCGTTTTTTTGCCCGCCCTCGAACGAACGCCGAACTTTACTCGCGGCGCCGCCGCCTCTCAATGGCGAAAAGCGGCAGGCGGCCTTGGTGAGCGTCAATTGCGGGTTGCCGCGCCTTGCCGCGGGAACGTTCCCCGCCCCGCGCTCGTTGCCGGGTGACGATCTTCGAGCCCTGGCGAGTGGTGGAGGCAAGATGCTGGGAAGACATGTCTATCGCGTGGCGCCTTTGCGCGACGGCGCGTGGAGCGTTGCCAAGGAAGGCGAGGCGCAGCCGCGCGGCCAGAGAGGGTCGCGCCAGGAAGCCGTGGAATACGCCTGCTCGCTGGCCGTCGCCGATCAGCCGAGCCGGGTCACGGTCGAGAACGAGGACGGCACGATCGCCGAGGAGAAATCCTACGGCGCCGACCTCGCCCAGCAAGTCCGCGGATGACACGCTGAGGTCATGGAACCCCGCCTCGGTGCGATCGTTTGCCGTGACGGCTCCCTGTGGCGACGCGGCGAAAGAGACGCGTGGGAGGGCGCACCGTTCTCCTCTGCCGTACCAAATTCTGTGCGATGGAATAGTATATCGCGGCCCCGGCCTGGTCCTAGGAAAACGGGCTGGAGGAGCAGCTGAGGAAACTCAAGCCACAGGCGCCTTTCCCGGCGGAAACCAGTGCCGCAAAGTCCGCCGTCGCGGTCGGCGCGGTTGCGGTCGAGCGGCGGCCGCCGGCGCTCATCTATGAGCTGCACCCGTCCCTGGCGGGGCCGCTGCCGCTCTGGCGCGGTCATCTGCCGCGCATCGCCGCGATGGGCTTCGACACCGTCGCCCTGCTCCCCTTTCATCCGACCGGCGCCGATCGCAACCTCTACGCCGTCGCCGATCACTATGCCGTCAGCGCGGCGCTGGCGGAGGGCGCTCCCGTCGACGGCGCCGCCGCGCTCGGCGATTTTCTCGCCGCGGCGCGGGGGCACGGCCTTGCCGTCATCATGGATCTGGTCGTCGACAGGGTCGCCCGCGACGGGACCCTCGCGCGCCAGCACCCGGACTGGGTCCTGCGGGACGGCGGCGCCGGCGCGTTCGCGCCGCTTGCCCATGACGGGCCGGCGCAATCCTCCATCCTCGCCTATTTCGCCGGCGTCGTGCGGCATTATCTCGATCTCGGCTTCGCCGGATTTCGCTGCGTCGCCGCCCACCGCGTGCCCGTCGCGAGCTGGCAGGCGCTGATCGCGGGCGCCCGCGCTCAGTCCCCGGATGCGCTCTTCTGCGCCGATACCCTGGGCGCGCCGCTCGATGCGGCGGAGCGGCTTGCGGGCGCGGGATTCGACTTCCTTTTCGACAGCCTCGCCTGGTGGGATTTCCGCAGCCCTTGGCTCTTGGAGCAGCACGAGGCTCTGCGCCGCATCGCCCCGACCATCGGCTTCCCCGAGAGCCATGACACGGCGCGGCTCGCCGGCCGGCTCGCGGCCGCCGGCATCGGCGATGCGCGTCTCATCGAGGCGGAGTACCGCCAGCGCTACGCCCTCGCCGCGACCTTCTCGAGCGGGCTGCTGATGCCGATCGGCTATGAATGGGGCTGGCGATCCCCCTTCGATCCAGCGCCCGCCTGCTTCCGCCCCGCGGCCGAGGAGCGGCATTTCGACCTCGCGCCCGCCATCGCCGCGGTGAACCGGATGAAGCGCAGGACGCCGGTCCTCGAGAGCAACGGACCGCTGCGCCTCCTCTCGCCACCCGATGAGCCCGTCATGGCGTTGGCGCGCCAGGACGAGGACGCCACGGAATGGGTCTTCACCGTCTTGAACCGCGACCCGGCGACGGCGCGGCAGATCGCGACCGACGCGCTCATCGCCATCGCCGACGACCGCCATCTTCTCCTCACCGAGATCACCGCGGCGGAGGCCGCCCCGGTCTCGACGCTTCGCATCGCCCTCGAGCCGCTGGAGACGCGGATCTTCCTCGGCCGTTCGCGACCTCTCGCCGCCGTCCTCGCCGATATGGCGCCGGCGCCGCACATGCATCCCGAGTGGCGGCCGGAAGCGCGGATCGTCATCGAGGCGGTCGAGCCCTTGATCGACAATGGCCGCTACCCGGTGAAGCGCATCGTCGGCGAGTCGCTCGAAATGACCGCCGACATTCTGCGCGACGGGCATGACAAGCTGGCGGCGCTCCTCCGCTACCGCCATGCGGACGAGGCGACCTGGCGCGCGAGCCCCATGCGCCATATCGACAATGACCGCTGGGGCGGCCGCTTCGTCCTCGAACGGATCGGCCGCTATCTCGTCGCCATCGAGGCGTGGACGGATCATTTCGCATCCTGGCGCGACGAGGTGGCGAAGAAGCGCGCGGCAGGCCAGGACATTAGGCTGGAGCTCATCGAGGGGCGGGCGCTCGTCGCTGCCGCCGCGGCGCGCGCCGATGCCGCCGACGGCGCCGCCTTCACCGCTCTTCTCGCTTCCCTGGATGCGGCGGATGACGAGGAGAAGGCAGCGCTGCTGCTGTCGCGCCTCGTTGCCGATCTCGTCGCCCGCTGGCCCGACCGCAGCGACGCCGTCCGGACGCCCAATGCCTTCGAGGTCATCGCCGACCGCCCGGCGGCGCGCTTTGCCGCCTGGTACGAGATGTTCCCGCGGAGCCAAGGACGCGTGCCGGGCCGCAGCGCCAGTTTCGATGACTGCATCGCCCGCCTTCCCGAGATCGCCGCGCTCGGCTTCGATGTCGTCTATCTCGTGCCGATCCACCCGATCGGCCGCATCAACCGCAAGGGACGCAACAACGCGGTCGTGGCGGCGCCGGGCGACCCCGGCAGCCCCTACGCGATCGGCGCCGCGGAGGGCGGCCATTGCGCCGTCGAGCCGGCGCTCGGCACGCTCACGGATTTCCGCCGCTTCGTCGCCGCGGCCGCGACGCTCGGCATGGAGGTGGCGCTCGATTTCGCCGTGCAATGCGCGCCCGACCATCCCTGGATTCGCGAGCATCCGGAGTGGTTCCTGTTCCGCCCTGACGGCACCATCAAATATGCGGAGAACCCGCCGAAGAAGTACCAGGACATCGTCAATGTCGATTTCTACAATTCCGACCGCGCGGCGCTGTGGCGCGCGCTGCGCGACATCATCCTGTTCTGGGCGGCGGAAGGGGTCCGCATCTTCCGCGTCGACAATCCGCACACCAAGCCCGTTCCGTTCTGGGAATGGTGCATCCGCGAGGTCCAGGACCAGTACCCGGACATCATCTTCCTCTCCGAGGCCTTCACTCGGCCGAAGATGATGAAGCTTCTCGCCAAGGCGGGCTTCACGCAGTCCTACAGCTACTTCACCTGGCGCAACACGAAATGGGAGCTGACGCAGTACCTGACCGAGCTGACGCGCGGCCCCGAGCGCGAATACATGCGGCCCAATTTCTTCACCAACACGCCGGACATCCTGCCGCAGATCCTGCAGCTCGGCGGCCGGCCGGCCTTCCGCACCCGCCTCGTCCTGGCGGCGACGCTGTCGCCGGCTTACGGCATCTACAACGGCTTCGAGCTCTGCGAGAACACGGCCATTCCCGGTACCGAGGAGTATCTCCATTCCGAGAAATACGAATACAAGGTGTGGGATTGGGACCGGCCGGGCAACATCAAGGCGGAGATCGCCGCGCTCAATCGCTTCCGTCGCGCCAATCCGGCCCTGGCGCTGTTCACGAACCTCACCTTCTGCCCGGCCGATGACGACAACATTCTGGCCTATGTGAAGCTGACGCCGGACCGGGCGAATATCGTCGTCGCCATCCTCAATCTCGATCCCTTCGCGCCGCACGAAGCGACGGTCGAGCTGCCTCTGCACGAGATGGGGTTTCCCTGGGACAGCGTCCTTTTGCTGGAGGATGGGCTCGGCGGGATGACGCGCGAGTGGCGTGGCGCGCAGCAGAGAGTGCGGCTCGACCCGGCGGTGCAGCCGGCGCTTCTCGCACGCGTCCGGCGGCTCTGAACGCCGCCTTCGCCACCGCTCCGAGGATGCCCGAAGCCTCGACATCGAAATCGCGGATCAGCGCCTCGATGGCGCGGGCGCGGTTCTCCTTCGCCTCGCGCTCCGCCTGCTGCTCCGCTTCGAGGCGCTGCCGCGCCGCGCCGTTCTCGCGGAAGACGTGGATCGCCTTCGTCATGTCGCCGATCTCGTCCTGCCGCTCGGTGTCGGTGATGGTGACGGAATAGTCCTGGTTGGCGAGCTGCGTGACGATACCGCTGATGCGCACGACCGGGGCGACGACGCGGCGGCCGAAAATGCCGTACATGAAGCCGGCGAAGATCGCCGCCGTGAGCCCGACCATGATCTCGGCGATGAGTGTCATCGTCTCGGCATGCTGCCGCGCCGCCGCCGCCTCGCGCTGGGCGCGGGCGTTCATCTTGGTCTGGAACTGCGCGATGGGCTCCATGATGACCGCCTTGTTGCGGTCGTAGTTCTCGTCGAAGATGAGCTTGCGCGCCGTGTCGAAATCCTTCGCCGCGACCGCCTTCATCGCCGCGTCCTTGGTCTTGATGAGGGCGTCGGAATTGGCCTTCGCCTTCTCGATGAGGGCGAGCTCCTCCGCCGGCGCGCCGAGCGCCTTCAAGCGGGCGACGACGCGGTCGCGCGTCTTTGTCTCGTTCACCTCGCGCCAATAGGCGTCGTAATGGCTCTTCTCGCCGAAGATCGTATAGCGCCGGAGATTGCGCCTGCCGGACCTCGTCACAGGGCAGGATGAACTCTGCCAGTTCGCGGCTGTAGAACGCCGCGGCGGAGCGGATCGGCGCCGCGGCGAACCCCGCCGACGCCGGGCAGGCGTCGGCGCAGAAAACCGGCCGGCGCAGTGCGGTTCACGGCGCGGCCCCGGCGATTGTGGGGTGTAGGACTGAACCGGCGCTCACCGCATGCGTTCGCAGCTTTCGAGGCGCCGCCCATGCGGGCGGCTCTCCAGGAGACGATGCAGCCCGCCCGATGAACGACACGAGCGAACGCGTTGCCTTGAGACAGCCGGCGAGACAACCGGCGGCCGCCGATCCGCTTTGGTACAAGGACGCCATCATCTACCAGCTCCACATCAAGGCGTTCTTCGATTCGAACGATGACGGCGTCGGCGACTTTCTCGGCCTGACGCGCAAGCTCGACTATCTCCAGGATCTCGGCGTCACGGCGCTGTGGCTGCTGCCCTTCTATCCCGCGCCGCTGCGCGACGACGGCTACGACATCGCCGATTACCGCAACATCAACCCGACCTACGGGACGATGAACGACTTCCGCGTCTTCGTCCGCGAGGCGCATCGCCGCGGCCTCAAAGTCGTCACCGAGCTCGTCGTCAACCACACCTCCGACCAGCACCCATGGTTCCAGCGAGCTCGGCGCGCCAAGCGCGGCTCGCGCCTCCGGGACTTCTACGTCTGGAGCGACACCGACCAGAAGTTCCTCGGGACGCGCGTCATCTTTCTCGATACCGAGAAGTCGAACTGGGCCTGGGACCCGGTGGCGCAGGCCTATTACTGGCACCGCTTCTACTCGCATCAGCCCGACCTCAATTTCGACAACCCGCGCGTGGTGCGCTCGATCGTCAATGTCATGAAGTTCTGGCTCGAGATCGGCGTCGACGGGATGCGGCTCGATGCCGTGCCCTACCTCGTCGAGCGGGAAGGCACGAGCAACGAGAACCTGCCGGAGACCCATGCCGTCCTGAAGCATCTGCGCGCCGAGCTCGACCGCCATTTCGCCAACCGAATGCTGCTCGCCGAGGCCAATCAGTGGCCCGAGGACGTGCAGCAGTATTTCGGCGAGGGCGATGAATGCCATATGGCGTTCCATTTCCCGCTGATGCCGCGCATCTTCATGGCGGTCGCCACCGAAGACCGCCACCCCATCACCGACATCATGCGGCAGACGCCGGAGATCCCGGCCAATTGCCAATGGGCGATCTTCCTCAGGAACCATGACGAGCTGACGCTCGAAATGGTGACCGACCGCGAGCGCGATTACCTCTGGAACTACTATGCCGCCGATCGGCGGATGCGCCTCAATCTCGGCATCCGGCGCCGCCTCGCGCCGCTGATGGAGAACGACCGCCGCAAGCTCGAGCTGCTGAACAGCGTGATGTTCTCGATGCCGGGCACGCCCATCATCTACTACGGCGACGAGATCGGCATGGGCGACAATGTCTTTCTCGGCGACCGCGACGGCGTCCGCACGCCGATGCAGTGGACGCCCGACCGCAATGGCGGCTTCTCGCGCTGCGATCCGGCCCGCCTCTATCTGCCGCCGATCATGGATCCCGTCTATGGCTTCCAGGCGGTCAGTGTCGAAGCGCAGAGCCGCAGCCCGTCCTCCCTGCTGAACTGGGTGAGGCGCCTCATCGCCGTGCGCCTCGCGCATCGCGCCTTCGGCAGAGGCAAGCTCAAATTCCTCTATCCCAAGAACCGCAAGGTGCTGGCCTATCTGCGCTGCTACGAGGATGAGACGATCCTCTGCGTCGTCAATCTCGCGCGCTCGCCGCAGGCGGTCGAGCTCGACCTCGCCGAATTCAAGGGACGGACCCCGGTCGAGCTCCTGGGGCGCAGCGAGTTTCCGCGCATCGGCGAGCTCACCTATCTCCTGACGCTGCAAGCGCACAGCTTCTTCTGGTTCGTGCTCGAAGCCGCCGACGAGGCGCAGGAGGCCGCACGCGCCGCGCCGGCCGTGCCGCCGGAATATGTGACGCTGGTGCTGCCGCGCGGCTGGACCGACCTTCTCGACCGTCACAACCGCCCGCAATTCGAGGGCGACGTCCTGCCGACATTCCTCGCGGCCCAGCGCTGGTTCGCCGGCAAGGACGATCGCATCCGCAAAGTGTCCGTGGAAGACGTTGCTCTGCTGCCGGGGCCCGGGGATGGCTGGCTCCTCGTCCTTCTCGAGACGCAGCTCGGCGGCGGCGTCCGGCAGCGCTACCTCTTGCCGCTGACGCTGCTCTGGGACGGCGAGCCGGCCGAGGCCGCCGCCTCGCCTCAGAAGCTCGGCGAGGTGCGCCGCTTCCGCCGCAACGGCGCCATTTTCGACGCCGCGGCGGAGCAAGGCTTCGTGCGCGCGGTCCTGGAGGCGATGGCGCGCGAGACGATGCTCGATTGCGGTTCCGCCCGGATCCGCTTCCGCCACAGCGCCGCCTTCCTCGCGCGTCCGCTGCCGGAAGAGCCGAGCGTCTCGCGCATCGGCGGCGAGCAGTCGAACACTTCGACGCTCATCGGCGAGTACGGCGTCCTCAAGCTCTATCGTCGGCTGCAGCCGGGAATCAATCCCGAAATCGAGATGGTCTCGTTCCTGACCGAGCGGGCCGGCTTCGAGAACTCGCCGGCGCTGCTCGGCACCATCACGCGGGAGGAGGCCGGAGCCGAGGAGGTGGCGCTCGGCATTCTCGTCGCCTATGTCCGCAACCAGGGCGAGGCCTGGACGCAGGCGCTCGACTACATCAGCCGGTATCTCGAGGAAGCGACGCTGGGCGCCGGCGAGAACGCGGCGGCGCCGGCGAGCGGCCCCAGCGTCTTCTTCTTCACCCTGGCGCGCCAGCTCGGGCTGCGGACGGCACAGATGCACCGGGCGCTCTGCCCTTCGGGCGACGCTCCCGCCGGCTTCGTGCCCGAGCCGACCACCGCCGACGACCTCGCCGCCTGGCGGCGCAGCGTCGCCGCCCGCGCCGAGCGCGTCGTCGCGGCGGCACGGCGCGTCGGCCCCGACCACCCGGCACACGACCATCCTCTGCTGGCGCGACTGGGCGCCGAGGGCGAGCGCATCGCGGAAGCGATCGGTCGGCTGCTCCCTCCCGCGGTGGACGCGGTGAAGACGCGGTATCACGGCGACTACCACCTCGGGCAGGTGCTGGTCGTGCAGAACGATTTTCATATCGTCGATTTCGAAGGCGAGCCGCTGCGGCCGCCCGCCGAGCGGCGCAGCAAATCATCGCCCCTGCGCGATGTCGCCGGGATGCTGCGCTCGTTCGACTATGTGGCGGCAACCGGGCTCCGGCAGATGGCGGCGCTCCAGTCGTCGCTGCGGCCGGCCGCGGAGAGCGCTGCCGCCGCCTGGCGGAGCGGCGCCGCGGATGCCTTCCTCGCGGGCTATCTCGCGGAGATGGCGGGCTGCCGGTCGCTTCCCGCCGATCCGCGCGTTGCCCAGCGGCTGATCCGCTTCTTCGCTTTAGAGAAGGCGCTTTACGAGGTGGAGTACGAGCTCGCCAACCGGCCGGGCTGGGTCCCGATCCCGGTCGCCGGCGTGCTCGATCTCGTCGATGCGGTCATGGCGCCGTCCGAGGCTGGCGATGCCGGCTGACGGCGCGCTCGATCGCGGCACCCTCGACGCCCTGCGCGAGGGGCGGCATGGAAACCCCTTCGCCGTGCTCGGCATGCATGAGGAGGAGGGGAGGGTGGTCGTGCGCGCCATGCTCCCCTGGGCGCGCAAGCTCGCCGTCATCGAGGCCGAGAGCGGCGAAATCGCGGCGGAGCTGCCGCTGCAGCATCGCGACGGCCTTTTCGCCGGGGCGATCCCGGGCCGCGACCGGCCGTTCCGCTATCGTCTGCGCGCCGAAGGCGCTCTTGGACCCGCCGAGTTCGAGGACATCTATCGCTTCCCGCCGGTGCTGGGCGAGCTCGACGTCTATCTCCTCGCCGAAGGGAGCCATTTGCGCAGCTGGGAGAAGCTCGGCGCCCACCCCATGGTTCTTGACGGCGTCGCCGGGATCGGCTTCGCCGTCTGGGCGCCCAACGCTCGCCGCGTCAGCATCGTCGGCCCCTTCAACGATTGGGACGGGCGGCGTTGGCCGATGCGGCTGCGCCGCGAATGCGGCATCTGGGAGCTCTTCGTGCCCGGCCTGCAGCCGGGCGCTCTCTACAAATACGAGGTCGTCGGCGCCGACGGCGTCTTGCGCCTCAAAGCCGATCCCTATGCCGAGGCCGCCGAGCGGCCGCCCGGCACCGCCTCGATCATCGCCGCGCCGGCCCGCCACGAATGGCGGGACGCGGCTTGGCTCGCCGGGCGCGGCGAGCGCAACCACCGCTTCGCGCCGATCGCCTGCTACGAGGTCCATCTCGGCTCCTGGCGGCGCAACCTCGCCGAGGGCGGCCGCTATCTGACATACCGCGAGCTCGGCGAGCAGCTCGTTCCCTATGTCCGCGAGATGGGCTTCACCCATATCGAGCTGCTGCCCATCACCGAATATCCCTTCGACGGGTCCTGGGGATACCAGCCGGTCTCGCTCTTCGCGCCGACGAGCCGCTACGGCACGCCGGCGGAGTGCCGCGCCTTCATCGACACCTGCCATGCGGCGGGGCTCGGCGTCTTCCTCGACTGGGTGCCCGGGCATTTTCCCACCGACCCGCACGGGCTCGTCCGCTTCGACGGCACCGCGCTCTACGAGCATGCCGATCCGCGCCAGGGCTTCCATCGCGACTGGAACACGATGATCTACAATTACGGCCGGCGCGAGGTGGCGAACTTCCTGCTGTCGAGCGCGCTCTACTGGCTCGAGGAGTTCCATATCGACGGCCTGCGCGTCGATGCGGTCGCCTCGATGCTCTATCTCGACTACAGCCGCGGACCCGGCGAGTGGGTCCCGAACATCCATGGCGGCCGGGAAAATCTCGAAGCGATCGCCTTCCTTCGCCGCCTCAACGAGCTGGCCTTCGGCCGCATCGGCGGCGTGACCACGATCGCCGAGGAGTCGACGGCCTGGCCGGCGGTGTCGCGGCCGACCTCGACCGGCGGCCTCGGCTTCGGCTTCAAATGGAACATGGGCTGGATGCACGACACGCTGCGCTACATCTCGCACGACCCCATCCACCGCAAATACCACCACAACGACTTGACCTTCGGCTTCCTCTACGCCTTCCACGAGAATTTCGTCCTGCCGCTCAGCCATGACGAGGTCGTCCACGGCAAGGGCTCCATCATCGGCCGGATGCCGGGCGACCGCTGGCAGCGCTTCGCCAATCTGCGCGCCTATTACGGCTATATGTGGGGCCATCCCGGCAAGAAGCTGCTCTTCATGGGCGGGGAGTTCGCCCAGGAGCGCGAATGGAACCACGATATCGGCCTCGATTGGCAACTGCTCGACGATCCGATGCATCGCGGCGTGCAGTTGCTGGTCCGCGACCTCAACCGCCTCTACCGCGAGACGCCGGCGCTCCATGCCCGCGACAGCGAAGCCGAGGGCTTCCAGTGGATCGATGGCGGCAATGCCGAGGCGAGCGTCATCGTCTTCGCCCGGCACGGCGCCTCGCCCGGCGAGGCGGCGCTCGTCTGCTGCAACTTCACCCCGGTCGTCCGCGAGGATTGGCTGATCGGCGTGCCGCGCCCCGGCCGCTGGCTCGAGCGCATCAACACCGACGCCGTCGAATACGGCGGCAGCGGCGTCGGCAATGCAGGCGCCGTCGAGGCGCAAGCGCATCCGATGCACGGGCAGGCCCATTCCGTCCGCCTGCGCCTGCCGCCGCTCGCCACTCTCATCTTCACGCTGGATGCTCGCACCGCATGACCGCGCGCACGCAGGTGTGGCCGGGGCGGCCCTATCCGCTGGGCGCGACCTGGGACGGCGAAGGCGTCAATTTCGCGCTCTTCTCCGAGCATGCCGAAAAGGTCGAGCTCTGCATCTTCGACCCCACCGGCCAGCACGAGGTCTCGCGCGTCCAGCTCAGCGAGTACACCGACGACGTCTGGCACGGCTATCTGCCGGATGCGCGGCCCAACCTTCTCTACGGCTACCGCGTTCACGGCCCCTACGACCCGGCGAACGGCCACCGCTTCAATCCCAACAAGCTTCTTCTCGACCCCTACGCCAAGGCCTTGCATGGCCCCTTGCGCTGGTCCGATGCGCATTTCGGCTATCGCGTCGGCAGTGCGCGCGAGGATCTCTCCTTCGATCGCCGCGACAACGCCCGCAACATGCCGAAATGCCGGGTCGTCGAGCAGGCCTTCACCTGGGCCGACGACCGCCGACCGGGCCGGGCCTGGGAGGAGACGATCATCTACGAGATGCATCTCAAGGGCTTCACGGCGACCCATCCCGGCGTCGATCCGGCGCGGCGCGGCACCTTCGCCGCCCTGGCCTCGCCGCCCGTCATCGATTACCTCCTCGAGCTCGGCGTCACCGCCGTCGAGCTGCTGCCCATCCAGGCCTGGATCGACGACCGCCACCTGACGCAGCGCGGTCTCGTCAATTACTGGGGCTACAACACGATCGGCTTCTTTACGCCCGACCCGCGCTACCTCTCGGCCGGCCGCATCCTCGAATTCCGCACCGCGGTGAAACGCCTGCACGACGCCGGCATCGAGGTCATCCTCGACGTGGTCTACAACCATACCGGCGAAGGCAATCAGATGGGGCCGACCCTGTGCTTTCGCGGCATCGACAACCGCTCCTACTACCGGCTGCAGGAGAACGGCCGCTACTACGTTGACTACACCGGCACGGGGAACACGCTCAACCTCGACCACCCGCGCGTCCTCCAGCTCGTCATGGATTCGCTGCGCTATTGGGCGGCCGACATGCATGTCGACGGCTTCCGCTTCGATCTCGCGCCTGTCCTCGGCCGCTGGCACGGCGACTACGCGCAGGACAGCGTCTTCTTCGACGCGGTGCGGCAGGATCCCGTGCTCTCCCAGGTGAAGCTCATCGCCGAGCCCTGGGATCTGGGGCCGCACGGCTACCAGCTCGGCAATTTTCCGCCGGGCTGGGCCGAGTGGAACGCCAGCTACCGCGACACGGTCCGCCGCTTCTGGAAGGGCGACGCCGGCCTCGTTCCAGCGCTCGCCTCCCGCCTTGCCGGCTCGTCGGACATCTTCGATCGCCACGGCCGGCGCCCATGGGCATCGATCAACTTCATTACCGCCCATGACGGCTTCACGCTGCACGACCTCGTCAGCTACAACGACAAGCACAATGAGGCCAATGGCGAAGACAATCGCGACGGCCACGACAGCAATTTCAGTTGGAATTGCGGCGCGGAAGGCGCCAGCGATGATCCCGAGATCATCGCGCTGCGCGAGCGCCAGAAGCGCAACTTCCTGGCGACGCTGTTGCTCTCGCTCGGCGTTCCGATGCTGCTCGCCGGGGACGAGATCGGGAGAACCCAGCGCGGCAACAACAACGCCTATTGCCAGGACAACGACCTTTCCTGGACGCATTGGTCGGAGATCGCGCCGCAGGATGCGCGGCTGCGCGAGTTCGTCCGCGCGCTGATCGCCCTGCGCCGGCGCCATCGCGTCTTCTCGCGGCCGCGCTTCTTCCGCGGCGAGGCGGTTTCCGCCGAGGGGCTGAAGGACATCACCTGGCTGACGCCGGAGGGGCGCGAGGCCGGGCAAGAGGATTGGAACAATCCCTTCGCCCTCTGCATTGGCTATGTGCTGGGCGGCGCCGCCGGGGAGTTCTTCACGCCGGGCGGGCAGCGCGACATCGATGAAAGCTTCCTCGTCATGCTCAACGCCTATCACGGCGATATCGAATTCCACGTGCCCGCGCTGGCGCTCGCCGGATCCTGGCAGCCGCTCGTCGATACGGCGCTCGAGAGCGGGCTCGTCGAGAACGGCGCGATCGTCGCTCCGGGCGAGTCCTTTTGCTTGAAGGCACGGTCCTTCGCGCTCTTCATCCATGTGCCGCCCGAGCCGGCGGCGCCCTCGCCCACCGGCATCGTCCGCCCGCAAGAGCCGCCGGCCGAGGCGCCGCCGGCCGGGCGCGAGGAGCGGCACCAAGCGACGGTCGAGGCCATGGACGGGCCCGAACACGAGCGCCCCGGCGGCGCCGCGCCTGACGATGCAGACACCCCCGGCGAGCGCGAATGAGGCGCCATCGCCGCCTGCCCTTCGGCGCCGAGCTCGTGCCCGGCGGCGTGCGGTTCCGCCTGTGGGCGCCCGCCGCGGCGAGCGTCGCCTGCGTCATCGAGGGCGATCGACCGCGGCAGTTGGCGATGACGCGACAGGATGGCGGCTGGTTCGAGCTCGTCGCCGAGGCAGATCCCGGGACGCGCTACCGCTATCTCGTCGACGGGCTGGCCGTTCCGGACCCCGCCTCGCGCCACCAGCCCGACGACGTCGCGGGTCCGTCCGAGGTGATCGACCCCGCCGCCCACGTTTGGCGCGATGCGGATTGGCGCGGCCGCCCCTGGGAGGAGGTGGTGCTCTATGAGCTGCATGTCGGGACCTTCTCGGCGGGCGGCGATTTCGCCGGTGTCGAGCGCCGGCTCGATCATCTCGTTCGGCTGGGCGTCACCGCTGTCGAGCTCATGCCGGTCGCCGATTTTCCCGGCCGCCGCAATTGGGGCTATGACGGCGTCCTCCTCTTCGCCCCCGACCACCGCTACGGCCGCCCCGAGGCGCTGAAGCGTCTCGTCGAAGCCTGCCACGAGCGCGGCCTCGCCATCCTCCTCGACGTCGTCTACAACCATTTCGGGCCGGAGGGGAACTACCTCCACCGCTACGCGCCGCAATTCTTCACCGAGCGCCACCGGACGCCGTGGGGCGCAGCCATCAACTTCGACGGGCCGATGAGCCGACCGGTGCGCGATTTCTACATCGAGAACGCGCTTTACTGGCTCGAGGAATTCCATTTCGACGGGCTGCGCTTCGACGCCGTCCACGCCATCATCGACGAGAGCCGCCCCGACATCCTGAGCGAGATCGGTGCGGCCATCCGCCGGCACTTCGGTGCCGAGCGGCCGATCCACCTCGTGCTCGAGAACGACCGGAATCAATCGCGCTATCTGGAGCGGCACGACGGGCGTGCCGGGCTCTTCACCGCGCAATGGAACGACGACCTCCACCATGCGCTGCGCGTCGCGGCGACCGGCACCGCCGGCGGCTATTACGCCGATTACGCCGACCATCCGGCCGCGCTTCTCGGCCGCGCGCTCGCCGAGGGCTTCGCCTTCCAGGGCGAGGCCTCGGCCTATCGCGACGGCGCGGCGCGCGGCGAGCCCTCGGCGCATCTGCCGCCCACGGCCTTCGTCTCCTTCATCCAAAACCATGATCAGGTCGGCAACAACGCGTTCGGAACCCGCCTCTCGGGCCAGGCGAGCGCGGCGGCCATCCACGCCGCCACCGCGATCCTGCTGCTGTCGCCGCAAATCCCGATGCTGTTCATGGGCGAGGAATGGGGGAGCCGGCGGCCGTTCTGCTTCTTCTGCGACTTCGCGGGCGATCTCGCCGCCGCCGTGCGCGACGGGCGCCGCCGCGAATTCGCGAAATTCCCGGAATTCGCCGATCCCGCGCTGCGCGAGCGCATTCCCGATCCCAACGCCGAGGAAAGCTTCATGCGCTCCGTCCTCGCTTGGAGCGAGCGCGAGGCGCCGGACCATGCCGAATGGCTCGAGCGCCATCGGGCGCTCCTCGCTCTGCGGGCGCGCGAGATCATGCCTCGCCTCGCCGGCATCGGCGGGCATATCGGGACATGGCGTGCGCTGGGCGAGCGGGCGGTCCGCGCCGAGTGGCGCCTCGCCGACCATTCGCGCCTGACGCTGGTCGCGAACTTCTCCGACGCAAGCATCGTTGACGCCGAGGACCGTCCGCGGGGGTGCTGCCTCTATGCGACGGTGCCGCCGACCGATGACGGCGTGGTGCCGGCGCGATCGGCGGTCTTCTTCTTGGCTCCTCCAGGACGCGCATGAGCGACGACTCCCTCTTGGTGAATCTTGCTGCGCTGGCCGGGATCGAAACGCGCTACCGCGACGCCTGGGGCGGCGAGAAGGTCGTCCGCCGCGAAGCGATCGAGGCGCTTCTCGCCTGTCTCGGCCTGCGCGTCGACAGCGCCGGCCGCGCGGCGGCGCTCATGCGCGAGCTGGCGGCGCAGCGCTGGCGGCAGCTCTGCGATCCGGTGCTGGTCCTGCCGGCCGAGCGACCGGTCGCGGAGATTCCGCTGTATCTGCCGCTGGATCGGGAAAGCCTCGAATGGCGCCTCACGGACGAGGCGGGCGCCGTGCGCGAGGGACGCGCCTTCGGCGAAGACATGCCCCAGCGCGATGATGGCGCGGCCGCCGAGCACGGCGTCGCTGTGCGGTTGCTGCGGCTCGAAAAGCTGGCGGCCGGATATTTCAGCCTCGTCCTGCGCTGCGGCGGCCGCGAATGCAGTGCCACCATCATCGTCGCTCCGGCGCAATGCTATCTGCCGGCAGAGCTCGATCACAACCGGCGCGCCTGGGCGCTCACGACGCAGCTTTATGCGCTGCGCTCGCGCCGCAATTGGGGCATCGGCGATTTCAGCGACCTCGCCGAGCTTTCCTCCGGCATCGCGCGGCATGGCGCGCGCGCCGTCGGCGTCAATCCGCTGCACGCGCTCTTCGCGGCCGAGCCGCGTCACATCAGCCCCTATTCGCCGTCGAGCCGGCTCTTCCTCAACGATCTCTACATCGATGTCGAGGCGGTGCCGGAATTCGCCGCGTGCGAGCCCGCGCGGGCCTTCGCCGCGCTGCCCGACACGGAACGCCAGCTTGCCGCGGCGCGGGATTCCGATCTTGTCGACCACGCGGCCGTCGCTGCCCTGAAGCGCGCAGCCTTCGAGCACCTCTACCGTTGCTTTCGCGACCGCCATCTGGGCGCGGGGCGGGCTGCCGCGCTGAGCGAGCGCGGACGGGCTTTCCGGGCGTTTCAGCAAGCCGGCGGCGAGGCGCTGCGGCGCTTTGCCGTCTTCGAGGCGCTGCACGAGCTTTATATCGCCTCGGGCGTCGGCTTCGCCTGGCGCCAGTGGGAGCTCCCGATGCAGGATCCGGCCTCGGCGGAAGTGGCGGAGTTCGCGGCGGCGGAGTACGAGCGGATCGAGTATTTTCAATATCTGCAGTGGGAAGCCGACCGGCAGCTCGGCGAGGCAGCGCGCCGCGGCCGCGATGCCGGCCTCGCGATTGGGCTCTATCGCGACCTCGCGGTCGGCGTCGATCCGCATGGTGCCGAAGCCTGGGCCGACCAGGAGCTGCTGGTGCCGGACGCCTCGGTCGGGGCGCCGCCCGACCTCCTCAATTTCAAAGGCCAGAATTGGGGCCTTGCACCGATCAATCCGCTGGTGCTCAGGGCCCGCGCCTACGCGCCCTTCATCGCCTGCCTGCGGGCGAACATGCGGCATGCGGGAGCGCTCCGCATCGACCATGTCATGGCGCTGCAGCGCCTTTACTGGGTTCCGGGCGGCATGGCGCCGTCCGAGGGCGCCTATATCGCCTATCCCATCGACGACCTCCTGCGCATTGTTGCCCTCGAAAGCCATCGCCAGCGCTGCGCCGTCATCGGCGAGGATCTCGGCACGGTGCCCGAAGGGTTCCGCGAGCGGTTGCGCGCGGCCAACGTCCTCTCCTATCGCGTGCTCATCTTCGAGCGGCAGGCGGATGGCAGCTTCGTTCCGCCCGACCAGTATCCGGAGCTGGCGACGGCGTCCGTCGCCACCCACGACGTCGCGACCCTCAGAGGCTATTGGACCGGACGCGACCTCAAATGGCGGCGCGAGCTCGATCTCTATTCCAACGCGGGCCAGCGCGCCGAGGCCGAGGCGAGCCGGGCGCGCGAGCGCCGCCTTCTCCTCGACGCGCTCGTCCGCGAGGGCGTCTTGCCGCCCGATGCCGCGAAGAGCCTCCTCGGCGACGAGGCGCATCCGGTCTTCGCGCCGGCCCTGAGCGAGGCCGTGCATCGTTTCCTCGGCCGCTCGAATGCGCGCCTGGTGCTCGTTCAGATCGAGGATGCTCTGGGCGAGCTCGACCAGGCGAACCTGCCGGGGACCTTCGACGAGCATCCGAACTGGCGGCGCAAGCTGTCGCTCGCGGTAAGCGAGCTGCTGGGCGACCCGGCCCTGGCACAGCTCGCCGCCGCCCTCAACGAGGCGCGACAGCTTCGCCGAGCCGCGCCGCCGCGATGAGCCCGCCCGCCGGTGCGCCGCGCGCCACCTACCGCCTGCAATTCAGCCGCGACTTCACCTTCCGCCAGGCGGCGGAGCTTGTCGACTACCTCGCCGACCTTGGCGTCAGCCATCTTTACGCCTCGCCCTTTCTGCAGGCACGGCGCGGCTCGCGGCACGGCTACGACATCACCGACCACAACCGCCTCAATCCCGAGATCGGCTCCGCCGAGGATTTCGCCGCCCTCGTCGATCGCCTGCATGCGCGCGGCATGGGGCTCATTCTCGATTTCGTGCCGAACCATATGGGCATCGGCGGCAACGACAACGCCTGGTGGCGCGACGTTCTCGAATGGGGCGAGGCCTCGCCCTATGCCGG
Source organism: Alphaproteobacteria bacterium (assembly GCA_021325525.1). Classification (GTDB taxonomy): domain Bacteria; phylum Pseudomonadota; class Alphaproteobacteria; order ATCC43930; family CGMCC-115725; genus URHD0088. The sequence goes on from JAJPHB010000063.1 coordinate 32,450, forward strand.
CTTCTTCGACATCGACTGGAATGCGCGCCGCCGCGACCTCAAGGGCAAGGTGCTGCTGCCGGTGCTGGGCGACCAGTACGGCGCCATTCTCGAAGAGGGCGAGATCGTGCTTCGCTTCGAGCGCGCCGAGGGCCGCTTCGCCATCGCCTATTTCGAGCACCGCTTCCCGGTGGCGGCGGCGCAGTATGCGGCGATCCTGCGCCGCGCGCCGCTCGACCGCCTCGATGCCGGGGCGCGTGCCGTCCTCAGCGATCTGATCGGCGCCGCCGAGGCGCTGAGCATGGAAACGGCGGAGCCGGCGCGGCGGGAAGCCTTGCTGGAGCTGAAACGGCGCCTGGCCGACGCCACCGCGCGCCGGCCGGCCCTCGCAGCCGCGATCGAAGCGGGGGCGGCGAGCTTCGCCGGCCGCGCCGAGGATCGGGACAGCTGGCGCCGCCTCCACGATTTGCTCGAGGCGCAATTCTATCGTCTCGCTTATTGGCGCGTCGCCGCCGACGAGATCAATTACCGGCGATTCTTCAACATCAACGAGCTGGCCGGGCTCCGCATCGAATTGCCTGAGCTGTTCGCCCGTGCGCATCGCCTCGTCCTGTCGCTTGTCGGTTCTGGCGCCATTCAGGGGCTGCGGATCGACCACATCGACGGGCTGTTCGATCCCGCCACCTATTGCCGGCGCCTGCAAGACGAGGCGGCGCGCGCTCGTCCGCCGGGTTCGGGGCCCTTCTATATCGTCGTCGAGAAGATTCTCGCCCGCTACGAAACCCTGCCCGATTGGCCGGTCGCCGGCACGACGGGCTACGAATTCGCCAACCAGGTCGGCGGCCTCTTCATCGATCCGCGATCGGAGCGGCGCCTCTCGCGCTTCTATGCCAGGATCACCGGCGAGACCAAGAGCTTCGACGAGGTGCTCTACGCCAGCAAGCTGCGGATCGTCACGGTCAATCTGGCGAGCGAGACGGCAGTGCTGGCGCAGGCCTTCCACGACCTCGCATCGAGCGATTGGCGCACGCGCGACTTCACGCTGAACGGCATGCGCGATGCGCTGGGCCAGGTGCTCGCCGCCTTTCCCGTCTACCGGACCTATGTCGATGCCGGCGGCGCCGGCGCCGAGGATCGCCGCTTCATCGACTGGGCGATCGCCGTCGCGAAGCGACGGTCGCCGGCCGCCGACACTTCGATCTTCGATTTCATCGGCGCCGTCCTGGCCGGCTCGCTTGATGGCCGGCGCGCCGCCTCGCGGTCGGAGATCCTGCGCCTTGCCATGCGCTTCCAGCAATTGAGCGGCCCGGTCATGGCCAAGGGGCTCGAAGATACCAGCTTCTACCGCTATGTCCCGCTCGTCGCGCTCAACGAGGTCGGGGGCGATCCGCGGCGTTTCGGCGTCTCGCCCGCCGCGCTCCATCGCCTGAACGAGGAGCGCGCCCGGCGCTGGCCCGAGGCGATGCTGGCGACGGCGACGCATGACACGAAGCGGGGCGAGGATGCGCGCGCCCGGCTCGCCGTGCTCTCGGAGCTGCCCGGGGAATGGCGCCGCCGCGTGACGCTGTGGCTGCGCCTCAACCGCCTCCGGCGCGGCGAGATCGACGGCGTGCCGGCGCCGAGCCGCCGGGATGAGTATCTCTTCTACCAGGCGGCGTTGGGCGCGTGGCCGCCCGGCCTCGAACCGACGGACGCGCCGGCGGTCGCGGCGCTTGCCGAGCGCGTTGCCGCCGCCATGATCAAGGCGGTGCGCGAGGCCAAGGAGCAGTCGAGCTGGGGCAACCCGAACGAGGCGTATGAGGCGGCGCTGCGGCGCTTCATTTCAGGCGCTCTCGACGCCTCGCACCCCAACCCCTTCCTCGCCGATCTCGCCGGCTTCGTCGGCCGGATCGCCCGCCTCGGCGCGCTCAACAGTCTCGGCCAGACGGCGCTGAAGCTGACGAGTCCCGGCGTTCCCGACATCTATCAGGGCGGCGAGCTCTGGGATTTCAGCCTCGTCGATCCCGACAACCGCCGGCCGGTCGATTTCGCGCGCCGCCGCGGCATGCTGGCCGGGGTCGAGTCGGCGCCGCCGCTCCGGCCCGGCGGCGCCGGCGATGCCTGGCGCGACGGCCGCGAGAAGCTCTATCTCGTCCACCGGCTCCTTCACGTCCGCGCCGCGCATCCGGCGCTCTTCGGCGAAGGCGCGTATCTGCCGCTCGCCGCCGAAGGCGAGCGCGCCGACCATATCTTCGCTTTCCTGCGCCAGCATCAGGGGGTGAGCCTCGCCGTCATCGTTCCCCGCCTCCTCGCCAAGATCGCCGACGAGGAGGGAAGGGCCGACTGGGCCGACACGCGGCTGTCCCTGGGCGCGGCGTCGGCCTGGCGCGACATTCTGAGCGGCCGGCGCTACGAGGGCGGGGCGCCGCTCGAGGCCGCGGCACTCTTCGCCGCCTTCCCGGTGGCGGTGCTCGCCGCCGAATGACGGGGCGCCTCGCGGCGCTGGCGGCGGCGCCGCGCCGCGGCGACAATGAGCGCTCCTGGAATTCACAGCCTCGGACTGAAATCATGCTGCTCAGATTGGCCGCCGTCGGCCTCCTCTGTCTCTTCGCCACCGCCGCCGGCGCCGCCGACAGCGATCAGGTCGGCCGCTTCCGCAACGACTGGACCGGGAATTCCATCGTCGTCGAGGCGGTCGCCGACCCCAAGGTCGCGGGCGTCACCTGCCACCTCACCTCCTTCGACCGAAGCCTTATCGACCGCCTCTCCAAGGGCAATTGGTTTCAGGACCCCTCGAACAGCTCGATCGCCTGCCGCCAGACCGCGCCTATCGTGATCGGCGACATCGAGCTGTCGCCGGCCGGCGAGGAGGTCTTCTCGGAGCGCAAGAGCCTCATCTTCAAATCGATCGCGGTGCGGCGCATCTACGACCGCAAGAACGACACGCTCATCTACGTCGCCTATAGCCGGCAGGTGAAGGATGCGAGCGCCAAAATGAGTGTCTCGACCATCGCCCTCTTCAACACCGCCCCGGTCTGGTCGAAGCGCAAGCCGTAATCGGCGCCTCTCCCGCGCATGTTCGCGTCTCTCAGCTCCCGCTCTCTCGCTTGCCTCAGTCCGATTGCCCTCTCCCGCTTGCGGGAGAGGGCAGGGTGAGGGCATGTTTCAAGTCGCTGGCGCTGCCGTACACGCCGGCTACCCTCACCCCGACCCTCTCCCGCACGCGGGAGAGGAGGATTCTTCAAGGTGGATATAGCGCTTCATGTCCGAAGCTGCGGTCGAATGCGTCGTCGTCGGGGCCGGGGTCGTCGGGCTCGCCGTCGCGCGGGCGCTGGCGAAGGCCGGCATCGAAGTCATGGTGCTCGAGCGCGAATACGGCATCGGCTTCGAGACCTCCTCGCGCAACAGCGAGGTGATCCATGCCGGGATCTACTATCCGAAGGACAGCCTCAAGGCGCTGACCTGCGTCGAGGGCAAGCGCCGCCTCTATGCCTATTGCGCGGCGCATGGCGTGCCGCACAAGCGCCTCGGCAAGCTGATCGTCGCCTGTTCCGAGGAGGAGCTGCCGCTCCTGGACGGCATTCGGGCGCGCGCCGCCGCGAACGGCGTCGAGGACCTCGTGGCGCTCGATGCCCGCGAGCTGCGGCGCCTGGAGCCGGCCCTCGCCGCGCTGGGCGGCCTTCTCTCGCCCTCGACCGGCATCATCGACAGCCATGCCCTCATGCTGGCCTATCAGGGCGAGGCCGAGGCGGCCGGCGCGATGGTCGTCTTCCGCGCCCCCGTCGAAGGCGGTGCGTTGCGAAAGGACGGCTTCATGCTCGAGATCGGCGGCGCCGAACCCATGCGCCTTGCCTGCCGCATGCTCGTCAACAGCGCCGGCCTCTACGCGCCGGCCTTGGCGCGCCGCATCGCCGGCATCCCGGCGGCGAGCATCCCGCGCGACTATCTCTGCCGCGGCGTCTACTTCACGCTGAGCGGCAAGGCGCCGTTCTCGCGCCTCATTTATCCTGTGCCGGAGAAGGCAGGGCTCGGCGTCCATTTGACGCTCGACCTCGCCGGCCAGGCGCGCTTCGGCCCCGATGTCGAATGGATCGACCGCGTCGATTACACCGTCGATCCGCGGCGCGGCGACGGCTTCTACGCGGCGATCCGCCGCTACTGGCCGGGCCTTCCCGACGGCGCGCTGCAGCCGGGCTATGCCGGCATCCGTCCGAAGATCACGGGGCCCGGCGAGGCGGCGGGCGATTTTGTCGTCCAGGGGCCGCAGGCGCATGGCATTCCCGGCCTTGTCAACCTTTACGGCATCGAATCGCCGGGGCTCACCGCCTCGCTCGCTCTCGCCGACCGGGTCCTCGCCTGCCTTGCCGAGCGGGAGAGCGCTCTGGCGGGGGCGGCCGGCGCCGGCTAAACTCGGCCGCAACCATCATCATCCGAGGATCGCGCCGATGTCGACCGTCACCGCCTTCCGTCCGCCGCCTTCGCCGCAGCAGCTTTCGGAGGCCGAGGTGCGGGTCGAGCTCGCGGCCTGCTACCGGCTCGTCGCGCATTTCGGCATGGACGATCTCGTCTTCACGCATATCTCGGCGCGCGTGCCCGGCACCCACGATCGCTTTTTCATCAATCCCTACGGCCTCCATTTCAGCGAGATCACGGCGTCGAGCCTCGTCAAGATCGATCTCGACGGCAACGTCGTCGAGGATAATGGCCATCCCGTGAACAAGGCCGGCTTCGTCATTCACAGCGCCATTCATGCGGCGCGCCCCGACGTCGCCTGCGTACTCCATACTCATACGCGCTCCGGGGTCGCGGTCTCCTGCCTTGCCGAAGGCCTGCTGCCGCTCAACCAGTTCTCGCTGCAATTCTACAACCGTGTCGCCTACCATGATTACGAAGGCGTCGCGCTCGATCTCGACGAGCGGCAGCGCCTCGTCGCCGATCTCGGCGACAAGCGGGTAATGATCCTGCGCAACCACGGGCTGCTCACCGCGGGCCGCACGATCCCCGAGGCCTTCTCGCTGATGTACTACCTCAACGAATCCTGCCGCGTGCAGATCGAAGTGATGGCGAGCGGCGGCAAGATCCATCAAGTCGGCGGCCAGGTCGCGGAGAAGACCGCGCGGCAATTCGACCGCGACGACATGCCGGGCGGCCAGCGCGAATGGCCGGCCCTGCTGCGCCTTCTCGACCGCAAGGACCCGAGCTACCGCCAATAAGCGCCCGAGAGCGGGGCCGCGCCCTACCGGCCGCGGCAGAGATACCAGAGCGCCATCGGCCAGGCGAGGACCGCCGGCAGCGTGTCGAGGAAGATGAGGCGCTGGCCGCGCCAGGTGAAATCGGCGGGGGTGGCCGGGCCGCCCGGATGCGCGAAGCAGGCGGCGCCCGCGGCGAGGTAGAGCAGGGCGAAAATCGCGAGGTGTTCCATCTTGCGCCACCGAGCGGGCCGAGAGGATATGCAAAACGTTCGCGCCGATATCGTTAATGAAGCGTTAAGGCGGCGCGCGCCCGGCCTGTGCCGCTTTGGCGAGATTGCGCGCGCATGCTAGGCTTCGCCGCGCGCGGACCGCAGGAGACGAGGAGAATCCCATGTACGAGAGCGATGGCGAGGCGGGGAGTTCCGGCATCCCGAACAATCTCGACGCCTATTTCATGCCGTTCACGGCGAACCGGCAGTTCAAGGCCAATCCGCGCCTCCTCGTCGCCGCCGAGGGAATGCATTACACCGCCCATGACGGCAGGCGCATCCTCGACGGCACGGCCGGGCTCTGGTGCGTCAATGCCGGCCACGGCCGCAAGCCCATCGTCGAGGCGGTGCAGCGCCAGGTGGCGCGCATGGATTATGCGCCTTCCTTCCAGATGGGCCACCCCGTCGCCTTCGAGGCGGCGGCGAAGCTCGCCACCATGCTGCCCGGCGATCTCGACCACGTCTTCTTCACCAATTCCGGCTCCGAGGCGGTCGACAGCGCGCTCAAGATCGCCTTGGCGTATCACCGGGTCCGCGGCGAAGGCGCGCGCACGCGGCTCATCGGCCGCGAGCGCGGCTATCACGGCGTCGGCTTCGGCGGCATCTCGGTCGGCGGCATTTCGCCCAACCGCAAATTCTTCGGCAACCTGCTCCCCGGCATCGACCATCTGCCGCATACCCACAATCTCGAGAAGAACGCCTTCACCCGCGGCCAGCCCGAATGGGGCGCGCATCTCGCCGACGAGCTCGAACGCATCGTCGCGCTGCACGACGCCTCGACCATCGCCGCCGTCATCGTCGAGCCGGTCGCCGGCTCGACCGGCGTCCTCGTGCCGCCCAGGGGCTATCTCGAAAAGCTGCGGGCGATCTGCAGCAAATACGGCATCCTTCTCATCTTCGACGAGGTGATCACCGGCTTCGGCCGCCTCGGCGCCGCTTTCGCCAGCGAGTATTTCGGCGTCATTCCCGACATGATCACCTGCGCCAAGGGCATCTCCAACGGCACCATCCCGATGGGCGCGGTCGCCCTGCGGCGCGGCCTCTACGACGCCTTCATGGCCGCCGCGCCGGAGAACTCGATCGAGCTCTTCCACGGCTACACCTATTCGGGCCACCCGGTCGCCGCCGCGGCGGCGATCGCGACGCTAGATCTCTATGTGAAGGAAGGGCTCTTCCAGCGCGCCGCCGAGCTCTCGCCTTATTGGGAGGAGGCGGCGCACGCCATGCGCGGCCTGCCGCATGTCATCGATGTGCGCAATCTCGGCCTCGTCTGCGGCATCGAGCTCGAGCCCATCGCCGGCAAGCCGACGGCGCGCGCCTTCGACGCCTTCCTCAGATGCTACGAGAAGGGCCTCCTCATCCGCACGACGGGCGACATCATCGCGCTGTCGCCGCCGCTCATCGTCGAGCGCAAGCAGATCGACGAAATCTTCGGCACGCTCGAGAGCGTGCTGAAGGCGGCGGCCTGAGGCGGCTTTCGATGGCGCTCGAAATGCGGGCCGCCTGCGAGAAATGCGGCGCGGCGTTGCCGCATGAGGAGACGGCCTTCATCTGCAGCTATGAATGCACCTTCTGCGGTTCCTGCAGCGAGGCGATGAGCCACACCTGCCCCAATTGCGGCGGCGAGCTCCTGCGCCGCCCGCGGCGGCGCCGCAGGCCGTGACGCGCCGCGCTCGCTTCCGTCTCTCCTCTTGGGGAGAAACGGAAGCGAAGAGCGCTCACGCCAGCGCGGCGACGCGGGCGCGCTCCTGAACGAAGAGCACCGAGATGCCGCTGACGAGGCCGGCCGCCATGACGTAATAGGCGGGCGAGATCGGATCGCCGGTGATCTTCACGAGGAAGGTGGCGATGACCGGCGCGAAGCCGCCGAAGATGGTGACGGCGAAGCCGTAGCTCGTCGACAGGGCGCTGTAGCGGACATTGGTCGGGAACATCTCGGAGAGGATGGTGCTGATGACGCCGGTATAGAGCGTCAGGATCGCCGCCGCGATGCCCTGCACCAGCACCAGCCCCCAGATCGTCGGGATCGAGGCAAGCAGCAGGAAGAGGGGATAGGAGAGGACGAAGCTGAGCCCGGCGCAGGCGAAGAGCATCACCTTCCGTCCGAATACGTCCGAGAGGCCGCCGACGACAGGCGTCAGCACGAGATAGACGACATTGGCGAAGGTGGCGGAATAGAGCGCGAGGCCGGGATCGATCTTCAGGGTCTGCGCCGCGTAGGTCGGCATGAAGACGATGAAGGTGTAGTTGAGGACGCAGCCGATGATGCTGAGCCCGAAGGCGGCGAGGAACGCCGTCCGGTGGAGCGCCAGGGCGTCGACCAGCGGCAGCCTTGTCAGCGCCTTCGCCGCCGCCGTCCTCTCGAAGGCCGGCGTCTCGGCGACGCGGGTGCGCAGATAGTAGCCGATGGGGCCGAGGACGAAGCCGAGCAGGAAGGGGAGGCGCCAGCCCCAGGCATAGAAGCTCGCGGAGTCCATCACCGAATTCAGCACCGCCGCCGAGAGCGCCGCCGCGATCGCGCCGATCGCCGTCGCCGCCTGCTGCCAGCTGCCGACGAGGCCGCGCCGGCCGGCCGGCGCGTATTCGACGAGGAACGCCGCCGCCCCGCCCCATTCGCCGCCCGTCGAGAAGCCTTGCATCAGTCGGCAGACGACAAGGATGACGGGGCCCCAGAGGCCGATCGCCGCATAGCTGGGGGCAAGGCCGGTGAGGCCGGTCGCGAGCGCCATCATGCCGACGGTCACGACCAGCGCCTTGCGCCGGCCGAAGCGGTCGCCGTAATAGCCGATGACGATGGCGCCGATCGGGCGCATCAGGAAGCCGACGCCGTAGGTGGCGAAGCTCTTCAGCAGAGAGGTGACGGGATCGCTCGAGGGGAAGAAGGCCTGGCCGATCGCGAGAGCGAAATAGCCGTAGATGACGAAATCGTAGATTTCGAAAATCTGGCCGATCGAGCAGGCGAGGATCGCGCGGCGCGTCGTCGCCGCCTCGGCCTTGTCAATGCGCTGCATGCCAGGCGCGGCTGTGTCCACCATGGGTTCCCTCCGAGGACGGCCGTACTCCTGTATGCGCCAATCGTAGCATGAAACCCGCCGCCCGCTACTATTCCTTGAAATGCGCCGGATGCGCATGCCGGCGGAGATAGCGCCGGAGCCGGGGATCGGGTGTATAACCGCCGCGCATGCTCTTCTTTCTCCTGAAGCGCCTCGCCGGTCTCGTTGCGACCCTCGCGGCGGCGACCCTCGTTGTCTTTCTCGTGCTCGAAGTGCTGCCCGGCGATCCGGCGCAGGTCATGCTCGGCACCGAGGCGCGGCCGGAGCAAGTCGCGGCGCTGCGTCACGAGCTCGGCCTCGACCGGCCGGCGCCGCAGCGCTACGTCGCCTGGATCGGCGGCATGCTGCGGGGCGATCTCGGCCGCAGCTACACCTATCAGGTGCCGGTGGCGGAGCTGGTAGGCGAACGGCTCCTCGTCACCGTGCCTCTCGCCCTTCTCGCGATGGCGCTGACAACGGCGCTTGCCCTCGGCCTCGGCGTCTATGCGGCGGCGCATCAGGGGCAGGCGGGCGATCTCGGCGTCATGGGCCTGACGCAGCTCGGCATCGCCGTGCCGAATTTCTGGTTCGCCTTCCTCCTCATTCTGCTGTTCGCGGTGCATCTCGGCTGGTTCCCCTCCGGCGGCTTTCCCGGCTGGGGCGCCGGCATCGGCGCGGCGCTGAAGGCGCTCCTCCTGCCGGCCTTGGCGCTCGCCGTGGTGCAGGCGGCGATCCTCGCGCGGATCACCCGCTCGGCCGTGCTCGACATTCTCGGCGAGGACTTCATCCGCACAGCCCGCGCCAAGGGCAACAGCCGCGCCCGCGCCCTGTGGCGCCACGCCTTGCGCAACGCCCTCGTTCCCGTCGTCACCATCATGGGGCTGCAATTCGCGAGCCTCCTTGCCGGGACGATCATCGTCGAGAACGTCTTCACGCTGCCCGGCCTCGGGCGTCTCGTCTTCCAGGCGATCACTCAGCACGACCTCATTGTCATCCAGGACGTCGTCGTGCTCCTCGCCGGCCTCGTCATCCTCATCAATTTCGCGGTCGATCTCCTCTACCTCGCGATCGACCCGCGCCTGCGGCGGCGATGAGCGCCGTCGCCGAGAGAGGGCGGCCCGCCCGGCGGCGGCGCGTCTTCCGGCATTGGGGGCTCGTCTGCGGCGCGATTTTGACGGCGCTCCTTCTCCTCATCGCCCTCGTCTCGCTCGTCTGGACGCCGCATTCGGCGACGGCGATCGATTTGACGCAGCGCCTGCTGCCGCCCTCGCCCCGGCATTGGCTCGGCACCGACCATTTCGGCCGCGACATCGCTTCGATGCTGATGGTCGGCGCGCAGAATTCGATTCTGGTCGGCATCGTCGCCGTCGCCATCGGCGTCGCGCTCGGCGTGTCTCTCGGCCTCCTGGCCGCGGCGCAGGGCGGCTGGGCGGAAGAGGCGGCGATGCGGCTCGCCGATTTCACCTTCGCCTTTCCGGCGGTGCTCTCGGCGATCCTCATCACGGCGCTTCTCGGGCCGGGCGCCGTCAATTCCATCATCGCCATCGGCATCTTCAACGTGCCGGTCTTCGCCCGGCTGACGCGCGGCGCCGCGCGCGCCATCTGGACGCGCGACTTCATCCTGGCCACGCGCGCCGCCGGCAAGGGCGGGCTGCGGATCACGCTCGAGCACGTGCTGCCCAACATCGCCAGCATCCTCATCGTCCAGGCGACGATCCAGTTCGCCCTCGCCATCCTCGCCGAGGCTGGACTCTCCTATATCGGCCTCGGCACGCAACCGCCGTTTCCGAGCTGGGGCCGCATGCTGAACGAGGCGCAGACCTTCCTCTTCCTGGCGCCGCGCCTCGCCATCTTTCCGGGGCTGGCGATCGTCGCCGCGGTCCTCGGTCTCAACCTTCTCGGCGACGGGCTGCGCGATCTTCTGGATCCGCGCCTTCGCCGCTTCTGAACCATGGCCCTGCTCGAAGTCGAAGCTCTCGGCGTCGTCATCGACAGCCCGCGGGGGCCGCTCGAAATCCTGCGCGACGTCGGCTTCGCGCTGGAGAGCGGGCGCATCCTCGGAATCGTCGGCGAATCGGGGAGCGGCAAGACGATGACCGCGCTTGCCCTCATGGGCCTTCTGCCGCCCGGGGCCCGGGCGCAGGGCTCGGTGCGGCTCGGCGGGCGCGAGCTGCTCCGCCTCGACGAGCACGCGCTCTGCCGGCTGCGCGGCGACCGCGTCGCGATGATCTTCCAGGAGCCGATGAGCGCGCTCAACCCGCTGCAGCCCGTCGGCGCGCAAATCGCCGAGCCGCTGCGCCTTCACCGCAAGATGCCGGCGGCCAAGGCGGCGGCCGAGGCGCGGCGCCTTCTCGCCCGCGTTCATCTCCCGGATCCCGACCGGCTCGCCGCCGCCTTTCCCCATCAGCTTTCGGGCGGACAGCGCCAGCGCGTCATGATCGCGATGGCGCTCGCCTGCGGCCCCGACCTCCTGGTGGCCGACGAGCCGACGACAGCGCTCGACGTGACGGTGCAGGCGCAGATCCTCGACCTTCTCGTCGAGCTGGTCGAGGAGACGGGCATGTCGCTCATCCTCGTCAGCCACGACCTCGCGGCGGTCGCCGAGACAGCCGACGAGGTCCTGGTCCTCTACGGCGGCACGGTCGTGGAGCACGCGCCGGTCGCGGCGATGCTCCGCCACCGCGCCCATCCCTATACGCAGGGGCTCTTCGCGGCGCGGCCGGCGACCGGGCTCTTCCGCGCCATTCCGGGCAGCGTTCCGGATCTGGCCGCGCTGCCGCCCGGCTGCCGCTTCGCCGATCGCTGCCCACTCGCCATCGCCGCGTGCGGCGACGGGCCGCCGCCGCTCGGACTCGTCGGTCCCGGTCACCGCGCCGCCTGCATCCGGCTCGAGGCGGCGGCGGCAACGGCGGAGGCCTCGTGACGCCGCCGCTTCTCGCCGTCGAAGAGCTGGTCCGGCGCTATCGCCGGCCGCGGGCGTTCCCCTGGCGCCGCGGCGAGGCGGTGGCGGCGCTCTCCGGCGTCAGCTTCGCGATCGCGCGCGGACGCAGCCTCGGCATCGTCGGGGAATCGGGTTCGGGCAAGTCGACCCTGGCGCGGCTCGTCATGGGATTCGAGCGGCCCGATGCCGGCCGCGTCCTCTTCATGGGAGAGGATCTGGCCGAAGCGCCGCCGGCGCGCCTGCGCCAGCTTCGGCGGGGGCTGCAAATGGTCTTCCAGGACCCGGTCGGCTCCCTCGATCCCCGCCACCGCGTCGGGCGCATCGTCGGCGAACCGCTCGACATGCTGGACGGCGCCGCGCGCGGCGACCGGAGCGCGCGCGTCGCGGCGGCGCTCCGATCCGTGGGACTCGGCGCCAGCGATGCGCAGCGCTACCCGCACGAGTTCTCGGGCGGCCAGCGGCAGCGCATCGCCATTGCCCGGGCGCTCATCACGCGGCCGGCGCTGATCGTCGCGGACGAGCCGGTCTCGGCGCTCGACGTTTCGGTGCAGGCGCAGGTGCTGGCCGTCATGAAGGCGCTCGCGGCCGAGCATGAGGTCACCTATCTCCTCATCAGTCACGATCTCGCAGTGATCGCCTACGTCACGGTCGACGTCGCCGTCATGTATCGCGGCGCCATCGTCGAGACGGGGCCGACCGCCGCCGTCCTGGAGCGGCCGCTCCACCCCTATTCGCAGGCGCTGAAGGAGGCGGCGCCGCGCCTCGTCGCCGGACGCCGGCGCCACCGCACCCGCCCCGCGGCGCCGCCCGGCGAACCGGCCGCGGCGGGACGCGGCTGCGCCTATGCCGAACGCTGCCCGCTCGCGCAGCCGCGCTGCCGCGAGGAGGCGCCGGCGCTGCGCGAGGTGGCGCCCGGCCGGCGGGCGGCCTGCCATTTTCCGTGACCCGCTCTCCGCGGAATTCCCGTCCGAGGCTTGCGTTTGCCTCGCAAGCCAAGGAGTGAGGCCATGCGCGGATTCCAGCAAGCATGCGCCGTAGCCGTCCTGCTGGGGACGGGTGGAGCGGCCTTTGCCGAGACGCCGCCCTGCCGGCCGGCTCTCGACAGCGTGCAGCGCGAGGTGGCGTCGGCCGGCCTCTCGGCCGCCAAGACGGCGCAAGTGCAGGCGCTGCTCGAGCAAGCCGCGCGCGCCTGCAAGGAGAGGAACGGGGTCGTTGCCATGGCCGGCATCGACCAGGTCCGCGATATCATTCGCGACGAGCGCAAGAACGCGAGCGGATCGTGATCGCGCCGCGAAAAGAGGGCCGTAGCCTCGACGACGAGAACAAGGCGGCGCCGAAGGTCAATCCGGAAAAATCCGGCGTCCGCTCCGGCAATCCCCAGCTCGACCCGGAGAGCGCCCGCAAGGAACAGGAACGGCCGCGCGACACGCCGAAGGTCCCGCGCCACGCGCGCAAGCGCGGCCGATAAAAATTCGCACCAGGCTCTTTTCAGGCATAGGCAAGCTGCGCCAAGCTCCCTATCTCTTCCCCTGGCAAGCAAGCAGAAGGGCTTGGCATGGCATCCATCCCGGACAGCGCCTTCCAGCGCTTCGATGAAAGTCCGGATGAGGAATTCTACCGGCTGCCGCGCTTCGTCACCCATATCGACGACAGCGCGATCGCCGCCGTCACCCAGCTCTACCGGCGATATTTCCGGCCGGGCGCCGCGATTCTCGACTTGATGTCGAGCTGGGTCTCGCACTTGCCGCCCGAGATCGAGTATTCGCGCATCGTCGGCATCGGGATGAATGGCCAGGAACTCGCCGAGAATCCGTTTCTCGACGAATGGCACGTGCAGAATCTGAACCGCGATCCGCATTTGCCCTTCGCCGACGGCGAGTTCGACGGCGCCGCTATTTGCGTCTCGGTGCAGTATCTGACCCGTCCCGTCGAGGTGATGCGCGAGGTCGGGCGCGTGCTGCGCCCCAGGGCGCCGCTCGTCATCACCTTCTCCAACCGCTGCTTCCATACCAAGGCGACCGCCTGCTGGCGCCTGCTCGACGATGACGGCCATCTGCGCCTCATCGCGCATTTCCTGCGCGAGGCCGGCAATTGGCGGGAGCCGGATTGCTGCGATGCCCGGCTCACCACCGATGGCGACCCGCTCTATGCCGTCGTCGCCTGCCGCAGGGACGATCAGGACTCGTAGGCGACCATCGAGGTGAAGGGGACGTCGAGCCGCTGACGGCCGCCGAGGAAGCTGAGCTCGATAATGGCCGCCGACGCCACCACTTCGGCCCCGACGCTGCGGCAGAGGGCGATCGCCGCCGCCATCGTCCCGCCCGTCGCCAACAGATCGTCGAGCACGACGGCGCGCTGACCCGGCCGGATCGCATCGGCCTGGATCTCGATGGTGTCGCTGCCGTATTCGAGATCGTAGGTGAAAGGGATCGTGGCGCCGGGCAGCTTGCCTTTCTTGCGGACCATGACGAAGCCGCGGCCCATGCAATAGGCGAGCGGCGCAGCGACGAGGAAGCCGCGCGACTCGATGCCGACGAGGAGGTCGGGCGCGAAGGGGGCCAGCGCCGAGGTCAGGCGCTCGACGGTCGCATGCCACGCTGCAGGATGGGCGAGAAGGGTGGAAATATCGTAGAAGAGGATGCCCGGCTTGGGGAAGTCGGGGACACCGCGGATGTGCTGCTTGAGATCCATGGTCTTGTTCTTCGGTCGCATTTCCGGCGCCATGCGCCAGCGGAGCCGCACTCTAATCGTTTCGCTGCGGTCAGGCAGTAATATCTTCTCGCGCGTCTTCTTCAGTGCTCGGCGGAGCTGATGGGCCGGCCCAAGGAGAAGAGGGTGGCCGGATGACCGGCGAGCGCGGCTGGCTGCGCGCCTCGCGCCAGGGTGACCGGCTGATCTTCGAGGCGGGCGGCGCTTGGGTCATCGGCGCCGCCGCCTCGCTCGATCGCCAGATCCGCGCGGCCGGGCGGCCGGACGCGCGCTTCGCGCGCCTCGATCTCGGCGCCCTGACGGCGCTCGACACCGCCGGCGCGTGGCTCCTGCGCCGTCTTGAGAACGAGCTGAGCGCCGCCGGCGCCACCGTCGAGCGTGCCGGCCTCGGCGATGCCTTCGTGCCGCTCCTCGAGCAGATCACCGAGAGCGATGCGGCGCCGAGCCTTCCCGACACCCGGCCGCCGCCTTATCGCTTCGGCGACTTCACGGCGCGAATCGGCAAGGCGGTCATCCGTGCCGGAAAGCGCGGCGCCGAACTCCTCGGCTTTCTCGGACTCGTCTGCATCGTGGCGCTGCGCACGTTGCGGCGGCCGCGCCGGCTGCGCTTTGCGACGCTCGTCACGCATATGGAGCAGACGGGGGTCGACGCGCTGCCCATCGTCGGGCTCCTCTCCTTCCTCATCGGCGTCGTCTTCGCCTTCCAGGGCGCCGACCAGCTGCGGCGCTTCGGCGCGGAGCTCTACACCGTCAACCTGCTCGGCATCGCCATCTTGCGCGAGCTCGGCGTCATGCTCGCCGCCATCATCGTCGCCGGCCGCTCGGGCAGCGCCTTCACGGCGCAGATCGGCACGATGAAGGTCAATGAGGAGATCGACGCCATGCAGGTCCTCGGCCTCGACCCGATCGAGATCCTGGTCCTGCCGCGCATCCTCGCCTTGCTGCTGACGCTGCCGCTCATCGCCTTCTACGCCGACATTATGGGCCTGCTCGGCGGCGCCTTGATGGCGTGGGGCACCCTCGACATCTCGATTCCAGCGTTCCTGCGCCAGCTCCGCTCGCCGCTGCCCGGCTGGACTTTCTGGATTGGCGTGTTGAAAGCGCCGGTATTCGCCGGCATCATCGCCCTCACCGGCTGCTATGAAGGGCTGCGGGTCGCGCGCAGCGCCGAAAGCGTCGGGCGCCTCACCACCCGGTCCGTCGTCGAATCGATTTTCTTGATCATCGTCGCTGATGCCCTCTTCTCGATCGCCTTCTCCTATCTCGGCATCTGAGAGCCCGGGCGGCACGGCGGAGCCGGCCATCGTCGTCCGCGGACTCACCATGCGCGTCGACGGCCGCGTCGTGCTGGAGAATCTCGACCTCGAGGTTCGCCGCGGCGAGGTGCTCGGGGTCGTCGGCGCCTCGGGCGCCGGCAAATCGGTGCTGCTGCGCGCCCTCGTCGGTCTCTTGCGCCCGTCCTCGGGGCGGATCACGATCCTCGGCGAGGACCGCGCCGCGCTCGGCGCCGAAGAGCGGCGGAGCTTCGATGCCCGCTTCGGCGTGCTCTTCCAGGACGGCGCGCTCTTCAGCTCGCTCAGCGTCGCGCAGAACATCCAGGTGCCGCTGCGCGAGCACCTCGCCCTCTCCGACGCGCTCATCTCCGAGCTCACCCGCCTCAAGCTCGCCGTCGTCGGCCTGCCGGTCGAGGCGGCGCTCAAATATCCGGCCGAGCTGTCGGGCGGGATGCGCAAGCGCGCCGGCCTTGCCCGCGCCCTGGCGCTCGATCCCGAGCTCCTCTTCCTCGACGAGCCGACCGCCGGTCTCGATCCCATCGCCGCCGCCGAGTTCGACGCCCTCATCGCCGATCTGAAGCGCAGCATGCACCTGACGGTCCTCATGGTGACGCACGACCTCGACAGCCTCGCCGCCATTTGCGACCGCATCGCCGTCCTCGTCGACCGGCGCCTCGTCGTCGGCACGCTCGACGAGCTGCTGCAGCATCCGCATCCGTGGATTCGCTCCTATTTCGCCGGTCCGCGCGGCCGCGCGGCACAGCGCGCCGCGGGTTAGAGGATGGAGACCCGCGCCCACTACATCGTCGTCGGCGCCTTCGTGCTGGCCCTCATCGCCGCGATTTTCGCCGCGATCATCTGGCTGGCGCGCATCCAGTTCGAGCGCGAAGGCGCGTACTACGACATCTTCTTCCGCGGCTCGGTCAACGGTCTCAGCGACGGCGCCCCGGTGCGCTACAATGGCGTGCCGATCGGCCGCGTCGTGATGATCCGCCTCGACCCCAAGAATGTCGAACGCGTCCGCGTCCGCGTCGCCATCGATACCTCGACGCCGATCAAGCAGGATGCGGTCGCCTCGCTGGAGACGCAGGGGATCACCGGCCAGGCCTATGTCCAAATCTCGGGCGGCAGCAACGCCAGCCCGCCGCTGACGACGCCGCCCGACCGCGCCTACCCGGTCATCCGCTCGCGGCCCTCGCAGCTCGAAGAAGTGGTGTCGAGCGCGCCGGAGCTGCTCAGCCGGGCCATCGCCGTCGCCGACCGGTTGACCGAGGTGCTGAGCGAGGATAACCAGGCGGCGCTGACCCGGACGCTGCGCAATCTCGACACGCTGACGGGAACGCTGGTCAAGGACAGCAGCGAGGTCGACCGGCTGATGACGGAAGGCACGGGGGTGATCGCCGAATTGCGCGCGACCGCGGCGACGGCCAACACGCTGCTCGCGCATTTCGACCAGGCGCTCAACGACAAGAGCGGCGTCGCCGGCAAGCTCTCGGCCACTCTCGACGAGTTCGGCCGCTCGGCTCGGCTGCTCGCGCAGGCGACGGACCATCTCGACGGGCTGATCCAGGAGAACCGGCCGGCGCTGCGTGATTTCACCCAGCGCGGCCTCACGCAGGCCGAGCAGCTCGTCTCCGATTCGCGCGCGCTCGTTGCCGAGCTGAACCGCATCGCCGACGAGATCGAGCGCGATCCCTCGCGCTTCCTCTACGGCGACAGGCGCGAAGGATACCACCCGCGATGACGCGGCTGCGTGACGCTCGCCTGTCGCGACGCCGCCTCTGTCGGCGCCTCGCCGCCGGAACGCCGCTCCTGCTGGCCGCGGGCTGCGCCAGCCTGCTGCCGCAGCCGGGGCAGCCGCCGCAGCTCTACCTCCTCCGCAGCCGGGTAAAATTCCCGCCCGACCTGCCGCGGGTCTCCCAGCAATTGCTGGTCGCGCTCCCCGTCGCCTCCGCCGGGCTCGACACCGAGCGCATCGCCCTCAGCCGCTCGGCCGTGACTCTCGACTATTTCGCCAATGCCGCCTGGACCGACCACGCTCCGGCGCTGGTGCAATCGCTTCTCGTCCGATCCTTCGAGGCGACCGGCAAGATCGTCGGCGTTGCCCGCGATTCCGCCTCGCTGCGCCCGGACTACCTGTTGCTCTCCGAACTCGAGCGGTTCGAGGCGGTCTATAGCGACAGTGAGGCGGCGCCGAAGGTCGAGGCGGCGCTCGTTCTCCGCCTCGCCCGCATGCCCGACCGGGTCATCATCGGCGAGCGGCGCGCCGAGCGCAGCGCAGCGGCAGGCGCGAACAGCATGGCGCCCATCGTCGCCGCCTTCGGCGAGGCGCTCGATGGCGCTCTCGAGGAGCTGGTCGCCTGGACGCTGCGTCGGATCAGCGCCGACGCCGCTTCCGGCGCCCGCAGAGGCGCCGCGCCGTGACCGTCGAGGGTGCGGATCGCGGAACGCGGCCATGACCGACCTTCTCAAGCTGAGCCGGGCGGAACTCGAGACCATGGCCGCGGCGGCGCGCGAGATCCGCGAATGCGAGCGCGTCCTCGCCAAGACCGGCGACAGCGTCCTCAGCGAGGCGTTGCGCGGCGCCGAAATCTTCTATGAATGGCACCACTATCCCGAGGGCGATGTCTACGACCCGGAGAGCCACGCCCAGTTCTTCTACCATGCGCATGCGCCGGGCCAGCGCGGCGGGCGCGAGCATGGCCATTTCCACACCTTCCTGCGGCCGCGCGGCATGCCCGCGGGCATCCAGCCGCTGATGCTGCCGGAGCTCGCCATCGCCGACGCGCCGGCGGCGCCCGCCGATCCGGTGCTGGCGCCGGTGGCGCAGCCCAACCAGGGCGGCAACAACGACAAGCTGAGCCATCTCGTTGCCATCGCCATGGACCAATCGGGCGCGCCCATACGCCTCTTCACCTGCAATCGCTGGGTGACGGGCGAGACCTGGTACAGCGCCGAGGATGTCTGCGCCATGCTCGATCGCTTCGTCATCGATCTGGCGCGTCCGTCCTGGCCGCTCAACCGCTGGATCACGGCGATGTTCCGCCTGTTCAAGCCGCAGATGCGCATGCTCCTTCAGGCGCGCGATGCCGCCGTGATGAACTGGCGTCGCCGGCACCGCGGCAAGGTCCATGTTTTCGAGGACCGCCGGCTCGAAGTCGCCTCGGCCGCCGAGATCGACCTCGCCGAGCAGATCCGGGCGGTCGAGCTGGCGCTGCGCCGCGCCGCGTAAGCCGGCCGGCCGCTTCGGCGCCGGCCGATCTCCCGGGGTCGCCGGGGATGGGTTTACAGGATGTTAATCGCTGCCTCGCAGAATGGCCGTGGCGGGCCGAAGCGCGGATCCGCCGGACGGCAGCGAGGTCGAGATCGATGGCGAATACCCTGGCCCAGGCAGATGTAGAGCGCCTGTTGGCCAATCCTTCTGAACGCATGCGGGCCGAGATGGCGGCGAAGGTCGGCACCGCCTTCGAATCCGGCACGTTGACGCCGACGGAACGCCGTCTCGCCGAGGAGATCTTTCGGGTTCTGATGCGCGATGCCGCCGAACGCGTGCGCCGCGCCCTCGCCGATCACGTCAAGGATGCCAGCGACCTGCCGCACGACGTCGCCGTCGCTCTCGCGCGGGACGTGGATGTGGTCGCCCTGCCCATCCTCGAACACTCCGCCGTGCTGACCGACGAGGATCTGGTCGAGATCATCCGCCTCGGCAGCAGCGACAAGCAGGTCGCGATCGCCGGCCGCAAAATCGTGTCGACGACCCTCGCCGCGGCCCTTGTCGACAGCGCCAATCCGGCGGCCGTGGCGCGGCTCGTCGGCAATGAAGGGGCCGAGCTCAGCGAAGCCTCGCTGCAGACCATCGTCACGCGTCACGGCGAGGACGTCGTCATCCAGGAGCCGCTCGCCGCGCGCAAGGCGCTGCCGGCGACGGTGCTCGAACGGCTCGTCGCGCTCGCCTCGGATTCGCTGCACGCCTTCCTCGCGCGGCGGAGCGACTTGCCGCCGGGTACCGCGAGCGACCTCGTGCTGCGCATCCGCGAGCAGGCGACGGCGTCCCTCCTCTCGGAGATGACGCCGCCGGGCGAGGCCGGGCATCTGGCGCGCCAGCTCCACAAAGCCGGCCGCCTCACCCCCTCGCTCATCTTGCGCACGCTCTGTCTCGGCGACCTCGCCTTTCTCGAAGCGGCTTTCGCCGAGCTTGCCGGCATTCCGGTCCACAATGCGCGCCTTCTCATTCATGACCCGGGCGAGCTCGGGCTGCAGAAGCTCTACGCCCGCTCCGGCCTGCCGCCGGAGCTCTATCCCGCCTTTCGCGTCGCCATCGACGTCGCCCATGAGACGCCCTTCGACGGCGGCGAGAACGACCGCCAGCGGCACAGCCGGCGGACGCTGGAGCGCATCCTGACGCAATTCGAAGAGATCGGCGCCGACAACCTCGATTATCTTCTGGCGAAGCTGCAATCCGCCCCGGCAAGCGTCGCCGCCTGATCGCGCGCCCCTTCCGGCCCGCCCGCCTTCGTCCTGCTAAACGAGACCGCGCTCCACCGCCTGCCGCACCAGCACGTGGTGGCGCATCATCTGCGTCGTGAACTGGTAGCGCAGCCCGTCGAGCCCGTTGATCCGGCGCAGCATGGCGCCGCGCGCGGGCTCGGTCAGCTTCTTCAGCGGATATTGCAGCGCCAGCGTCGACAGCGTGATGCCGTGCTCCGCCGCCGCCCGCGCGACTTCCGCCACGGTGAAGGTGCCGAAGGGATCGCAGGCGCAGCGCGCGGCGGCGAAGAGCACGTCCTTGAATGCCGTTCCGCCTTGCGTGCTCGCCACGGCTTGCGCGTAGGCCTCCTTCACCTTGCTCTCGGCCTCTTCGGCGGCCCGCAGCGCGGCATAGCGCAAATCCTCGCGCTCGATGGTGCGCGACTGCCGCCGCAGCGCGCAGCGCGCGGCGAAGAGGCAGAGCAGCTGCGCGTGGTAGGGAAGGCCCTGCGCCAGCTCGATGATCCGCTGCCGCACCTCGGGGGAAAAGCGCAGCCCCGAGCGCTCCTCGCCGCCGCTGATGATGCCGTCGATCTCGCGCGCGGTCATGAGCGGCAGCGGGACGGTGACGAGGGTGCGCTGCAGCGAAGGATGCTTTCCGAGCAGCGCGTCGACATCCTCGGCGACGCCGATCAGGAGGATCGTTACCGGGACCGAGGCGTCCGACATGTTCTTGATGAGCTCGGCCAGCTTGTTCCGCGTCGTCTCGTTGGTCACCCGGTCATATTCGTCGATGACGAGGATGACGTGCTTGTCGTGCAGCCGGCCGAAGACGCCGACGAGCTCGGCGATCCCGATCTCCCCCGGCGAGAGCAGCGCCTCGAAATTGTCGATCCCGGCCCGGCTCGTGGCGCCGACGCCCTCGGCGAGGAAGGCCGAGGGAATGCGGCGCAGGAAGCTGCGGAACAAATCCTCGAAGGAGAGCTCGGAGCTGCAGGCGAATTTGACGACGAAGTAGCCCGCCTCCTCGGCCTTGCTCGCGATGATGTTGGCAAGCGAGGTCTTGCCGCTGCCGCGCTCGCCGTAGAGAACGATGTGAGCGCGCTCTTCCTCGATCGCGGAGATGATCCGCTGCATCTGCGCATAGCGGCCGAAGAACGCCGATCCGCGCTGCTTCGGTCGGGTCGGCGTGAAGGCCTCGCGCAGCGCCGCGCTGGAGGCGCCGTCCGCGCCTTGGCCGCGGCGCAGCCAGGGCAATCCGGGCGCCGTCAGCGTGAAGCTCGGCGCCGCCGCCAGGGCGGCGCCGTCCCCGACAGGCGGCCGCGACGGCGGGGGCGCGGCCGCACTCGTCTCGGCCGCCCGGACGGGGGAGGGAGGGGATGGCGGGCGCACCGGCACCGGGCGGGCGAAAGGGACGGCGCGGCTGCGCGCCTGCGCTGCGCTTTCGGCCCGTGCCTCGCCGGGATGACCCGGATGAGAGGCAAGCGGCGTCAGGCGGTGCGGCTCTGAGGGCCGGGTGATCTCCGGACGGATGGCAAAGGCATGCGACTCGATGACGCGCGGCGCCCGCAGCTCGGCGCTTCGCGGCGCGGGCGGCGGCACGCTCTTCGCCGCGCTGCGGCCCGGCTCGCCGCCGACCACCGGGCTCCCGTGCTGCGGCAGGCGCGGCTCGGGACGGCCGAGGGGGACGACGCTCGCGCTGCGGCCGAGCTCGAGGATGGCGCCGTCCGCGAACGGATCATCCGCCTCGCCGCCGGGCGGCACCTGATCGCGACGTCGGCGGCGAAACCAATCCTTTGGGTTGGACATGTCCTTTGACCGCTAATGCGCTGACGGGCGAAGCGAAATCGACGACACGGCGAAGGACATGGCGAGTCGTCGTCGCCGCCGCTCTAACGGCCTGCTCACCGAAAGGTTTCACCTGCCATAAAATCATCACGATGGTTTCATCGGAGCGGCATTCTGCTACCGCTAGAACCGACGCCTCTCGACCCACCGGACCGGTTCTGTCACAAAGGCGCGGCCCGGTGCGTTTGCAAGACCCTCAGCAAACGGAGCTCGCTCATGGCCTGCGCCCGCCTCGTCCTCGGCTCGCTCGCGATCATGGCCCTCTTGACCGCGCCAAGCGTCGCGGCGCCGCCGCCGAAGGGCCTCGACCGCATCGCGCATATCATCGTCATCTACCTCGAAAATCACAGCTTCGATAACCTCTTCGGTGATTTTCCGGGAGCAAACGGCCGGGCGAACGCCGGCAAGGCCGCGGTGCAAGTCGACGCCGAAGGCCGGCCCTACGCGGCCTTGCCTCCCGTCTACGACGCCTATGCGAAGCCCCCCGGGCCCGACCCGCGCTTTCCGGCCGAGCTGCCCAACAAGCCCTTCCCGATCGACGCCTATGTCCCGCAGGACCAGCGCGCGCCCGACCTCGTTCACCGTTTCTACCAGGAAGAGATGCAGATCGATGGCGGCAAGATGGACAAGTTCGCCGCCGTCTCGGACGCGCGCGGGCTCAGCATGGGTTATTACGATGGGAGCAAGATGCGCCTCTGGCGCTATGCGCGGGAGTATGTGCTCGCCGACAATTTCTTCCACGCGGCGCTCGGCGGTTCCTTCCTCAACCATATCTGGATGATCTGCGCCTGCACGCCGCGCTACGAAGGCGCCCCCGCCGCGATGACCGCCGTTCTGCGCGCGGATGGCAGCCTCGAGAAGGACGGCCAGATCACTCCCGACGGCTTCGCCGTCAACACGATCCAATCGGTCTTCACCCCGCATTCCGCCAAGATCACCGACAAGAGCCGGCTCCTGCCGCCGCAGACCCTGCCGACGATCGGCGACCGCCTCAGTGAGAAGAACGTCTCCTGGGCCTGGTATTCGGGCGGCTGGAACGCGGCGCTCGCCGGCGATCCCGCGCCGAGCTTCCAATTCCATCACCAGCCCTTCGCCTATTTCGCGGCCTATGGCGACGGCACCGAGGCGCGCCGGCGGCACCTCAAGGACGAGACGGATTTCCTCAACGATATCGATGCCGGAACCGTGCCCGCCGTGGCCTTCTATAAGCCGCTCGGCCTCGACAACGAGCATCCCGGCTATGCCGACATCACCTCGGGCGACCGGCACGTCGAAGCGGTGATCGAGAAGATCCGGCACAGCAGCGCCTGGCCGTCCAGCGTCATCATCGTCACTTACGACGAGAATGGCGGATATTGGGACCATGTGGCGCCGCCGAAAATCGACCGCTGGGGGCCGGGAAGCCGCGTTCCGACGGTGATCATTTCGCCCTTCGCCAAGCGCCACTACGTCGATCACACCTTCTACGACACGACCTCGATCCTGCGCCTCATCGAGGAGCGCTTCCGCCTGAAGCCGCTGGGTACGCGCGATGCCCAGGCGAACGACCTCCGCGCGGCCTTGACCCTTTCGCAGAGCGCGCCCTGACCGCAGATACCGAGGGGCGAAACGAAGGCTTCGTCCCGAGGGGGCCGGGAATGGCGGCTCAGGCCGCCGCCTTGGGCGGCTTCTCGGCGATGCCCTGGCTCTGCTCGCGGCGCGTCATTTCGTCCCACACATCCTGCGGCGCGATGCCCATCTCGGCCCACAGCACGACGAGGTGGTAGACGAGGTCGGCGCTCTCGCCGACGACGCCCTCGCGGTCGTTGCGCACGGCGTCGATCGCCACCTCGACCGCCTCCTCGCCGACCTTCTGCGCGATCTTGTTCCGGCCGGCGGCGAGGAGCTTCGCCGTGCGCGAGGATGACGGCTCCATCCCACGGCGGGCGAGGACGGCTTCGTAGAGTCGACAAACAGCATCGCTCATTGCGGGCATCCTGCAAGGCGGTCGGCAGCAACCGATGCTAATGCAACGTCCCGGACTTGCCTACGGCGCGTCCCGGCTCATCCGGATCGGCGCCGCTGGACTCGGCGAGACGGGCGGCGGCCGCTCGGGGGAACGGCACCGTTTCCGGGCGCGCGGCCTCGCCGACGCCGGCCAGCGTCGCGAGCGCTGCGCAAAGAAAGAAGCTCGCGATCCACCAGGATTGCCAAATGCCGAAGCTGATCGAGGCGGCGATGGTGACGGCGGCGAGGCCGCCCGCGGCCGCCGGCGCGGCGGGGCGCCCGGGCGCGAAGAGCGGCAGGAACAGCGTCGCCAAAGCGAGTGCGGCGGCAAGCGCGCCGACGGCGCCCAGCTCCACCCAGATCTGGAGGGCGGCATCGTGCGGATGCAGCGGCAGGAGCCCGACCGTGCCCATGGCTTGCCGCGGATGCTCCGCCGTGGCGCAGCGGTAGAGCGTCACCTTGTCTTCGGGTCCCGCCAAGCGCCGCGACGCGTCCATGCCCCAGCCGAGGAGCGGACGCTCCAGGATATGCCAGTCGACGAAGCGCCAGATATAAAGGCGATGGAGACCCGAGGATTGGTATTCCGCCAGATCGCAGAAGGAAGCCGGATCGGGCATCGGTATGAGGAGAAAGGGAAGGGCGAGGACGAGGGCGCATTGCAGAAGAACGAGCACGCGCCCGAAGCCGAGCCAGAGATAGGTGGCGAGCGCCGCGGCGAGACCGGCCGGCAGCGCCAGCTTCGCCGAGGCGCTGTGGAGGACCCCGATCGCTGCCGTGGCGGCAAGGAGCGACAGGCCCGCCGCAAGGCGGCGCCCGCTCCGGAGGAGCGCGACCAGCAGCGGCGGCAGCAGCAGCGCATGGACGATGGCGCCGCGGCTATAGGCATTGGCGAGGGTGATGTCGGTGATCTCGCGGCGCCGCGCCCAGGCGGTGAGATCGCCGCCCATCGCCGTATCGGCGAGCATGACGGCCGCCGCCGCGCCGAGTCCGGCAGCCAGCGCGAGAACGGCTTCCTGCCGCCGTGCCTGCGGCAATTGCGCCGCCAGCGCGATCACCCCCGCGCCGATGGCGATTTCGCCGAGCAGCCGGCCGCCCTCGAAGAGCGCGGCGCCGGGCGCCACGGCCCACAGCGCCGAGAGGATGGCGATGACCGGGAGGAGCCAGAGAAGCCGCATCCGCGCCAGCGCCGCCAGTATCGAGGGGCGGCGCTCGCGCGGCATGGCGAAGAACAGGGCGATGCCGAGCGCCGGCAGCAGAACGGCTAGGCCGAGCGGCGCCAGATAGGCGACCGGGCCCACCGCGCCGAAAGCCAAATTGACGGCGCGCTCGCGCGGCCGAGGGCGGGTCTCATCGGCGCGATCCTCGCCTTGTCGCCGCATCGGCGTGAGTGTGTCGTTCATGTCGCGATGATGCCGCCAAACGGCGGCAAGAATCTGGTCGGAGTGAGAGGATTCGAACCTCCGGCCCCCGCCTCCCGAAAGCGGTGCACTACCAGGCTGAGCTACACTCCGATGCCGAGCGGCGGGAGCTATAGCGCCATACGCGCCCCGCCGCAACCCGTATCGGATGCCGGATGCGGGGTGCTAATAGCCGCGAGCCAAGCAGAAATCGACGGTTTCGAGAAGCGCCCGCTTCTCCGGCCCGTCCTTGAAGGCGTCGAGCGCCGCGCGGGCGAGGCCGCCGTAATGCCGCGCCCGGTCGGCGGTATCGCTGAGGGCCGCGTGCCGGCGCAGCAGCCGGATCGCCTGATCGAGATCGCCCTCGCGCTGCTCCAGCTCTTCGAGGGTGCGGCGCCAGAATCGGCGCTCCTGCTCGTCGCCGCGGCCGAAGGCGAGGACGACCGGCAGCGTGATCTTGCCCTCGCGGAAATCGTCGCCGACCGTCTTGCCGAGCTCCGACTGGCGGGCGGAATAGTCGAGCATATCGTCGACGAGCTGGAAGGCGATGCCGAGATTGCGGCCATAGGCGGTGAGCGCCTGTTCCTCCGCCTTTGGACGCTCGGCGACGACGGCGCCGATCCGGCTCGCGGCGGCGAACAGCTCGGCGGTCTTGGCGCTGATGACGTCGAGATAGGCCGTCTCGCTCGTCGCCGTATCGTTGGAGGTGACGAGCTGAAGCACTCCGCCCTCGGCGATGACGGCGGAGGCGTGCGAGAGAATCGCCAGCACTTCGAGCGAGCCGTCCTCGACCATGAGCTGAAAGGCGCGGCTGAAGAGAAAGTCGCCGACCAGCACCGAGGGCTTGTTGCCCCAGACGGCGTTTGCGGTGGCGAGGCCGCGGCGCAAATCGCTCGCATCGACGACATCGTCGTGGAGCAGCGTCGCCGTATGGATGAACTCGACGGCGGCGGCGAGCGCGATGTGGCGCCGCCCGCTGCGATAGCCGCACAGGCGGGCCGCCGCCAGGGTCAGCATCGGCCGCAGCCGCTTGCCGCCGGCAGCGATGATGTGCCCGGCGAGCTGCGGAATGAGCGCGACCGGGCTCTGCATGCGCTCGAGGATCAGCGCGTTGACGCCGTCGAGATCGGCGCGCACCAGCTCGGCCAGAAGGTCGAGGCTCGACGCCAGCCTTTCCTGCTCGATGCCCGCTTCTGCTCCCGCGACGAGCGCCAAGTCGAACTCCCGCATGACATGGCCGCCCGAGCACGTGCGCTCGCGCCGACCGCACTTGACCTGCGGTCAAGCTGTAGCGAGCATAGAAGAGTAGCCACTTGGGTCAAGCCCACTGAGGACGCGGACGGGACGCCAATGCTCTTGCTGCCGCCGGCGCGATGAAGGAGCTCCTCCGCACCAATGACGCGGTGCGCCTGTCGTGGCTGCAGGCGGTGCTCGAGGAAGCGGGCATCGCGTTCCTCGTCCTCGACAGCCACACCAGCATCGTCGAGGGCAGCATCGGCGCCATTCCACGGCGGCTCGTCGTCGCCGATGCCGATCATTTCCGCGCGAGCGCGGCGCTGCGCCGCGCCGAAGCCGAGATCGCGTGACGGGAGCCGACCGGCCTTCGCCCGTAGCGCCCGCGGCGCCGCTGACGGAGGACGGTCTCCTCGGCGGCCGCGTGCGGCTGCGCCAGCCGGCGGAGGGCTATCGCGCGGCGATCGACCCCGTCTTCCTCGCCGCCGCGGTTCCGGCGGGACCGCAGGATATGGTGCTCGATATGGGCTGCGGCGCCGGCGCCGCCTCGCTGTGCCTCGCCGCGCGCGTTGCGGGCTGCCGCATCGCCGGCTTCGATCAGCAACGCGACCTCGTCCGCCTTGCCGGCGACAACATCCAGCTCAACGGGCTGACGGCGCGGCTCTCGGCGATGCAGGGCGATCTGCTGAACCCGCCGCCGCGCCTCGCTCCCGGCTCCTTCGACCACGTCATGGCGAACCCGCCCTTCCTCGAAGCCGCCGCGGCGACGGCCCCCGCCGATCCCGGCGCTGCCGCGGCGCGGCTCGAAGGCAAGGCGGATCTCGCGGCCTGGATCCGCGTCGCTCTGCTGATGGCGCGCGCCAAGGGCAGCATCACGATCATCCACCGCGCCGACCGCATCGAGACGGTGCTGGCGCCCCTCGCCGGCAAGGCCGGGGAGATCGCGATCTTTCCCCTCTGGCCCGGCGCCGGCAAACCCGCGAAGCGCGTCATCATCCGCGCCCGCACGCAGGTGGCGACGCCGACCCGGCTGCTGCCCGGCCTCGTGCTGCACGAGGCCGACGGGCGCTTCACGGCGGCGGCGGAAGCGGTGCTGCGCGACGCCGCGGCGCTGGAGTTTTAAGGAGGCGCCGGGCGCTCAAGCGCCGCGCCGGGCGGTCAGCGAGGCGATCTGCTGCTCGCGCCATTCCTGGTCCTTGTCGGCGAGCACGCCGACGCAGGATTCGACGCAGACATCGCAGATGAAGACATCAGGTCCGGCGATGAGATGCGCCACCTCGTCGCCGGCCCGACCGCAGAAGGTGCAGGCGGGCTCCGCCGCCGTCTCGTTCTCCCCGGCGCCGAGGCGGCGGCCCAGCGCCTGCCAGATGCTGTCGCGGATCGTGCCCATCGCGGACATTATTGCCATGCCGGCATGACGGCCGGCAACCCGCCCAGCCTCGGCCTCAGCTCGCTTTGACAGGCCGGGCCCGCGCCCACTACCATGCTACCATGCGAAACCTGGGCTTCTGCGTCATGGCCGCCAACGACCCGTCGCTCGCCGCGGCGGAGCCGGAGGGGTGTTGCAGGCGCTAGCCGCGCTGCAAGGACGAATGACTGACCCGAGGCCCCGTCAAATGCGGCGGGGCTTTTTTGGCGAGGTGAAACCCATGGCGGCCCGCTTTTCGCGACCTTCCTCATGGTCGCCTTCTGGCCGCGGCACGCCGATCGCTTCGAGCGCGGGCGGAAGCGCTACGCCTCCGGCAGCCGGGTGCTCGAATGGCGCTCAGCCGGCGTCCCGGCGCGGGCTTGGCAACCGACGCGCGATCGACCATCTACTCCGGCTATGGAGCTTCGCGATCTCGCGCGCCACATTCCGCTGGAGCGCTTCCGCAACCCGCCGCCCGTCGTCGCCGTGCTGCGCCTCAACGGCGCCATCGGCATGCGCGGGCGGCGCGGCCTCAGCCTCGCCAACAAGGCGGGGGTGATCGAGCGCGCCTTCGGACTGCGCCGGCTGGCAGCGGTGGCGCTCAGCGTCAACTCGCCCGGCGGCTCGCCCGTGCAATCGGCCCTTCTCTATCGCCGCATCCGGCAGCTCGCCGACGAGAAGAACCTGCCGGTCTTCGCCTTCGCCGAGGACGTCGCGGCCTCCGGCGGCTATTGGCTCGCGCTTGCCGCCGACGAGATCTATGCCGAGGAGACCTCGATCCTGGGCTCGATCGGCGTCGTCAGCGCCGGCTTCGGCTTCACCGAGCTCTTGCGCCGCCTCGGCATCGACCGCCGCCTTTATACCGCCGGCGAGCGCAAATCGCTGCTCGATCCGTTCCTCGCCGAGGATCCGCGCGACGTCGAGCGCCTGACGGCGATTCAGCGCGACATCCATCTGAGCTTCAAGGAGCATGTGAAGAGCCGCCGCGGCGCGAGGCTGAAGGGCAGCGAGGAAGAGCTCTTCAACGGCGACGTCTTCACCGGCCGCGCGGCGCTGGAGCGGGGGCTCATCGACGGCATCGGCGATCTGCGCGGCGTCATGCGCGCCCGTTTCGGCGACAAGGTTGAGCTTCGCCTCGTCGAGGACCGCCGGCGGCGCTTTCCGGCTCTGCCCTTGCCCTGGGCGGCGCGGGGCGGCTTCGGCGCGGTCGCCGGCGAGGCCGTGGGCGATTTGCTGGCGACGGTCGAGGAGCGGCTTCTCTGGGGACGCTTCGGCCTCTGACGCGGGCTTTTCTTGACCGCGCCCGCAGCGCTCCCTAAACCCTATCCATGCTCGGCCTCGGCTTCAGCAAACTCGTCCTCCTCGTCGTCGTCATTCTTCTCGTCTGGTACGGCTATAAATACGTGGCCCGGGTCGAGGAGGTCCGGCAGGCGCTCCGCCGCGCCCGCGACGCGGCCGAGGGGCGCAAGCGCGCCGGCGCCGCCCGCCTCGAGGCCGAGGACATGGTGAAGTGCCGGAGCTGCGGCACCTATGTCGCCGCGCGCGGCGCCAGCCGCTGCGGCCGCAGCGATTGCCCGTGGTGAGAAGCTGTCAGCTGCCGGTTCTCCGCTCTGCTGAAAGCTGACGGCTGATAGCTGAAAGCTGATGGCTGCCGGGCCAGCAGCCGCGATTGACCCTCCCGAATCCCGCCGATATGGTGCGCCGCACAACAACTGCCTGCGGATAAGGCGAGAATGGCGGCCGGGCCTGCGGCGGGAGCGACCAGCTTCCAGTCGATCATCCTCGAATTGCAGCGCTATTGGGCGGCGCAGGGTTGCGTCATTCTGCAGCCCTACGACCTCGAAATGGGCGCCGGCACCTTTCATCCGGCGACGACCTTGCGGGCGCTCGGCCCCGAGCCCTGGCGCGCCGCCTATGTCCAGCCCTCGCGGCGGCCGACCGACGGCCGCTACGGCGAGAACCCGAACCGGCTGCAGCATTATTACCAGTTCCAGGTCATCCTGAAGCCGGCGCCCGCCGACAGCCAGGCGCTTTATCTCGGCAGCCTCGCCGCGATCGGCATCGATGCCGGCCTCCACGACATCCGCTTCGTCGAGGATGATTGGGAGAGTCCGACCCTCGGCGCCGCCGGGCTCGGCTGGGAGGTCTGGCTCGACGGCATGGAGGTGAGCCAGTTCACCTATTTCCAGCAGGTGGGCGGCCTCGAATGCGATCCCGTCTCGACCGAGCTCACCTACGGGCTCGAGCGCCTCGCCATGTATGTCCAGGGCGTCGAGAGCATCTTCGATCTCGACTTCAACGGCGCGCCCGGCGCCGGCCGCATCACCTATCGCGACGTCTTCCATCGCGCCGAGCGGGAGTTCTCCGCCTTCAATTTCGAATACGCGAACACCGGCAAGCTCTTCGAGCATTTCCGCGACGCCGAGGCGGAATGTGGCGCGCTGGTCGCGGCCGGCCTCGCGCTCCCCGCCTATGACCAATGCATGAAGGCGAGCCACATCTTCAACCTGCTCGATGCCCGCGGCGTCATCAGCGTGACCGAGCGCGCCGCCTACATCGCCCGCGTCCGGACGCTGGCCAAGGCCTGCTGCGAGGCGTGGGTCGCGGGCGGCTCGGACATGCATCCTCCCCCCAACGGGGAGAGGGCAGGGTGACGGGGAGCCGCCGGGGCGCGATGGTTCCGAAGAGATTGACCGTGCTGCGCATCCTCCTCACCCTCCCCATGCTGCGCATGGGTCCCCTCCCTCTCCCCAAGGGGCGAGGGCGATAAATGCCCGAGCTGCTCCTCGAGCTCTTCACCGAAGAGATCCCGGCGCGCATGCAGGCGCGGGCCGCCGAGGAGCTGCGCCGCCTCGCTATCGAAAAGCTGGCGGCGGCCCAGCTCCGCCACGGTGAGGCGCGCGCCTTCGTCACGCCGCGGCGGCTGACGCTCGTCGTCGATGGCCTGCCGGAGGCCCAGCCCGATGTCAGCGAGGAGCGGCGGGGACCGCGCGTCGGCGCGCCCTCAAAGGCGATCGAGGGCTTTTTGAAGTCAGTTGGTCTCAACTCTATTGACCAATGTGAGATCAGGCGAACTGAAAAGGGCGATTTCTATTTCACATCTTCACTGATCAAGGGCCTACCGATCCAAAGAGCTATCGTAGAGGTGCTTGATGAAATAATCGAGGACTTTAGTTGGCCAAAATCAATGAGATGGGGAAACAATAGCTTTCGTTGGGTTCGTCCACTACGCAATATCTTGGCTGTTGTTGATGGTGAGGCGCTGACTTTTGAACTCGATCTTAAGCGTGATCTGAAAAGCATTATCGAACCCACAGACCAGGACAAGCTGATTGCAAACAATAAGACATTTGGCCACCGCTTCCTCGCGCCTGCGCGCTTCGCCGTCACCGGCTTCGCCGATTACGCCGAGAAGCTGCGCGGCGCCTATGTCATCCTCGATCCCGCGGCGCGGCGGCAGAAGATCGCCGACGATCTGCGCCTCATGGCGCATGGGGAGGGGCTGCGCCTCAAGGAGGATCCGGCGCTGCTCGACGAGGTGACGGGGCTCGTCGAGTTTCCGGTCGTCCTTTCGGGCGCCATCGACCCCGCCTTCATGGCGCTGCCGCCCGAGGTGCTGACGACGGCGATGCGGGCGCATCAGAAATATTTCGCCTGCCTCGACAAGGCGGGGCGCCTCGCGCCGCGCTTTCTCGTCATCGCCAACAACCTCACCCGAGATGGCGGCGCCGCCATCGTCGCCGGCAACGAGCGGGTGCTGCGGGCGCGGCTGTCGGACGCGCAGTTCTTCTGGGACCAGGACCGCAAAACGCGGCTCGAAAGCCGCGTCGAGAAGCTGGGCGAGCGCGTCTTCCATGCGAAGCTCGGCACGGTGCTCGACAAGGTGCGGCGCGTCGAGGCGCTCTCCGAGACGATCGCCGCCTTCGTCCCCGGCGCCGATGCGGCGCTGGCAAAGCGGGCGGCGCGCCTCGCCAAGGCCGATCTCTCGACCGGGATGGTCGGCGAGTTCCCCGAGCTCCAGGGCGTCATGGGCCGCTACTACGCCCTCCATGACGGCGAGCCGCCCGAGATCGCCGACGCCATCGCCGAGCACTACTCGCCCCTGGGGCCGAGCGACCGCTGCCCCGGCGCGCCCGTCAGCATCGTCGCGGCGCTCGCCGACAAGATCGACACGCTCGTCGGCTTCTTCGCCATCGACGAGAAGCCGACGGGCTCGAAGGATCCCTACGCGCTGCGGCGGGCGGCGCTGGGCGTCATCCGGCTCGTCATCGAGAACAAGCTGCGCCTGCCGCTGGCGCGCGCCTTCGGCGCCGCCTTCATGATCTTCGGCGACGCCTTCAAGGCGGCCCGCGCCGCTTTTCGTGCCGAGCTGGAGGCGGGAAACGTCGGCAGCTTGCTCGACTTCTTCGCCGACCGCCTCAAAGTGCATCTGCGCGAGCAAGGCGTGCGGCACGATCTCATCGCCGCCGTCTTCGCACTGGGCGGCGAAGACGACCTCGTCCGCCTACTCGCCCGCGTCGCGGCGCTCGAGGCGTTCCTCAAGACCGAGGACGGCGCCAACCTGCTCGTCGCCTATCGCCGCGCCTCCAACATTGTGCGCATTGAGGAGAAGAAGGACGGGCGCTCCTATGCCGAGGCGCCCGACGTCGAGCTTCTCCGGACCGGTGAAGAACGGGCGCTCGCCGAACGTTTGGCCGAGGTCGAGCGTTTAAGCGCCGCGGCACTCGACATGGAGGAGTTCGGCGTGGCCATGGCGGCGTTGGCGCGGCTCCGCCGCCCGGTTGATGAATTTTTTAACCATGTCACCGTTAATTGCGAGGATGGCGCGCTGCGGGCCAATCGCCTGCGGCTCTTGTCGCAAATCCGCGCGACGCTGAACCGGGTCGCCGATTTTTCGCAGATCGAGGGATAAGGCGCGATGGCGAAGTGGGTCTACAGCTTTGGCGACGGCGCCGCCGAGGGGCGCGCCGACATGAAGAACCTGCTCGGCGGCAAGGGCGCGAATCTGGCGGAGATGGCCAATCTCGGGCTTCCGGTGCCGCCCGGCTTCACGATCACGACCGAGGTCTGCACCTATTTTTACCAGAACGGGAAGAGCTATCCGAAGGACCTCGCCGCCGAGGTGAAGGCGGCGTTGGCGAAGCTCGAGGCTCGGATCGGTGCCCGTTTCGGCGATCCCGCCAACCCGCTCCTCGTCTCCGTCCGCTCCGGCGCCCGCGCCTCGATGCCCGGTATGATGGACACCGTCCTCAATCTCGGCCTCAATGACGCGACGGTGGGCGGCCTCGCAAAGCGCAGCCAGGACGAGCGCTTCGCCTTCGACAGCTATCGCCGCTTCATCCAGATGTACGGGCAGGTGGTGCTCGGGGTCGAGCATCACCATTTCGAGGAGCTGCTCGAGGAGCACAAGCTCGACAAGGGCGCGACGCTCGACACCGAGCTCGAAGCCGCCGATTGGCGCGAGATCGTCGCCGGCTACAAGGAGATCGTCGAGCGCGAGCTCGGTCGCCCCTTCCCGCAGGATCCGCAGGAGCAGCTCTGGGGCGCCATCGGCGCCGTCTTCGGCTCGTGGATGAACCAGCGCGCCGCCACGTACCGCCGCCTCCACGGCATTCCCGCCGATTGGGGCACGGCCGTCAACGTGCAGGCGATGGTCTTCGGCAATATGGGCGATGACTGCGCGACCGGCGTCGCCTTCACGCGCAACCCCTCGACCGGCGCCAACGAGTTCTATGGCGAATACCTCGTCAATGCCCAAGGCGAGGATGTCGTCGCCGGCATCCGCACGCCGCAGCATCTGACGATCGCCGGCAAGCTCGCCAACAATTCGCAGCTGCCGGCGATGGAAGAGGTGATGCCGAGCGTCTTCGCCGACCTCATGAGAGTGCGCCGCACGCTCGAAAGCCATTACCGCGACATGCAGGACATCGAGTTCACGGTGCAGCAGGGCAAGCTGTGGATGCTGCAGACGCGGACCGGCAAGCGCACGGCGCCGGCGGCGCTCAAGATCGCCGTCGACCTCGTCAAGGAGGGCGTCATCGACAAGCGCGAGGCGGTGCGCCGCGTCGAGCCGGCCTCGCTCGACCAGCTCCTCCATCCGACGCTCGATCCCAAGGCGAAGAAGACGGTGCTGGCGCGCGGCCTGCCGGCTTCGCCCGGCGCCGCCTCGGGCGCCGTCGTCTTCTCGGCCGACGAGGCGGAAAAGCGCGCCGGCAAGGGCGAGGACGTGATCCTCGTCCGCGTCGAGACGAGTCCCGAGGACATCCACGGCATGCATGCGGCGCGCGGCATCGTGACGACGCGCGGCGGCATGACGAGCCACGCCGCCGTCGTCGCGCGCGGCATGGGGCGCGCCTGCGTCGCCGGCGCCGGCGACATTCGCATCGACTACAAGGCGGGCACGCTCTCGGTGCGCGACATCACGGTGAAGGCGGGCGAGATCATCACTCTCAACGGCTCGACCGGCGAGGTCATGCTGGGCGAGGTGCCGACGATCCAGCCCGAGCTCTCCGGCGATTTCGCGACGCTCATGGGCTGGGCCGACCAGATCCGCACCATGAAGGTGCGCGCCAATGCCGAGACGCCGCTCGACGCCAAGACGGCGCGGCGCTTCGGCGCCGAGGGCATCGGCCTGTCGCGCACCGAGCACATGTTTTTCGACAGCGGCCGCATCCTCGCGGTACGCGAGATGATCATGGCGGACGACGCGGCCGGCCGGCGCGCGGCGCTGCAAAAGCTGCTGCCGATGCAGCGCGAGGATTTCATCGAGCTCTTCCGCATCATGAAGGGCCTGCCGGTGACGATCCGCCTGCTCGACCCGCCGCTCCACGAATTCCTGCCGAACAGCGAGGAGGAATTCGCCGAGCTCGCCGCCGCCACCGGCAAGGACCGCGGCGCCATCCGCCATCGCGCCGCCGTGCTGCACGAGGCCAATCCCATGCTGGGCCATCGCGGCTGCCGGCTCGGCATCTCCTATCCCGAAATCTACGAGATGCAGGCGCGCGCCATCTTCGAGGCGGCGACCGCCGTGCAGCAGGAGACGGGCGTGACCGTCTGCCCCGAGATCATGGTGCCGCTCATCGCCACCAGGAAGGAATTCGACATCCTGAAAGAGATGATCGACGGCATCGGCGCCGAGATCGCCAAGGCGAGCGGCATCGCCATCGATTACATGGTCGGGACCATGATCGAGCTGCCGCGCGCCGCCCTGACCGCCGGCGAGATCGCCAAGAGCGCCGAATTCTTCAGCTACGGCACGAACGATCTGACGCAGACAACCTATGGCCTCTCGCGCGACGACGCCGCGAGCTTCATTTCGACGTACCAGAAGCAGGGGGTCTTCGAGCAGGACCCCTTCGTCTCGCTCGATGTCGAGGGCGTGGGCGAGCTCATCCGCATCGCGACGGAGCGCGGCCGCCGCACGCGCAAGGGCTTGAAGCTCGGCATCTGCGGCGAGCATGGCGGCGATCCCGCCTCGATCCGCTTTTGCCAGGAGGTCGGCCTCGACTACGTCTCCTGCTCGCCCTATCGCGTGCCGATCGCCCGCCTCGCCGCGGCGCAGGCCGCGATCGCGACCACCCCCGCCGAGACGACGGCGTGAACGAACGGGACGTTCCAGATTTCATCATCACATGACCGCGTGATTCCCTGTCCCCAGCGGGGCGAGGGAGGGGACCCGCGCAGCGGGGAGGGTAAGGGGGGGCCGACACGTCCCGCCTCTCCTGACAAAAATCTCATCGGCGGCGCCTCCCCCTCACCCTGCCCTATCCCCGGTGGAGAGAGGGGCGGGGGAGCGGAGGGAGCGCGGGCGGGGGAAGGCGAGCTCCTCGCCTCGCTTCGCGCCGGCGGCAAACCGGCGCTGGCGGCGGCGCTCGCCCGGATCGAAGAGGCGCCCGACGCGCCGGCGACGCTCGATCTCCTCGATGCCGCCTTCGTGGCCCCGTGCGCCCATGTGATCGGCGTCACGGGTCCGCCGGGCGTCGGGAAATCGACGCTGATCGGCGCCCTCATCCAGCGCTGGCGCGGCGCCGGTCGGACGGTTGCCGTCATCGCCGTCGATCCTTCCTCGCGCCTGTCCGGCGGCGCCCTTCTCGGCGACCGCATGCGGCTGCGCACCGATCCCGCCGATGGCGGGCTCTTCGTCCGCTCCATGGCGGCGCGCGACCGGCTCGGCGGCCTCTCCGCCCTCACTTTCGCGGCGATGGTGCTGATGCGGGCGCTCTACGACATCGTCGTCATCGAGACGGTGGGCGTCGGCCAGTCCGAGACCGAGATCGTCGGCGCCGCCGACACCGTCCTCCTCTGCATCCAGCCCGGCGCCGGCGACAGCCTGCAATTCATGAAGGCCGGGATCGTCGAGATTCCGCACATCATGGTGGTGACCAAGAGCGATGTGGGCGACGCCGCCGAGCGCGCGCGGATCGACGCCGTGGCGGCGCTGCGCCTCGGCGGGCGGCCGGGTCCGGGTGCCTGGGCGACGCCGGTGCTGCGCGTCGCCGCCGCGACCGGCGAGGGGCTGGCGCAGCTCGTCGCCGCGGCGGCGGATCACCTGGCCTGGCTCGCCGCCGAGGATCGGCTCGCGGCCGCGCGCCGCCGCCAGGCGGAAGACTGGTTCCTCGAAGCCGTGCGCGAGCGCTTCGGACGCGAGGGGGTGCGGCGCGCGGCGCCGTCGGGCGAGGCGGCCGATGCCTCGCCCTTCCGGCGCCTCGCCGCACTCTCCCGGCGTTCAGGCGGTTAGGTCGTGGCGGCCGAGATCGACCGCCTCGCGGTCGATCTCGGTCGCGGTCTCGACGACCCGTAGATTGGCCTCATAGGCGCGCGCGGCGGCCAGCGTGTCGATCGCTTCGGTCGCGAGATCGACATTGGGCGCGGCGACTTCGCCCGCGGCGTTGGCATAAGGCGCGTTCGGATCATAAGCGGTGACGAAGGAGGGATCGACTGATCGGGTCGTGGCGAGCGTCCCGCCCGCTTCGAGGCTCTGCTGATCGACGCGCAGCGGCACATAGGCTTGCGGCGCGTTGGGCTCCGCGCTCTGTCCCGGCAAGGCGCCGTCCGACCCGGCATTCGCGATGTTCGAGGCGGCAACGGCGACGCGCTGCCGCGCCGCGACCAGTCCAGACAAAGCATTCGAGATGGCGATGTCCATGGAATGTGCTCCGTTCGGAGCGAATGAGAGCACAGAGGCGTCAGAATCGCAAATAAATCAATTTGACGAGTATTTATAGAAAATCGCGTGTACCCGTCTGTTACTGGACATTCGAACCCTGCTTTACCGTCATTGCGAGCCGAAGGCGAAGCAATCCAGAACTCACGGCGGCTGGATTGCTTCGCTTTGCTCGCAATGACGACGCGGAAACGTCCTCCGCGCATCCGCCGCGCCCTCTGCGGTGAAGTTCAGAACCTTGCCCAGCCCGGC
>JAJPHB010000102.1 GCA_021325525.1 Alphaproteobacteria bacterium
AGCACGGTTTCCGCGGCCTCCGGCAGGCGCTCGGGAACGGCATGGCCGGCGAGACAGGCCCAGAGGCCGGCCCAGCAGCGCGCGACCGACCACGGGTTGTAGCCGCCGCCGCCGAGGACGAGAAGGCGGGGCGCCAAGGGCCGCATCGCGGCGACCGCGCGCCAGAGCGCTCCGTTCGACAGCGAAAGACGGCTCAGCGGATCATCGTCGAGCGCATCGGCGCCGCATTGCAGGACGATGAGCTCGGGCGCGACGGCGAGCGCGAGCGGGCGCATCAGCTCATCGACGATGAACGCCAGCTCGTCGTCGTGAAAGCCTGCCGGAACCGGCAGGTTGTAAAGATTGCCGCAGCCATGCTCGGCGACGCCGCCGGTCTTGGGCCAGCGCCCCTCCTCGTGCACGGAGAGAATGGTGACGCGCGGCTCGGCGGCGAAGGCGTCCGCGACGCCGTCGCAGTGATGCGCGTCGAGATCGAGGTAGAGGACGCGCCGCACGCCGCCGTCGAGGGCGCGCAGCATCGCCAGCACCGGGTCGTTGAGATAGCAGAACCCCGAGGCGCGATCGCGGCGGCCATGATGCGTGCCGCCCGCCGGATTGTGGACGACGCTCGCCTCGCCGGCGAGCAGCAGGTCGATGGCGAGGAGGCTCCCGCCGCAGGCGGTCGCCGGGCGCGAGAAGATCTCGGGAAAGACGGGATTGCCGTTGCAGCCGATATTGAAGCGCCGCGCCTCCTCCGGGGAGACGCGCCGCGTCGCCTCGGCGCGCCGGAGCGCGCCGAGGTAGGCGCGGTCATGGAAGCGGGCGAGCGCCTCGACGGAGGCGCACGGGCTGTCGAGATAGGCGCCGGGCTCGATCCAGCCCAGCGCATGGACGAGATCGATCACGGTCGAGACGCGCGGGATCGCCAGCGGATGCCGCCCGCCGTAGGACGAGGTCCGATAGATCTCGCTGCCGATGAAGCGGGCGCCCGAGGCCATGGGCGTGGAGTTAATCCGGAGGGAGGAGCAGGGTCAATCGCCACCGCGCGGACGGCGGCCCGCCATGGGCCTCAACCCTTCTTCGGCGTCGCGATCGGCGGCAGGGATTTCAGATAGACGATGAGCGCGTGCAGATCGCCCTCGCTCAGCTTGCCGGTGCCCTTCACCACCTCGGCCATGCCGGAGCCGACGACGTCGCCGGCCGGCGTCAGCCCGTCCTTCAGCAGCGTCGCGATGTCGTCATCGCTCCATTTCCCGATTCCGGTCTGCGGGTCGGGCGTGATGTTCGGCGCCTTCTGCCCATCCGGCCCTTGCGGGTTGCCGGAAAAGGCGCGGCTCTGCTGCAGGCCGCCGAGAAAGTTGCGGGGCGTGTGGCACTCGCCGCAATGCGCCACCGCATTGACGAGGTAGTCGCCGCGGTTCCAGGCGGCGTCCTTGCCGGCGACGGGCCGGAGCGGCCCTTCGCTGAAATAGAGAAGCCGCCAGCCGAGCAGGGTGAAGCGAAAGGAGAAGGGGAATTTCAAATCATGCGGCTTGCTCGGCGCGGCAACCGGCGGCTGCGCCATCAGATAGGCGTAGAGGTCCGCAATGTCGCCGTCGCTCATGCCGGTGAAGGAAGGGTAGGGAAAGGCCGGGTAGTAATAGAAGCCGGAAGGCGAGATGCCCTGGCGCAGCGCCCGCTTGAAATCGGCAAGGCTCCAGCCGCCGATGCCGTGCTCCTTGTCGGGCGTGATGTTGGGCGTGAAGAACGTGCCGAAGGGCGTCGGCAGCGCGCGCCCGCCGGCGAGCGGCTTGCCCTTGTTCTTCACGTCAGTGTGGCAGCCGGCGCAATCGGCGACCTCGAAAATGTATTGGCCGCGCTTCACCGCGTCGGACTCTGCATCGGCGGCGCGCGCCCCCGACGCCGACAAGAGGAGGGCGGCGACGGCCCATGCAAGCCTCGGGAAAACAGGGCGCCTCGCATTTTCCATCGTGGTCGTCCAACCCTCCTTCAGGAACGGCCCAGCGGAGCGATAAGACGCCTCGCGGCGCGGCGCCGCAAGAGGGGCGGCTCCGCCGCCGGCTAGGAGGGACCATGAACGGCGGAGCCTGCCGCAGCCTGCTCGCACAGCCTGCACCCGACGAGACCGCGCCCATGCCCTCCCTATTCCCGCGGCGCCGCAAATTTTTCGCGGCTTCGCGCGCGAGTTCCCAGTCGCGAGTTCCCAGCGCGGCCGCGCTCTGCTAGGAGAGCATCGCAGGCGAACGGGACGGGAGCGGCGCAATGGACGAGGCGAAGCGGCATCACCCGGCCACCCTCGCGGCGCAGGCGCTGGGCTGGATCGACGAGGCGACCAAGGCGGTGGTGCCGCCCGTGCACTTCTCGACGACCTTCATCCGCGACCCCGACAATCAATATCGCAGCGGCCGCTCCTACGCGCGGCCGAAGAATCCAAGCTTCGAGCAGCCGGAGGCCGTGCTGGCGGCGCTCGAAGGCGGGACGGAGTGCCTCCTCTTCGCCTCGGGCATGGCGGCGGCGACGGCGGTCTTTCTCGCCCTCGCGCCGGGCGATCACGTGGTGGCGCCGCGCGTCATGTATTGGGGGCTGCGCAAATGGCTGCAGGGATACGCGCGCGACTGGGGGCTCGACATCGACTTCGTCGACGGCGCCAGCAGCGAGGCGATCGCTGCCGCGGTCCGGCCGGGCCGGACCAAGCTCGTCTGGATCGAGAGTCCGGCCAATCCGACCTGGCTCGTCACCGACATCGCCGCCGCCGCCGAGATCGCGCACCGCGCCGGGGCGCGCCTTGCCATCGACAGCACGGTCGCGACCCCGGTGCTGACGCGCCCGCTCTCGCTCGGCGCCGACATCGTCATGCATGCGGCAACGAAATACCTCAACGGCCATAGCGACGTCGTCGCCGGAGCGCTGGTGACGGCCCGGCAGGACTCGTTCTGGGAGCGCATCGCCGCCATCCGCACCAACCAGGGCGCCATTCTCGGCTCGCTCGAAGCCTGGCTGCTGCTGCGCGGCATGCGAACGCTGTTCCTCCGCGTCGAGCGGAGCTGCCGCTCGGCGCAGCGCATCGCCGAGCATTTTGTCGGCCATCCGCGCGCCGCCGCCGTGCTCTATCCCGGCCTTCCGGATCATCCCGGGCACGCCGTCGCCGCCCGGCAGATGACGGGCGGCTTCGGCGGCATGCTGTCGCTGCGCGTCGCCGGCGGCGAGGCCGCGGCGATCGCGGCGGCGGCTCGCGTCCGCCTGTGGAAGCGGGCGACTTCCCTGGGCGGCGTCGAAAGCCTCGTCGAGCACCGCGCCTCGGTCGAGGGCCCGGACACCCCCTGCCCGCCCGACCTCCTCCGCCTTTCCGTCGGCATCGAGGACCCGGCCGACCTCATCGACGACCTCGACCAGGCACTGTCGAGCGGAAATTGAGGGCATCTGCCCGCCTCGGCGGAGGCGAGGCCGATTGCCGCGACAATTCGGTAAATTGAACGGTAAGGAACAATCGTATAGACATGATCCGAGTCGAAGCGGACTGTCGTCTCTGCTTCGTCCTGCAAGCAGAGCCAGGTCCTTTCAGCAGCGAGCGGGTCCGGACAAAGACAACAACAATGACATCCTCCGCACCCGAGCTGCCGTCGCGGGCCCGCGAAGGCTCGCCTGCCGCCGCCCTTTGGCGCGGCCTCGACTACGACCGCCTTGCCCTCGCCCTCCTTCTCGCCGCCCTCGCCCTCGCCCTCGCGACATTCCGCGACTACGGCGTCACCTGGGACGAGGACGTCCACTTCGCCTATGGCTATCAGGTCGTCTCCTACTACGCCTCGCTCTTCCATGACCGCAGCGCGCAGTCCTGGATGCCGCTCGCCTATTACGGCGCCGCTTTCGATGCCGCGACGGCCCTGCTGGCGCCGATCTCGCCGCTCGGCCCCTACGAGACGCGGCATCTCCTCAATGTCCTTGTCGGGCTCCTCGGCGTCGCCGGCTGCTGGAAGCTCGGGCGGGCGCTGGCCGGGCCGCGTGCCGGCTTCTGGGCGGCGCTCCTGCTCCTGCTCATGCCGAACTACTACGGCCATATGTTCAACAATCCGAAGGACATCCCCTTCGCGACGGCGACAGTCTGGGGCCTCTACTACATCGTCCGCCTGCTGCCGGAGTTGCCGCGCCCGCCGCTCGGCCTGACGCTGCGGCTCGGGCTAGCGATCGGCCTCGGCCTCGGCGTTCGCGTCGGCGCCCTCCTCCTCCTCTGCTATCTCGCGCTTGCCATCGCCCTTCTCCTCGCCTGGCGCGCCTTCGAACAGCGGCGGCCGGCGCTGCTGTGGGCCGAGGGGCGCCTCCTCCTGCTGCGCATCGCCCTCCCGGTCCTCGCCGTCGCCTATCCCATCATGCTCATCTGCTGGCCGTGGGCGCAGCTCGATCCGATCGGCAATCCGCTCCGCGCCCTCGCCGAGTTCAGCCAGCACCCCTTTCCCTACCCGACGCTTTTCGAGGGCCGCTACTATCCGGCGCCGAAGCTGCCGCTCGATTATCTGCCCGTCCATGTCCTGCTGAAGCTGCCGGAGCTGGTGCTGGCGCTGCTCCTTTGCGGCACGATGCTGGCGCTGGCGCGGCTGCGAGCATGGCGGGAACTCGCGCCGAGCCGCCTCATCGGCCTCGGCCTCGTCGTCTTCGCCGCGCTCTTTCCCGTCCTCTACGCCGTCGCCATCCACGCCGTCCTCTTCGACGGCATGCGCCATTTCCTCTTCGTGCTGCCGCCGATCGCCTGCGTCGGCGGCGTGGCGCTCGACGCCGTCGCCCGCTGGTTCGACGGCGGCGACGCGACGCCGCGCCGCCTCACCGCCGGCGCCCTCGGCCTCTACCTCGCCTTCCATGTCGGGCTGATGGTGCGCCTCCACCCCGACCAGTATGTCTACTACAACGCGCTCGTCGGCGGCGTCCCCGGCGCCGCCGGACGCTTCAAGCTCGATTACTGGGCCAATTCCTATGACGAGGCGGTGCACGGCCTCGTCCGTTACCTGAAGCAGCGCGACGGCGGGCGCTTCGCCGCCACCACCTATCATGTCGCGGTCTGCGGTCCGCCCGGCTCCGCCACCTATTACTTTCCGAAGAACCTGGTCTATGAGAGCGATTGGCGCCGCGCCGATTTCTACATCGCCTTCACCAAGGACAATTGCAACCGCTCCGTGCCCGGCCGCGAAATCTATCGTGTGGAGCGCATCGGCACGCTGCTCTCGGCCGTCCTCGATCTGCGCCACCCGCAAATCACGGCGGCGCCGCAAATTCATGCCGCGGTGGGGACGGCGCAAACCGAAAGGACAATGCAGCGCTGAGGCCGCGGAGGCTGCGCAGGGGCCGCGGAGTGTGAATTGCTTGCGCCCGCGGCGCAGCCTCAGCGACCTCAGCGCTGACCTTCTCTATAGAAAAATCCAGGAAGTGGCGGCGAAGAGCGGCAGGAGGCACAGCGCCGCCCAGGCGACATAGCCGAAGAAGCTCGGCATCTTGGTGCCGCTGCGCTCGGCGATCGAGCGGACCATGAAGTTGGGCGCGTTGCCGATATAGGTGAGGGCGCCGAAGAAGACGGCCCCCGCCGAGATCGCGACGAGCGTCGAGGCGAGCGGCCCCGTCAGCCGCGCCGCATCGCCGCCGGCGAGGTTGAAGAAGAGGAGATATGTGGGCGCGTTGTCGAGGACGGCCGAAAGCAGTCCCGTCGCCCAGAAATAGGCGCGGTCGTCGGGGATGCCGCCCGGATTGACGAGCGGCACCAGCGCTGCCGCCGCGCCTGCCGTGCCCGCGCGCAGCATGGCGAGGACCGGAGCGATGGTGATGAAGATCGCGGCGAAGAGGATCGCGACTTCGCTCATGGGCGCCCAGTCGAACTCGTTCGCCTGACGGATTTGCGGGCGGGTGAAGCGCAACGACAGGAGGGCGATCGCAAGGAGCGCGAGGACCGCCAGAAGGCGTGGCAGCGGCAGCCCCGCCCCGGCCAGCTCGATGACGGTCTCGCTTCGCCAGGTGCCGCTCGCCATCACCACGGCGACGATGGCGAGGAGCAGCACCAGGTTGATCTTGCCGGTGACGCCCAGCCGCTCGAACTCGGCGAGCGGCGCCGGATCGCCGGCCGGCGCGCGGCGGTGGTGATAGCTGTCGAGCGCGAAGAATAGCAGCAGCAGGACGGAGCCGGCGAAGATCATCGGCGCCAAGAGGTTCTGCGTCGGCCAGGCGAAGGGCACGCCGGCGATGAAGCCGAGGAAGAGCGGCGGATCGCCGAGCGGCGACAGCGCGCCGCCGATATTGGCGACGAGAAAGATGAAGAAGACGAAGACGTGCCGCTTGTGCCGGCGCCGGCGGTTGGCGCGGAT
Organism: Alphaproteobacteria bacterium; assembly: GCA_021325525.1. Lineage (GTDB taxonomy): Bacteria > Pseudomonadota > Alphaproteobacteria > ATCC43930 > CGMCC-115725 > URHD0088. The sequence goes on from JAJPHB010000102.1 coordinate 6,318, forward strand.
CAAGGGCCGGACGAGGAGGAGGGCGGCGCCCGTCGTGCCGGTGACGCTCGCCGCCAGGGTCCCGGCGAGCAGCAGGAGCGTGTTGACGGCGGGCGTGCCGCGCAAGGTGCCGGTGAGGCGGACGCCGCCCGCGACGGTGTAGAGCGCGCCGAGCAGCACGACGAAGGGGAGATAGTCGGCGAGGAGCGCCTCGGCCGCGAGATGCGCCGCCGGGGCGAAGCCGTGCAGAGCCGCGAAGGGAAGGAGGAAGGCGAGCGCCCAGCCCGCTGCGATCTTGCCGAAATGCGCGTGCCAGACGCGCGGCGCCGCGAGCGGCGCCAGCGCGATCGCGAGAATGAGGCCGACGAAGGGCAGCGCCCAGACGAGACCGAGGCCGGCGCCGAGATCGGACATCGCTCGCAAGGGGTCTCCCTTGGTAAAGGCGGGGCGGTCGTTCTCCTAACATGCGGCAGGCGCGTACCGCACCCGCCCTTGTCGCCGCCCCGTCCGCCCGCTAGCTTCCGGCCGAAGTCGGAGGAGCCTCATAATGGACATGACGGGCGAATACAGCATCCCGGCCGCGCGCCAGCGCGTTTGGGAGGCGCTCAACGATCCCGAGATCCTGAAACAGTGCATTCCGGGCTGCGAGGAGATCGAGAAGCTGTCGCCGGTCGAATGGACGGCCAAGGTCACCGCCAAGGTGGGTCCGGTCAAGGCGAAGTTCGGCGGCAAGGTGACCCTGTCCGACCTCGACCCGCCCAATGGCTACACCATCACCGGCGAGGGCACGGGCGGCGCGGCCGGCTTCGCCAAGGGCGGGGCCAAGGTCAAGCTCAGCGACGAGGCGGCCGGCGGAACCCTGCTCTCCTATACCGTCCAGGCGCAGGTCGGCGGCAAGCTGGCGCAGATCGGCTCCCGCCTCATCGACGGCGCCTCGCGCAAGATGGCGGACGATTTCTTCGCGCGCTTCGCCGCCATCGTCGGCGGCGAAGCGGCCAAAGCGGGCGCCGCCGGCGAAGCGGCCGCCGAGCCTGCGATTTCGCCGGCGCCGCCCGCCGCCCCGGCGCCGCCTCCCGCCGCGGCGGCGGCGCCTCGCTCCGAGCCGGCTGCCGCTCCCGCTGCCCCGGCGCAAGCCAGCGCGCGCTTGTCGCCCATCGCCTGGGTCGTCGCCCTCGCCGTCATCGTCATCGTCATCCTCTACCTCTTCGCGCATTGAGGGCGGCGCGCGGCGCGCCGAAGGCGGCCGGCGGGTTCGGCTTGACCCGAAGCAGGCCGCGCACGAAACTGGTTAAAACCGCGTGCCCTCGCGGCCGCGGAGCGGCGACATTTCACCAGGGAGAAGCGACATGCCCAGCAGCGTTCGCATGACTGTGAACGGCAAGGCGGTGTCGGGGACGGTCGAGCCCCGCACCTTGCTCGTCCAGTTCCTGCGCGAGCATCTCGGCCTCACCGGCACGCATGTCGGCTGCGACACGAGCCAGTGCGGCGCCTGCGTCGTCCATGTCGACGGCGTCTCGGTGAAGAGCTGCACCATGCTGGCCGTGCAAGCCGAGGGCGCCAAGGTCACGACGATCGAGGGCCTCGCCAATGGCGGGCTCCATCCGATGCAGGCCGCCTTCCATGAGCATCATGGTCTGCAATGCGGCTTCTGTACGCCGGGCATGATCATGAGCGCCATCGACCTGGTGAAGCACAACAGCGACCCGAGCGAGCAGGAGATCCGCGAGTGGCTCGAGGGCAATATCTGCCGCTGCACCGGCTACCATAACATCGTCAAGTCGATCAAAGCCGGCGCCGCCGCCATGCGGGGGGCGACAAAATGAGCGAGACCGGCATCGGCGCCGCCGTGCGGCGCAAGGAAGATTTCCGTTTCCTCACCGGCCAGGGCACCTATACGGACGACATCAACCGCCCGGGCCAGCTCCACGCCGTCATCCTGCGCAGCCCGCATGCCCATGCGGCGATCCGCGGGATCGATACCGCCGCCGCCGCGGCGGCGGCGGGCGTCGTCGCCGTCTTCACCGCCAAGGACATGGCGGCGGACGGGGTGGGCGGGCTGCCTTGCGGCTGGCAGATCCATTCGAAGGACGGCTCGCCCATGATCGAGCCGCCGCATCCGGCGCTCGCCACGGACCGCGTCCGCCATGTCGGCGACCCGGTCGCCGTCGTCATCGCCGAGACGAAGGCGCAGGCGCGCGAGGCCGCCGAGCTCATCGCCGTCGATTACCAGCCGCTGCCGGCGGTCGCCTCCGCCGCCGAGGCGCAGAAGCCGGGCGCGCCGCAGCTCTTCGACGCGGCGCCCGGCAATCTCTGCTTCGACTGGCATCTCGGCGACAAGGCGCAGGCGGACGCCGCCTTCGCCAGGGCGGCGCATGTGGCGAAGCTCGACATCGTCAACAACCGCCTCATTCCCAACGCCATGGAGCCGCGCGCCGCGATCGGCGAGTACGACAAGGCGACGGGCGAGTACACGCTCTATACGACGAGCCAGAACCCGCATGTCATTCGCCTCCTGATGGGCGCCTTCGTGCTCCACATCCCCGAGCACAAGCTCCGCGTCGTCGCGCCCGATGTCGGCGGCGGCTTCGGCTCAAAGATCTACCACTATGCCGAGGAGGCGATCGTCACCTGGGCGGCCGGCAAGGTGAGGCGGCCGGTCAAATGGACGGCCGACCGCTCCGAGAGCTTCATGTCCGACGCGCATGGCCGCGATCACGCGACCCATGCCGAGCTCGCCCTCGACAAGGACGGCAAGTTCCTCGGCCTCAAAGTCTCGACAATCGCCAATATGGGCGGGTATCTCTCGACCTTCGCGCCGGCGATCCCGACATATCTCTACGCGACCTTGCTCGCCGGGACCTATACGACGCCGGTCATCTACTGCGAGGTCAAGGCGATCTTCACCAACACCGTGCCGGTCGATGCCTATCGCGGCGCCGGGCGGCCGGAAGCCACCTACATTCTGGAGCGCCTCGTCGACACGGCGGCGCGCGAGATGCGGATCGACCCGGCGGAGCTCCGCCGCCGCAACTTCATCCCGAAGGACGCCTATCCCTACCAGACGCCGGTCGCCCTGCAATACGACAGCGGCGACTATTTCACGACTCTCGACAAGGCGCTGGCGGCGGCGGATTACGCCGGCTTCGCCCGGCGCCGCGACGAGGCGGCGCGGCGCGGAAAACTGCGCGGCATCGGCCTTGCGACCTATATCGAGGCCTGCGGCATTGCGCCCTCGGCGGTCGCGGGCTCGCTCGGCGCCAGGGCCGGGCTCTATGAAGCCGCGGAAATCCGCGTGCATCCGACGGGCAGCGTCACGGTCTTCACCGGCTCGCACAGCCACGGCCAGGGCCACGAGACGACCTTCGCGCAGCTCGTCGCCGACCGCCTCGGCATTCCCATCGAGAATGTCGAGGTGAGCCACGGCGACACCGACAAGATCCCCTTCGGCATGGGGACCTACGGCTCGCGCTCGCTCGCCGTCGGCGGCAGCGCCATCGTCAAGGCGCTCGACAAGGTGGTGGCGAAGGGCCGCAAGATCGCGGCGCACCTCCTCGAAGCGGCGGAAGCCGACATCCAGTTCAAGGACGGCAAATACGTCGTCGAGGGCACCGACCGCGCGAAGAGCTTCGGCGAGGTCGCCCTCACCGCCTATGTGCCGCACAACTATCCGATCGAGGAGCTGGAGCCCGGTCTCGACGAGAGCGCCTTCTACGACCCCAAGAACTTCACCTTCCCTTCGGGCGCCCATGTCGCGGAAGTCGAGATCGATCGCGACACCGGCATCGTCGAGCTCGTCAATTTCACCGCTTGCGACGATTTCGGCCGGATCATCAACCCGCTCATCGTCGAAGGCCAGGTGCATGGCGGGCTGGTTCAGGGCATCGGCCAGGCGCTGCTCGAGAATTGCGTCTACGACCCCGAGGGGCAGCTCCTCACCGGCTCCTACATGGATTACTGCATGCCGCGGGCGAGCGACGTCCCGTCCTTCGCAGTCTCGACCAATACGACGCTCTGCACGCACAACCCGCTCGGCGTCAAAGGCTGCGGCGAGGCGGGCGCCATCGGCGCGCCGGCAGCGGTGATGAATGCCGTCCTCGACGCGCTGTCGCCGCTCGGCATCCGGCACCTCGACATGCCGGCCAGCCCCGAGCGGGTCTGGCGCGCGATCCAGCAGCACAGCCTGGCGCAAGCCGCGGAATAAGGGAGAAGACCGATGTACGACTTTTCCTACCACAAGCCGTCGAGCCTCGCCGAGGCGGCCAAGGCGCTGGGCAGCGCCGAGGACGGCAAGCTGATGGCGGGCGGCATGACGCTCATCCCGACCTTGAAGCAGCGCCTGGCGCGCCCTTCCGATGTGATCGACCTCGGCGGCATCGTCGAGCTGAAGGGAATTCGCCGCGCCGGCAACGCGCTCGTCATCGGCGCCATGGCGAGGCACGCCGAAGTCGCGCATTCCGATGTCGTGCGCAGCGCCATTCCGGCCCTCGCCGAGCTCGCCGAAGGGATCGGCGATCCGCAGGTGCGCAATCGCGGCACGATCGGCGGCTCAATCGCCAATGCCGACCCGGCGGCGGACTACCCGGCCGCCGTGGTCGGGCTCGGCGCGACGGTCGAGACCAACAAGCGCAAGATCGCCGCCGACGATTTCTTCAAGGGCCTCTTCGAAACGGCGCTCGAGGATGGCGAGATCGTGACCGCGGTCAGCTTCCCCATCCCGGAAAAAGCGGCCTATATGAAGTTCCCGAACCCCGCCTCGCGCTATGCGATCGTCGGCGCCTTCGTCGCCAAGACCGGCGGCGGGGTCAGGGTGGCGGTGACCGGCGCCGGCCCCTCGGTCTTCCGCGTCGCGGCCATGGAGCAGGCGCTCGCCAAATCCTTCACGCCCGACGCCATCAAGGACATCAAGGTCGCGGCGGACGGCCTCAATGCCGATATCCATGCCAGCGCCGAATACCGCGCCCATCTCGTCACCGTCATGGCCCGCCGCGCCGTCGCCGCCGCGGCGGGGTGAGAATGCCTCCATATCCCCGCAATCTCCCTCCCTCTCCCGTTTACGGGAGAGGGCCGGGGTGAGGGCAAGGCAGCGCCCGGATCGAGCAAGACAACTTCGAGCCAATCAAACCGATGTCGAACGCCGGTTTTGGTTTGAGTTGAGAGGGTGCCGCTTCGATGGCCACACATTCCGCCGGCAGGTTCCGATCGGTCCGTTCATTATCGGTTTTGCATGCTGGCGAGCCTCATTGATCGTCGAACTCGACGGCGGCCAGCACGCCTGTTCCACAACTGCCGATGATCGCCGGACGAAATGGCTCAGCCAGAATGGTTGGCGGGTTATCCGGTTCTGGAACAATGAGGTGATCGAGAATTTATCAGGCGTTCAGGAGACAATCGCTGCCGCGCTTGTCTCCTCCAACGCTCGCCCTCACCCCGGCCCTCTCCCGCACACGGGAGAGGCAGATACATAATGAGCCCATGAACGAGCGAACCGCCGCCTCTGCCACCCTCCCCGCCTCCGTCGGCGCGACGCTGGAGCTGCTCGCGCGCGGCGACTACGTCGCCGATCGCAGCCTCGCGACCGCCGTCTACCTCGCGCTCACCTTGCGCCGACCGCTCTTCCTCGAAGGCGAGGCCGGGGTGGGCAAGACCGAGATCGCCAAGGTTCTGGCGACGGCGCTCGGCCGGCAGCTCATCCGCCTGCAATGCTATGAAGGGCTCGACGTCGCCTCGGCCGTCTATGAATGGAACTATGCGCGGCAGATGATCGAGATCCGCCTCGCCGAGGCGGGGCAGGAAGGCCGCGACACCGTCGAAGAGGAGATTTTCTCCGAGCGCTTTCTCATCAAGCGCCCGCTCCTCCAGGCGCTGGAGCCGGCGCTCGGCGGCGCGCCCGTGCTGCTGATCGACGAGCTCGACCGCACCGACGAGCCGTTCGAGGCGTATCTCCTCGAAGTGCTCTCCGATTTCCAGGTCACGATTCCCGAGATCGGCACGGTCAAGGCGGCCGAGCCGCCCATCGTCGTCATCACCTCGAACAGGACGCGCGAAATTCACGACGCCCTCAAACGGCGCTGCTTCTACTACTGGGTCGACTATCCCGATGCGAAGCGCGAGCTGGAGATCCTGAAGGTGAAGGCGCCGGGCGCGGCCGCTGCGCTCAGCCGCGAGGTCGTAGGTTTCGTGCAGAAGCTGCGCGGCGCCGATCTCTTCAAGCTGCCGGGAGTCGCCGAGACGATCGACTGGGCGCATGCGCTCATGCAGCTCGACGTGCTGACGCTGACGCCGGAGGCGATCAACGACACGCTGGGCGTGCTGCTCAAATACCAGGACGACATCGCCAAGATCCAGGGCAGCGAAGCGCTGCGCCTCCTCGAGCAGGTGAAGGCGGAGCTCGCGGCGGCGCAGTGAGCGGCCACCTCCTCGCCAATCTCATGCATTTCGCGCGCACCCTGCGCGCCGCGGGGCTGCCGATCGGGCCCGGCAAGGTGCTGGCCGCGGCCGAGGCGGTGCAGGCCGTCGGCATCGCCGATCGGCAGGATTTCTACTGGACGCTCCACGCCGTCTTCGTCAATCGCCGCGACCAGCTTCCGCTCTTCGACCAGGCCTTCCACATCTTCTGGCGCAACCCGCGGCTTCTCGAAAAGATGCTGTCCCTGGTGCTGCCGCCGCTTCCGAGCGAGGGGCTGCCGCAGGGCGAGGAGATGATGCGCCGCCTCGCCGAAGCCATGCATGCCGGCGAGAACGGCGCCGGCGGCGAGGCGCTGCCGGACGAGATCGAGCTCGACGCGGCCATGACCTTCTCCGACCGCGAGCTGCTGCGCGAGATGGATTTCGAGAAAATGTCGCTCGAGGAGCTGGCGCAGGCGAAGGCGGCGCTGAAGCGCATGCGCCTCCCGGAGCTGGCCGTGCCGACGCGGCGCTTTCGTCCCGACCCGGCGGGCGCCAGGGCCGATATGCGGGCGACGTTGCGCGCGGCGCTCCGGGCCGGGGGGCTTCTCGCGCTGCGCCGCAAGCGGCGGCAGACGCGACCGCCGCCGCTCGTCATCCTCTGCGACATCTCCGGCTCGATGAACCGCTACAGCCGCATCTTCCTTCACTTCATGCATGCGGTCACCAACGACCGCGACCGCGTCCACACCTTCCTCTTCGGCACGCGCCTCACCAATGTCACGCGCTATCTGCGCCACAAGGATGTCGATGTGGCGCTCGACCGCGTCGCGGGCGCCGTCGCGGACTGGTCGGGCGGCACGCGCATCGGCCAGTGCCTCGCCGAGTTCAACCGCCGCTGGTCGCGCCGCGTCCTCGGCCAGGGCGCCGTCGTGCTCTTCATCAGCGACGGGCTCGACCGCGATGCCGGCGACGGGCTCGGCAAGGAGATGGACCGGCTGCACAAATCCTGCCGCCGCCTCATTTGGCTCAATCCGCTGTTGCGCTATGCCGCCTTCGAGCCAAAATCATTGGGGATGCGCGCCATTCTCCCGCATGTCGACGAGTTCCGACCCGTGCACAGTCTGGCGAGCCTCGACGATCTGGCGGCGCAGCTCAACCGCCCGGCGCCGCGGCGCCTCGAAGCCGCCGCGGCCTGGCGAAAGCCGGTCGCCCGCGCGGCGGAGGAGAGAATGCATGCTTAGCCACGAAGGCACGAAGGCCCCCAAGAAACCAAGTCCTTCGTGTCTTCGTGGTGCAATCGTTGTTGTTGGCCTTCGGCCGCATGAAGGAGTTCACGGATGGATGATCGGCAGCAGATCGTGAAGCAGGTGGAAGACTGGCGCGCGGCCGGCAAGGGCGTCGCCCTGGCGACGGTCGTCACCACCTGGGGCTCCTCGCCGCGGCCGGTCGGCTCGAAGCTGGCGGTGGCCGAAGGCGGCGCCTTCGTCGGCTCGGTCTCGGGCGGGTGCATCGAAGGAGCGGTCGTGCAGGAGGCGCTCGACGCCATCCGCGACGGCAAGCCGCGCCTCCTCGATTTCGGCGTCACCAACGAGCAGGCCTGGGAAGTCGGCCTTGCCTGCGGCGGCAAGGTCCAGGTCTATGTCGAGCGCGTCGAATGAAGCTCGACTTCGCCCGCGCGGCCCTGGCCGCCGCCGCCGCCGGCCGCTCGGCGGCGATCGCGACGAACCTCAGATCCGGTCTTCAGACGCTCGTAGAAGGCTCTGACCGAACGGGTGATCTTGCGCTCGACCAGGCCTGCCTCGCGGCGATCGAAGCGGCGGTTCGCGACGACCGCAGCACGACCATCGACACCGCCGAAGGCCCGGTCTTCATCGAGGTCTTCAATCCGAGCCTGCGCTGCCTCGTCGTCGGCGCCGTCCACATCGCCCAACCCTTGGCGCAGATGGCGGCGCTCGCCGGCTATGCCGTCACCATCATCGACCCCCGCAGCGCCTTTGCGAGCGAGGCGCGCTTTCCCGGCGTCAGCCTGTCGACCGAATGGCCGGACGACGCCTTCGCCGTGCTCCGCCCGGACCGGCGGACCGCGATCGTGACCTTGACGCACGATCCCAAGATCGACGACCCGGCGCTGACGGCGGCGCTGCGTTCGGACGCCTTCTATATCGGCGCGCTCGGCTCGAAGAAGACGCATGCGGCGCGCTGCCGTCGCCTCGCCGAGGCGGGGTTCGGCGAGCGCGACCTTGCCCGCATCCACGGTCCGGTCGGGCTCGATATCGGCGCCCTCTCGCCGGCCGAGATCGCCGTGTCGATCCTCGCCCAGATCACGGCGACCTTGCGCGCCGACCGGGTCAAGGCGCGCGCGGCGGCATGAGCGGGACGCGATGAACTTCGGCGAAGCCCCCGTCGGCGCCGCGGCAGGCGCTATCCTCGTCCACAGCATCCGCGCCGGCGGACGTACCTTCAAGAAAGGGCGCGTGCTGACCGAGGAGGATACGGCGGCTCTCGCCGCGGCGGGCGTCAACGCGGTCGTCGTGGCCCGGCTCGAGCCGGGTGAGCTCGGCGAGGACGAGGCGGCGAGCCTTCTCGCCCGCGCCGTCGCCGGCGAGCATCTCGCCGTCGCCGACGCCTTCACCGGCCGCGCCAATCTTCACGCCGAGCGCCGCGGCCTCGTCGTCCTCGACCGGGAACGGCTCGACGCCTTCAACCTCGTCGACGAGGCTGTGACTTTGGCGACGCTGCCCCCCTTCGCCATCGTTGAGCCGAAGCAGATGGTGGCGACGATCAAGATCGTGCCCTTTGCGGTGCCGCGCGCGATCGTCGAACGCTGCGCCGCGATCGCCGGCGGAGATGGCGCGCTGCTCCGCCTCGCGCCGTTCCGGCCGCTCGATGTGGCGCTCATCCAGACGCGCCTTCCCGGCCTCAAGGAAACGATTCTCGACAAGACCGTCGAGGTGACGCGGGCCCGCCTCGCCTCGCTCGGCAGCACGCTCCGCAGCGAGGCGCGCTGCGCTCACACCGTCTCCGAGCTGGCCGCGGCCATCGCCCAGGCGGCGCCGGCCCGACCCGATCTCCTCCTCATCGCCGGCGCCTCGGCGATCGTCGACCGGCGCGACGTCATCCCGGCCGCCCTCGTCGCGAGCGGCGGCGAGATCCGCCATTTCGGCATGCCGGTCGATCCCGGCAACCTGATCCTGCTCGGACGCCTGCACGACAAGCCGGTCCTCGGCCTCCCCGGCTGCGCGCGCTCGCCCAAGGAGAACGGCTTCGACTGGGTTCTGCAGCGCCTCGCCGCCGGTCTCGAGGTCGCGCCGGCGGACATCATGCGGATGGGCGCGGGCGGGCTCCTCGCCGAGATTCCGAGCCGGCCGCTGCCGCGCGCCGCGGCGGCCCCGGAGAAGCCGCCGGCGGCAGCGCCGGGACCGCCGCGGATCGCCGCCCTCATCCTCGCCGCGGGGCAGTCGCGGCGCATGGGGGAGGTGAACAAGCTCCTCATCGAGATCGAGGGCAAGCCGATGGTCAGGCGCGTCGCCGAGACCGTGCTCGCCTCGCGGGCGGCGCCCGTCTTCGCCGTGCTCGGGCATGAGCGCGACCGGGTGCGCGCGGCGCTCGGCGGCATGCGGGTGCGCTGCGTCTACAATCCCGATTACGCCGAGGGCATATCGAGCTCGCTGCGGCGCGGCCTCGCGGCGCTGCCGCCCGATATCGACGGCGCGCTCGTCTGCCTCGGCGACATGCCGCTCGTCGATGCCGCCGCCATCGACCGGCTGATCGCGGCCTTCAATCCGCTCGAGGGCCGCGCCATCATCGTGCCGACGCGGCGTGGCAAGCGCGGCAATCCGGTGCTGTGGGCGCGGCGCTTCTTCGCCGAGATGCAGGACGTCTCGGGAGATGTCGGCGCCCGCCACCTCATCGGCGCCTATCCCGAATGCGTCGCCGAGATCGAGACCGGCGGCGACGGCGTGCTGCTCGACATCGACACGCCGGAGGCGCTTTCGCGCTTTCTCGCCGGGCCGCGCGTCGAGGCATGAAGCGCCGGCGCGGGTTGCGCCGGCACGAAATTACCATCGCAACGGAATAAGCCGCCGGCCTCGGCCGTTACGGGCGTGCAATCGGGTTCCATCGCAACAAGAAGGATGGGAAGGATGAGCTCGTTGGTCGGCGCTCTCACGGTCGCCAGCACCCTCTTCGGCCTCCTGCTCGGCCAAATCTCCGCCGGCGCCGAGATGCTGGGCGTCCTCATCGCGGCAACGGTGCTGATGACGCTGCGCGTCTGAGGCCCAAAAGCCGAAGCAGGAGAGGCGCCGCGCTTTTCCTCTCAATTCAAGCGCGCAATACAGAAACATTAATCAACGAAGACTGCTCAGCAACGATTTATTTACCATGATCTCCCACCCTGCCGCGATCACAAGAAGGGGTGGCAGGGATGGTCTTTTGCCGAAGTCAGCATCTTTATGCAGCCCTCGCGGCTGCGATCTTCAGCGTCATCTGGGTCCACGGCGCCGCCGCGCAATACCGCCTCGACCCGGCTTTCGCCCATGAGCACATGCTCGGCCCGGCGGCGGCCAAAGGCGCCGTCGTCTACAGCCACGGCCGCTCCGTCAATTCCGAGGATTCGCTCTCGCCGACGCCGCCCTATATGGAGACGCTCCAGGATGCGGGCTGGGACACGTACCGCTTCGACCGGATGCGCGACAGCGACACGTTGCCCGACAGCACGCGCGAGCTCGTCGTCATCGTCGGCCAGCTGAAGCAGCGCGGCTACCGCCACGTCGTTCTGACCGGCCAATCCTTCGGCGCCTTCCTGTCGCTGATGGCGGCCGATGCCAGCGACGAGGTTTACGCCGTCGTCGCCACGGCGCCCGCCGCTTACGGCAGCTTCTCCGACTATTACCAGAGCTGGGAGAACAACGCGACGCAGCTCTACCCGCTGCTCGAGCGGGTCCGGCGCGCCCGCGTCATGCTGTTCTACTTCCATGGCGATGATTTCGATCCAGGCGGGCGGGGACCGCGCTCCGAGGCGATCCTGACCGCGCACGACATCGACCACATCGTCATCGACCAGCCGCCGCAGCTCACCACCCATTGGGCGGCCACCACGGGGCTCTTCGTCCGCCGCTTCGGCGACTGCATCCGCAGCTTCATCGAGGCGGAGACCGCCGACCGGGTGAGCTGCAGCAGCAGCTGGGGCACGAGCCCGAGCCAGCAGATCGCTTTCCCGGCGCATTTCCATACGGTCTCGACCGGCGATGCCGGGGACGGCGCCGGGGCGTTCGCCGGCAAGTGGTACGGCTTCTATGGCAACGGCCGCGAGGTGATGTTCGCGGTCGAGAAGGTGACGGGCGACCGCGTCACCGCGATCTACTCGATCGGTCCCGGCATTCGGCCCGGCGAGAAATCGGAATGGGTCCGGCGGACGGGCCGCGTCGTCGGCAACGAGCTTGTCTTCGAGGGGAAGGGCCTCAACACCTTGCGCTACAAGCTCCGCCCGGATGGCAAGCTGCAGGCGTGGTGGGTGGCGGAGGACGGCAAATCCTCGCTGGAGACGACGCTGCGGCGGACCGATTCGCCGCAGATCTCCCCCACCGTGACGGCGGCCGGCTCGCAATAGAGTCGCTGCGAGAGGAGGGCCGCGCCTGGCCCTCCTCTCTTCATTTCCAGATCAGGCGGGGTAGCCGCGGGCGGCTCCCGCCATGCCGCCGAACGCATCGAGAAGGCGCCGGCGCCAGACCGCCACCGGGTCGTCCTCGGCGAGAAGGCGCGCCGGGCTGATGGCGCGCGCCCATTGGAAGGCGCCGAAGACGACGTAATCAGCATAGGCCGGGGCCTCGCCGCAGAGAAAGGGCTGCCCCGACAACAGCGTCCGCAGCGGCGTCAGGCACTGGCGAAGAGCGGCGAGCTTCTCATCGCGCCCGGCGACAAAGGCTTCGAGCGTCGTGCCGAAGCGCTCTTCGCGCGTCTTGCGGAAATAGGCCTTGTCCTTTTCGTGCAGATGGTCGTGGATGTCGAGCGCGACGATCCGGAAGATCGCCGGATGCAGCACCGTGTCCGTCCAGGCCATGACGAATTTCGTCACGGCCCGCTCGCGCGGCGTCGCCATCAAGAGCGGCTTTTCGGGGTAAGCCGCGTCGAGATGCTCGGCGATCGCCCAGGAATCGAAGACCGTCTTTCCGCCGTCTACGATGACCGGGACCTTGCTTTGCCCGGAAAAGGCGATCGCGTCCTTTTCGGTGAAGCGCCAGGGCCGCGCATCGACGGCGAGGCCCTTATGCGCGAGCGCCATGCGCACCCGCCAGCAGAACGGGCTGAAGCGGCGGTCGTCCTCGGCGCCGGCGAGATCGTAAAGCGTGATGGCCATCGCCTGCTCCTTCTGAAGCGTGGAGAATTACCAATAGCGGCCGGTCGCCGCGATGACGACGACGGCGAGGCCGAGCACGAGGTTGACGCCGACCAGCATCCGGATCTGCTCGATATCGCGGCCGGCCGCGGCGAGGTCGCCGGCGGCCACGGCGCGCCGGAAGCGCTTCCACGGCGCGAAGAACAAATGCAGGAAGATCATCATCATGATGATGCCGATGGCCTGCATGAGATCAACGTAAAGCGGCAGCCCGCCGAAACCGCCGAAGACGAGGAACACCATCGCGTAGCCGGTGACGAGCAGCAGCACGACCGCGAGCATCACCATCGGCAGGAAGCGCGCGAAGACGCGGGCCCAGAGCGGCAGCCGCACCGCCGCCTCCAGCGGCGAGGCGCTCGGCCGCAGCACCTGATGGGCAAAGAGCATGCCGCCGACCCAGAGGACGGCGGAGAGAATGTGGAGGGCAAGCGCAAGGATCGTCATGGGCGGGCAGCAGGACCTTGTAAGCGTGCCGCGTTCCGGCTCTCGGAGAGGCAGACTTAGCGTTGCTCCAGCGCCGAATGTCAACCGCGGCGCGCATAGGCGGCCGCCGCCCGCGCGGCATTTGAAACCGGCGGCAAGCTCGGCTAGTTTCCGCCGTCTTTGCTGCGCAATGAAGCGCAGCCCTAGGGAGGAGGAGCACTGAAGATGCTGAGCAGAATTCTCGCGGGCGCGCTGGCCGCCGCGAGCCTGACGATCGCCACTGCCGCCGGTGCGCAGACGCTGGAGAAGATTCATCAGCGCGGCACGCTGGTCGTCGGCGTCAAGGCCGATTACAAGCCGTTCGGCTTCCGCGATCCGTCGGGGAACATCGTCGGCTTCGAGCCCGATCTCGCCAAGGACGTGGCCGACACGCTCGGCGTCAAGCTGCAGCTCGAGCCTGTCGTCGCCTCGAACCGCATGCAGTTCTTGCAGCAGGGCAAGATCGATCTGATGATCGCGACGATGAACGACACGGAAGAGCGGCGCAAGGTGGTCGGGATCGTGCAGCCCGATTATTACGCCTCCGGCATCACCGTCCTCACCGCGAAGAATTCCGGCCTCAAGAGCTGGAACGACCTCAAAGGCAAGTCGGTCTGCGCCATCCAGGGCGCCTGGTACAACAAGGTCGTCGGCGAAAAGTACGGGGCCAACGTCATCGCCTTCAAGGGCACGGCCGAGGCGCAGACGGCACTGCTCCAGAACAACTGCGTCGGCTGGGTCTACGACAACACCGCCTTCCCCGGCATTCTCTCCGACACCGCGACATGGGGCAATTACGCGACGCCGCTGCCCGTCATCGAGGAGGAGCCCTGGGGCCTCGCCGTGCCGCTGCCGGAGCTCGACAAGGAATATGGCCGCTTCATGTCCGGCATGATCTATCACTGGCACGTCAGCGGAAAAATCATCGAGCTCGAGAAGAAGTGGGGAATGCCCGCCTCGCCCTGGGCGGCAAAGATGCACGACGCCTTCAAGGGCACCTGACGAGGCCGTCGCCCCGGCACTCCGCCGCCTGAGCGCGGCCGAGTGCCGGCCCGGGCGGCACGGGGTCGATCGATGCAGGCGTTCTGGAACTGGTTCCGCTGGCTCTACCAGACGACCGGGATCAATCTGCCCATCTTTTACGATGCCTATGACCGGCAGCGCTTTGCCGGCGGCATTCTCACGACGCTCGAACTCTCGGCCGCGTGCCTGGTGCTCAGCGTCGTCATCGGCGTCGTCGGCGCCTGGCTGCAAGGCTCGCGCCTGCGCCTGACGAAGCTCGTCATCCAGGGCTACATCCAATTCTTCCGCAACACGCCGCCGCTGGTGCAGCTCTATTTCTTCTATTTCGCGCTCGGCTCCTACATCACGATGCGGCTGCCCAACGGCACGACGGTGCCGCTCGTCAGCAATGTCTCCTGGGCGATCATTTGTTTGTCCTTCTATGCCGGCTCCTTCAATGTCGAGATTTTCCGCGCCGGCATCGAGGCGGTTCCGCGCACGACGATCGAAGCCGCCGAGGCGCTGGGTTACTCGCGCCTCAAGGCGTATATCTACATCGTGCTCCCCCTCGCCTTCCGCATCAGCCTGCCGGCGCTCAACAACAACCTCGTCAATCTCGTCAAGACGACGACGCTCGCCTATGCCATCGCGGTGCCCGAACTTCTCTATGTGAGCGCGCAGATCTGGTCCGACGAGGTCAACGTGCCGGAGATGATGAACGTGCTGCTGGTGCTCTACGTCGCGCTCGTCGGAATCCTCGTCTACGGCATGGCCAAGTGGGAGCGGGCCTTGCGCGTGCCGGGGTACGGGGTATGAGCTCCAGGAGCTTGCTCATCTCATCTCTCCTCTCGGGAAGAGAGAGGGGCCCGCGCGCAGCGCGGGAGAGTGAGGGGAGCGCGCCGCTCCAGGGCTTATCGGGACCATCTGCGCCGGCGGCCACCCCCCCTTACCTCCCCATTGCTACGCAATGGGTCCCCTCCTCTCCCCGAGGGGCGAGGCGGTCTCGAACGCCAAGAGGCGAGGATGGCGCGCCCCTCTCCGTCCTGCTGCCGTTCCGCCTGCCGACCGCCTCCTCGCCCAGCGAATTCTTTCTCTCGCGGCTCACCGCCCGGGAGGCGGCGGCGCTTCTCGCCCTCATGCTCCTCCTGCCCGCCGCCGCTCTCGCCGCCGGCGAGGCCGCGCCATTCTCGATTCCGGCGACGCTCGTCAAATGGACGCCGCTCATCGCGCGCGGCTTCGCGCTCAACATCATCATCAGCTTCCTCGCGATGGCGATCGGCACGGTGCTCGGCACCTTTCTCGGCCTCTGCCAGATTTCGCTGCTGCCGCCGGTCCGCGGCTCGTCCTGGTTCGTCACGCAGTTCTTCCGCAACGCGCCGTGGCTGGTGCTCCTCTTCTATTGCATGCTGCTGCTGCCCTTTCAGATCCGGATCGGCGGCACCGTCATCCCGCTGCCGGACTGGATCAAGGCCACCTTCGGCCTCGCCCTGCCGGTCATGGCCAACATGTCCGAGCTGGTGCGTGGCGCCATCCAATC
>JAJPHB010000048.1 GCA_021325525.1 Alphaproteobacteria bacterium
GCGCCGCGGCGCACGAGCATCTTCGCGAGATCGGCACGGTGCGGCTGGTTCTCGGGCTGCTCGATGACGAGCTGGACGGTTCCGAGGAGGAAGCCCTGCGCCGCATCCTCGGCGACGAGCAGCAGGCGCGCGCCGCGAGCGACGCCCTCGGCGACTCTCCGCCAGAACGCCGCTGCCCGTTCTCGTGACAGCGGCGCCAGGAAGCCGACGGAAGCGCCGCCCGCGACGCAGTCGATGAGGATGTCGCAAAGCGCGCCGTTCAGAGCCTGTGCTTCATCGGCGCCGAGGCGCCTGATGTCGATGCTCGCGTGGTTCATCGCGCACCCCGCCGCCGCGCCGGCCACGGAGGCGGGGTCGCGCTCGCCAGAGCGACGAGATAGCGCGCCGCCTCCTCGCCCTCGTTGCGAAAGGCTGTCGGGCGATCGAGCCGCATCGCGAGGCAGTCGCCGGCGCCGAGGCGATGGACCTCGTCGCCGACCGTCACCGCGATCGCCCCCGCGAGCACCCAGATCTGCTGGTCGAAGGGCGCGAGGCGAGCGCCGGTATCGTAGGCGACGCGGGTTCCGGCCGGCAGGACGATCTCGGCGAGTTCGAGCGCCGACGGAAAGCCGGGCGGCGACAGGTTGCGCCGCACATATCCCGTCTCTGGATCGCGCCAGGCGCGCTGATCGGCGGCGCGGATGAGCGGCGCCGCATCGGCTTGCTGCTCGGTCGCAAAGAGCGATGCCAGCGTCACCCCGAGGCTCGCCGCCAGCTTGTCCAGCACGGCCGTGGTGGCGCTGCTTTCGGCGCGCTCGATCAGCGAGATCATCGACCGGCTGACGCCCGATCGCCGCGCCAGCTCGTCGAGGGTGAGGCGGTGCCGGGCGCGCAGGCGCTTCACGCGCTCGGCGAGCCGTCGTTCGATCGCGGAGGATGCAGCTTCCATTATAATGGAATATCAGTCCTCTTTAATGGAGTCAACCGCTCCCGTCGAAAGCCGCTGACGCGCATTCGCGCGGACGAGCCATGCGCCGGACGGCCTTGCTCCCTCAGCTCGGCCACGCCACCCTCGGCCGGGGAAAACGCCTGACCCTCGAGGAGAAGCCCGGCCCATGGTCACGGACACGCGCATCGCCGATGCGGCCCTGCCGGAGGGCGTCGAGACCGCCTATGCCTGGCGGCGCCTCCTGGTGTCGCTCGTCATCAGCACGATCGGCGGCATCGGGCTCTGGTCGGCGATCGTGGTGCTGCCGGCGATCCAGGCGGAGTTCGGCATCGAGCGGGCGACCGCCTCGCTCCCCTATACCGCGACCATGCTGGGCTTCGCCGGGGGCGGCATTCTGATGGGGCGCCTCGCCGATCGCTTCGGCATCATCCTGCCGGTCATTCTCGGCGCCGTCGCGCTCGGCATCGGCTATCTCGCCGCGGCGCATGCAACGAGCCTCTGGCAGTTCGCGGTCGCGCAGGGTCTCGTCATCGGCCTCTGCGGCAGCTCCGCCACCTTCGGACCGCTCGTCGCCGACGTCTCGCACTGGTTCACGCGCAACCGCGGCATGGCGGTCGGCATCTGCGCCAGCGGCAACTACCTCTCGGGCACGATCTGGCCGCCGGTGCTGCAGCACTTCGTCGCCGCGGTCGGCTGGCGCGAGACGCATATCGGCATCGGCATCTTCTGCGTTGCCACCATGCTGCCGCTCGCCTTGGCCTTGCGCCGGCGGACGCCGGTCGCCCATGCGGTGCCCGTGACCGGCGCGGTGCGTCGCGGCGCCGGTGCAGCGCCGATCCCGCCACGCACGCTCCAGGCGATGCTGGTCGTCGCCGGCTTCGGCTGCTGCATGGCGATGTCGATGCCGCAGGTGCATATCGTCGCCTATTGCGGCGATCTCGGCTACGGACCCGCGCGCGGCGCCGAGATGCTGTCGCTGATGCTGGGGCTCGGCGTCGTCAGCCGCCTCGGCTCGGGCTGGATCTCGGACCGCATCGGCGGCGTGCCGACCTTGCTCCTCGGCTCAGCCCTGCAGTGCCTCACGCTCTTCCTCTACCTGCCCTTCGACAGCCTCGTCTCGCTCTATGTCGTCTCGGCGCTCTTCGGCCTCTCGCAAGGCGGCATCGTGCCGAGCTATGCCATGATCATTCGCGAGCATTTCCCGGCGCGCGAGGCCGGAACCCGCGTCGGCATCGTCCTCATGGCGACGATCATCGGCATGGCCGCGGGCGGCTGGGCCTCGGGCGCGATCTTCGACGTCACCGGCTCCTATCAGGCCGCCTTCGTCAACGGCATCCTGTGGAACCTCCTCAATCTCGCGATCGCCGTCTGGCTCTTGGGTCAGCCGCGCGGCCGTGCCGTGCCGGCGTGAGGCGGCGTCTATAGGGATGACCCGAACGCCCCCGCCGCCTTGAGAGCTGCGATCTCGTCGGCAGCGAGCTCCCAATCGAGAAGCGCCTCGGCGCTTTGAGGATCCGGTTCCTCGGGCGGCGTCGGATCGGCGAGGGCGGTGCGGCTGAAGCGCGGCGCCGGCGCCGGCTGGAGGATGCCGTCGATCTCAACGAAACTGCGGCGGGCGCGGGCATGGGGATGGTGCGGCGCTTCTTCGAGCGACAGAACCGGCGCGACGCAGGCATCGCTTCCCGCGAAGACCCGGCACCATTCGTCCCGCGTCTTCCTCCGGAAGATAGCCGCAAGCTTCTCCTTCGCCTCGGGCCAGCGCGCGCGGTCATGCTGCGGCGGCAGATCATCCACGGCGAGGCCGAGACGACAGCAGAGCTCGGCGAAGAACTTCGTCTCGATCGCTGCGACGGCGATGAACTTGCCGTCGGCGCATTCATAGGTCTCGTAGAAGAAGGCTCCCGAATCGAGGAGGTTGGCGCCGCGCTCCGGCCGCCATTGCCCGGCAGCATACATGCCGAAGAACATCGTCATGAGCGAGGCGGCGCCGTCCACCATGGCCGCATCCACCACCTGGCCCTTGCCCGAGCGCTGCGTCTCGAGGAGCGCCGCCACGACCCCGAGGGCGAGGTAGAGGGCGCCGCCGCCGAAATCGGCGACGAGGTTCAAGGGCGGCGTCGGCTTCTGCCCGGGGCGGCCGATGGCGCCGAGCGCGCCCGCGAGCGCGATGTAGTCGAGATCGTGCCCCGCCCTCTGCGCCAGCGGCCCCTCCTGGCCCCAGCCGGTCATGCGGCCATAGACGAGGCGCGGGTTGCGCGCGAGGCAGGGCTCCGGCCCGAGGCCGAGGCGCTCCATGACGCCGGGGCGGAAGCCCTCGATGAGGGCGTCGGCGCGCGCCGCGAGGCGGAGGACGAGGGCCGCGCCCTGCGGCCTCTTGAGGTCGAGCGCGATCGCCTTTCGGCTGCGATGCAGGAGATCGAAGCGCGCCGGCTTCGGGATGCCGAGGCCCGAGGGCCGGGTGCGCTCGATGCGCAGAACCGTGGCGCCGAGCTCGGCAAGCAGCATCGCCGCCATCGGCGCCGGCCCGATGCCGGCGAGCTCGAGGATGCGGTAGCCGGCAAGCGGTCCCATGGCGCCTCTCCTCAGCGTTGCCCCGCTCAGTATGACGGGGGCCGGCGCGCGGAGGAACTGGCGCTTCACGGCGCTCGCGGTGACGCGCGGACGGACGGCGGCGCGCTTGACGCGGCGCCCGCCTTCGTGTTTCTCGCCGCGGGAAAGGAGACCCGCGCCATGGCCGAGACCGCGTTCCACGACATCTTTCCGCATGGCGAGGACGAGACGCCCTACCGCAAGCTGACCGCGGCGCATGTCGGAACGGCGAGCTTCGCCGGCGAGCGTGTCGTCACCGTGGATCCGGCGGCGCTGACGCTGCTTGCGCGCGAAGCCTTCATCGACTGCCAGCACTTGTTGCGGCCCGGCCATCTCCAGCAGCTCCGCAACATTCTCGAGGACAAGGAGGCCTCGGCGAACGACCGGTACGTTGCCTTCGAGATGCTGAAGAACGCGAACATCGCCGCCGGCAAGGTGCTGCCGATGTGCCAGGACACCGGCACCGCCATCGTCATGGGCAAGAAGGGGCAGCGCGTCTGGACGGGCGGCGGCGACGCGGCCGCCCTCGCCGCCGGCATCCGCCGCACCTATACCGAGACGAACCTCCGCTACAGCCAGCTCGCGCCGCTCAAGATGTTCGAGGAGGTGAATACGGGCGACAACCTGCCGGCGCAGATCGACCTCTATGCCGATGAGGGCGATGAATACCGCTTCCTCTTCATCGCCAAGGGCGGCGGCTCGGCGAACAAGGCCTTCCTCTACCAGGCGACGCCGGCGACGCTGACGCCGAAGGCGCTTCTCGCCTTCATCGACGAGAAGATCAAGACCCTCGGCACCGCCGCCTGCCCGCCCTACCACCTCGCCATCGTCATCGGCGGCACCTCGGCCGAGATGAACCTCAAGACCGTGAAGCTCGCGAGCTGCCGCTACCTCGACGATTTGCCGGCGGCGGGGAACCGCTTCGGCCAGGCGTTCCGCGACCGCGGCTTCGAGGCGGAGGTGCTGGGCCTCACCCGGGCGAGCGGCATCGGCGCGCAATTCGGCGGCAAGTATTTCTGTCACGATGTTCGCGTCATCCGCCTGCCGCGCCACGGCGCCAGCCTGCCGATCGGCATCGGCGTCTCGTGCTCGGCCGACCGCCAGATCCTGGGCAAGATCACGGCCGAGGGGGTCTTCCTCGAAGCGCTGGAAACGAACCCGGCGCGCTTCCTGCCGGAGGTCGACGAGGCCTCGCTCGCCGGCGAGGTCGTCCGCATCGACCTCCGGCAGCCGATGGCGGAGATCCGGCGCCGCCTCTCGCAACACCCGATCAAGACGCGCCTTGCGCTTTCGGGGCCGCTCATCGTCGCCCGCGACCTCGCCCATCAGAAGCTGAAGGAGCGGCTCGACCGCGGCGAGGGGCTGCCGGCCTATGTCAAGGACCATGCGATCTACTACGCGGGACCGGCCAAGACCCCCGCCGGCTATGCCTCGGGCTCCTTCGGCCCGACCACCGCGGGGCGCATGGATTCCTATGTCGAGCCCTTCATGGCCGCCGGCGGCAGCTTCGTTACGTTAGCGAAAGGAAATCGCAGCGCCGCGGTGCGCGAAGCCTGCAAGAAGCATGGCGGCTTCTATCTGGGCTCGATCGGCGGCCCGGCGGCGCGGCTCGCCCAGGACTGCATCAAGCGCGTCGAGGTGGTCGAGTATCCCGAGCTCGGCATGGAAGCCGTCTGGCGCATCGAGGTCGAGGATTTCCCCGCCTTCATCGTCGTCGACGACAAGGGCAACGATTTCTTCGCAAAGCTCGTCTGACGCCGAAAACGCCGTCTTCAGCGGTATTGCTCGGGATGGTTCTCCCTATGCTTCTTGAGGGCAGCCGCGTTGCCGAGCTGGGCGCAATAGGCCTTGAGCGGCAAGCCGGCGGTCCTCAGCCCATAGGCGCGGTTGCGGATGCATTCCGCCGAGACTTCCCGCGCATAATCGGCATAGGCGGACATCGTCGTCGCCGAAATGCCGTTGCCGGTCTTCGTACCGGCCAGGGCGGTGCCGGCCAAGGCGCCGAGGATCAGCATCAAGGCAAGGAGGATGACGGGTTTCATTGACTCCGGAGCCGCCAATACTGGCATCCCGCCGAGGTGCGCCGAGGAATCCTCCTAACGCAAAAGCGGAATCGTGGCAATGTCATTGCGAATCCTCTGAGCGAAAAAATAATACAGGAGATGACCCCATGCGATGCGTCGGATTCGACCGGCATGACGCCGCAACCGCCAAATTTGACTAGGGATATTCGCGGTGCGTGTCGCATAAAATGCCGGAATGGCGGCCGGGGGCAGGGTGTCGGCAGAGGCGGAGCTTGCGGCGCTGACGCGCGGCGAGAAGGCGGCGTGGGACGCCTTCGTCCGCCGCTATGCCGGGCTCGTCATGGCGGCGGTGCGCGGCCTCGCCCAGGACGGCAGCGAAGCCGAGGATCTCGTCCAGGACGTCTTCACGCGGCTCTGCAAGGACGGGTACCGGCTGCTCAAGACCTATGATCCGGCCCGCGCCGGCCTCTCGACCTGGCTCACCATCGTCGCGCGCAGCACGGCGCGGGACGCCGTGCGCCGGCGCCGCATCCAGGGCGTTCCCATCGAGGACGCGCCGGAGACGGCCTTCGCCGTCGCGCCGGTCGAGCCGCCGGAGCGGCTCAACCTGCCGACCGACCTCCTGTCGCCGCGACAGCGCGAGGTCCTCGCCATGCTCTATGATCGCGACATGGAGGTCGCCGAAGTGGCCGCCGCGCTCGGCATCGACGCGCAGACCGTGCGCAGCATGCATCACAAGGCCATGTTGAAACTTCGCGCGCATTTTGGCGTAAATGAGGCACAAAAATGAGGACGGGGCGGGGATACGCGGCTCTGACCTGGCCCAATAATACAGGCGAGGAGACGGCGTGATGACCGAGCCGTGGGATAAATCGGCGCAATCCGGCGCCCTGTGGCGGCGCTGGAGCGATGCGCATGCGGCGGCCGAGGGCCGGGCGGAGGCGGAGGAGCCCGACGCCCTGTCGCTCGCCGCCTATGCCGAAGGCCGCCTCGGCGAGGACGAGCGGCGCGCCCTCGAAACGCTGCTCGCCCGCCGGCCCGAGCTCGCCGCCGATGTGGCCATGGCACGGCGCCTTGCGGCGGCCGAGCCAAGCGGGGCGGAGGCGCTCGCCGCCGTCATCGTCCGCGCCAGCGCCCTCGTCCCTGCAAGCGGCGACCGCGTCGTCGCGTTGCGTCCGCGCCGCCCCGGCGGGCCGGGCTGGCGCTCCGCCGCGCGCTGGAGCGCGCTCGCCGCGAGCTTCGCGCTCGTCGGCTATCTCGGCCTCGCCCTCGGCATCGATGCCTCGACCCATCTCGCGGCGCCGGGTGTCGCCGCGGCCGTCGCCGACGAAATGCTCGATCCGCCATCGGGTTTCCTCGGCGGATCCGGTGAGACGGGCAGCACGTGAGCGCCGAAGCGGTGATGCCGCGGCGCCGCTCGTGGCCGCGCCTGCCCTGGCTGTTGCTGGCGCTCTCGGTCGTCCTCAACATCTTCTTCATCGGCGGCGCCTTCTGGGTGCGCATGGAGACGCGCGGCCCGATGGCGGCGATCGAACGCTTCGAGCACGTCGCCCGGCAGCTTTCGCTCGACGGCGATCAGCGTGCCGCCTTCGACCATTTCATCCGCCTCATGCGGATGCGGACGCGGCTCATGCACGAGACGAACCGGCCCCTCATCGACAGGGCTTGGACCGAGCTCGCCAAGCCGCAGCCGGACGATGCGGTGCTCAACCAGATCTTCACCGAGGCCGCCGAAAACCGCCGCGCCTACCAAGTCGACATCAGCAAGGCGTTCCGCGCCTTCCTTGCGGTCCTCTCGGACGACCAGCGCAAGGAGTTCGTGGAGCTCGCGCGGCGCCGGCAGGACCCCAAGATCCCGCCCATCCTCCGCCAGCTGACACCGTGAGCCGGCGCTGAGAATTCGCTGGCGATTCGGACGCCGAGGAGCGCCTCCGATCCCGCTGCAAGCGTTGCCGTTGCGGCCTCTCGGTCCAAATCACATATGCGGATGAGGGCATAGAGGACGGGAGCTCGGCATGAGCGGTCCGGCGGCAACACGGCAGGAAAGCGATTCGATGGGAGCCGTCGCCGTCCCGGCGGATCGCTATTGGGGCGCGCAGACTCAGCGCTCGCTGGAGAATTTCCGCATCGGCGGCGAGACCATGCCGGCGCCCCTCATCCGCGCGCTCGGAATCGTCAAGGAGGCGGCCGCGCGCGCCAATATGCGCCTCGGCCGGCTCGACCGGCGCCGCGGCGAGGCGATCGCGGCGGCGGCGGCCGAGGTGGCGGCGCTGAAGCTCCTCCAGCATTTCCCGCTCGTCGTCTGGCAGACGGGCTCCGGCACGCAGTCCAACATGAATGCGAACGAGGTGATCGCCAACCGGGCCATCGAGATGCTGGGCGGCCGGGTGGGCAGCAAGTCGCCGGTCCATCCCAACGATCACGTCAATCTCGGCCAATCCTCCAACGACTGCTTTCCGACGGCGATGCACATCGCCGCCGCCCTCGAGGTCGAGGAGCGGCTGCTCCCGGCGCTGCGCCGCCTCGGCCGGGCGCTCGCGGCGAAGGCGGCGGAATTCGCCAATATCGTCAAGATCGGCCGCACCCATCTGCAGGACGCGACGCCGCTGACGCTCGGACAGGAATTCAGCGGCTATGCCCGCCAGATCGAGCTCGGAGTGGCGCGCATCGAGGCCGCCCGGCCGCGCTTGCACGCCCTTGCCCAGGGCGGCACCGCTGTCGGCACCGGCCTCAACACCGCGCCGGGCTTCGCCGAGGCCTTCGCCGAGGAGGCGGCGCGCCTCACGGGGCTGCCGCTGACCTCGGCCACCAACAAATTCGAGGCACTGGCAGCGCACGACGCCCTCGTCGAGCTGTCGGGCGCCCTCAATGTGCTTGCCGTCTCGGCGATGAAGATCGCCAACGATATCCGCCTCATGGCGTCGGGGCCGCGCTGCGGCATCGGCGAGATCCGCCTGCCCGAGAACGAGCCTGGCTCCTCAATCATGCCGGGCAAGGTCAACCCGACCCAGGCCGAGGCGCTGACCATGGTGGCGGCGCAGGTGATGGGCAATCACGTCGCCGTCACCATCGCCGGCAGCCAGGGGAATTTCGAGCTCAACGTCTTCAAGCCGGTGATCATCGCCAATGTGCTGCGCTCCATCCGCCTCCTCGCCGATGCCTGCGACAGCTTCGCCGAGCGCTGCGTCGCCGGCATCGCGGCCGACCGCGAGCGCATCGCGCAGCTCCTGCGCCGGTCGCTGATGCTGGTGACGGCACTGAGCCCGCATATCGGCTATGACAAGGCCGCCGAGATCGCCAAGAAGGCGCATCAGGAGGGGACGACGCTGGAAGCGGCGGCCGTCGCCCTCGGCTATGTCACGGCCGCGGATTTCGCCCGCTGGGTCCGGCCGGAAGCGATGCTGGGACCGCGCTGACGGGCCATCCTGCGAGGAGCGAGGTGAACCCCGCCATCAAAAAGCGCTCCGTCGTCCTTGCCGGCCACCGCACGAGCGTCTCGCTGGAGGAGGAGTTTTGGCGCGCCCTTCGCGCGGTGGCGGCGCGCCGCGGCGTTTCCGTGAACGCCCTTGTCGCCCGCATCGATGCCGATCGGAATGCGGCGGAGCCCGGCAATCTGTCGAGCGCGCTCCGCATCTTTGTCCTCGATTGCTACCGCCGCGGCGAGCTGCCCGTCGAGACGGCGGCTCCGGCTATGGCGCCGGAGCTTTGACGGCGCCGCGCTGCGCGAGGTAGCGCTCGATCGCATTCACCTCGAAGACGGTATTCGGCGCATCGAGCGGCCCGTCGAGCCGCATGACGAAAGGCGGCGCCTTCGGATCGGCGGCGAGACGGAGTTCGACCCGTCCATGCAGCGCGTGGCGAGGCAGGTCGACGGTGAGTGCCGCCGTGCCGTCGCCGGCGGCGGCATGGAGGCGCAGATCCTGGCTCTCGACGATGCCGTTCCGGATCTGGAATGACCCGGCCAGCGTCTCGTAAGGGGTGGCGCCGCCGCCGGCGCTGTGCAGAAGCTCGAGAAGATCGGCGGCTCGCCCGGGCGCCTTCATCCTGTCGCCGATGGCGGCGAGATCGATGCCGGCGATCGTGCCGGCGCTGGCCGCGAGGGTTCCGCTGCCGGCGAGCGTGCCGATGAGCTGGCTCGCGTCCCGCCCGCTGGCCGTGAGGGTCAGCACGAGGTCGCCTCGGCCGCTGAGAGCCGCCCGGCCGCCCGCCTCCTCCAGCACCTGGCGCAGATCCACGTGGCGGGCGGCGAGATCGAGGCTCAATCGCGGCGAATCGGCGACGTCGAGCGCCGCCTTCGCGTCGACCGTGCCGCCGAGAAAGCCGCCCGCCATGCGCTCGACGCGAAGCGCGGCATCCTGCAACGAGAGCACAAAGGCCGGCCGATCGACCCGCCAGCCGTCATAGCTGATGCTGTCGCCCGTCAAGGCGAGGTCGGCGTTGAGCGCGGCCAGCGGCAACAGCAGGAAGGACAGGCGCGACCAGTCCGCGACGGGGATCTCCGACGCCGCCGCCAGGCGAATTCCGCCCGGAGCCGCCGAATTCGCCGCCAGCCCCGTCGGCGGCTCTGGCAGGAGCCGGTCGAGGACGAGATCGCCGAAAGCGAAGCTCCCGTCGAGCTTCGGGCGCTTGCCGGTCAGATCCAGCGTGCCGCTTCCCGTGAGGGTGAGGCCGCCGATGGTCAGGGAGGCATCGTCGAGCGCGATCCGCGACGGTGTGCCGCGCAGGCTCGCCGCGAAGAGGAGCGCGCCCGGATCGCCGCCCGCCGGCTGATAGCCGGAGGCGAGGCTGCGGGCGAGGCGGGCGAAGCTCGGATGGCTGGCCTCGATGGCGAGGTCGATGCCCTCAACCTTCGTCGCGCCCGGGCGGATTTCGCCGCTGAGGCGCAACTTCCCCCCGAGCGTCTCCAGGGCGAGGTCGAGCGCCTCCGCATCCGGCCGCCCCTCGATATCGCCCTTCAGCGCGAAGGGGCCGGTGATGCGGTCGCCGGCATCGAGGCGGGGCATTGCGAGGCGGAGCGCGCGCGCGATCTCGGGGCCATGGAAGTCGACGCTCGCGCGCCAGTCGGACGGGCCGCCGGCAAGGCCATCGACGCTGCCGGTCAAGGTGCCCGAGCTGCCGGCGAGATCGGCGACGGTCGCCTCCCGCAGAATGAGATTGCCCTGGCGCAAGGTGCCGGAAACCCGGATGCCGCGCGCCGCTTGACCGCGCCAGGTCAAAGCGTCGACCGCGGCGTCGAAATTGGCGTCGAAGAGGCCGAGGAGCTTGCCCTGTCCGGGCGGGGAGCGCTCCGGCTCGGCGGGTGCACTCGCGGCGGCGTGGGCGGGTCCCGCTTTCGCCGGCTCGGCCGGGTTCGGCAGATAGGCGTCGAGGTTGAGCTGATCGACGGCAAGGCGCGCACCGATCCCGGGCCGCTGGCGGCGCAGCGCGACGGTCGCGGCGCCGGTGACGCGCGAGGCATCGAGGCTCAAATCGAGATCGTGGATGGCAATCTGCTCCGGCGTCGCCACGATCTGGCTCGTCAGGACCGCCTTGCGCAGCCGGTCGGCGGGCACGCCATCGGCAGCGACGCCGAGCCAGGCAAGGAGCTGGCGCAGATTGTCCGACTCCGCCTCGACTGCGCCCTCGAAACGCGGCTCGCCGCCGACGGCGGCAAGGCCGCCGCGCAACGCCAAGTCCGAGCCGCCGGGGAGCAGCGCCGCGGCATGGTCGATACGGAACGCGCCATCCTCGAGCGTCGCCTGAAGGCGCAGCTCGCGGAGGATGCCGCCCCGCCAGACGGCACCATCGGCAGCGATATCGAGCGAGCC
The DNA here is from genome assembly GCA_021325525.1 of Alphaproteobacteria bacterium. GTDB lineage: Bacteria > Pseudomonadota > Alphaproteobacteria > ATCC43930 > CGMCC-115725 > URHD0088. Next base: position 11,349 of record JAJPHB010000048.1, read on the forward strand.
TTGGAGCGCGTCGGGCAACTTAAAAGCGGTGGCGAGCGGGAGGCGGTCGCGCGGGCCGGCGCGAAGCGGCGCCGCCGCGGCGGCGAGCCGGTCGAGATCGACCTGTCCGAGCTTGAGGCCGAGGGTGAAGCGGGTCGGCGTGCCTTCGGCGATGGCGAGGGTACCGCTGCCATGCGTCTCATCGAAGCTCAGCGCCATGTGGTCGAGCCACACGCCGCCAGCCTCGGCGGCGATGTCGGCGCGCGCGGAAAACGCGCGCCCCAGCACGGCGGGGGCAGTTCCCCCGAAGGATCGCAGGAAGGCGGCAAGATCCGGGCCCGACAGCTTCGCGGTCCCGGTGAGGGATGGGCGCCCCTTTGCCATCGCGAGGTCGCCCCCAAGCTCCGCCGTGGCGCCGGTCCCAAGGAGGTCGAGCTTCAAATCGATCGGCAGATGATCGCCTGGGGCGCCGGTCTCGAGCGCGAAGCCGAGGCGCGTTTTGGCCATTTGGAGAGTGCCCTCGGCGCGGGCCGGACCGCCCATTCCAGCAAGGCGCGCCGTCATGTCGAGCCGGTCGAGGTGCCAAGCCGTAGCGCCGGCCCGATAGGAGAGGCGGCCATTGGTGATATCGACGCGCTCGACGCCGAGCGGCGTTGCCTCGCGGCTCGCGCCGCTGCCGGCGCCGCGCGAGCCGGCCCCCCGGTCGCCGGCCTGCATGGCGCCGTCGAGGTTGAGCCGACCATCGGGCAGGCGCTCGATGTCGAGTTCCGGATCGGCCATCGTCACGCTCTGCAGGACGATGCGGCCGGTCAGAAGCGGCGCCACGGCGAGGCGAAGCTCGAGGCCGCCGATCCGCAACAGATCAGGGCGCGCCATGCCAGGTGGGTTCGGCACGCGCACGTCATGCGCGGTGAGGCTCGGCGTCGGCAGCAGGGTCAGGTCGAGCGGTCCGTCGATGGCGATGTCGCGTCCGGTCGCGCGCCGCAGCGAGGCGGTGACGAGATCGCGGTAAGCGCCGGGATCGACGAAGCGGGGAGCCGCGGCGAGCGCGCCGAGCGCCAGCACGATCACCACCACCGCACCGATCAGAAGCTTGCGCAAGCGTCCTCCACAGCGTGGCGTATCCCGGCTTCGATCGCCGGCTTTCCACAGCGGCGGCGAGGCATTAGACTGGACCGGTCGATCCTAGCACGGTCGCGCGTCATCCGTGGGCCCGGAGAGGGCCAGCTCGCATAGGGGCCGGACATGGCGGATATCGTCAATCTCAACCAGTTTCGCAAAAAGCGCGAACGCCGTGCCGCTGAGCGCCGCGCGGCGACGAACCGCCGGATTTTCGGCCTCAGCAAGGAGGAGCGCGCGAAGGCGCAGCGCGAAAACGATCGGACGAGGAAGGATCTCGACGACAAGCGCCTCGAATAGGCCGGGCGCCTATTCGCCGGCCAAGGCACGGCGATAGGCGGCCGAGATGGCATCGCTGAAACAGACGAAGGTCACCTCGGCCATCCCGTCGTCCGTGGCGAGGAATCGGCGGACCTCGGTGACGGCAATTGCGGTGGCGCGGGCGAGCGGGAAGCCGTAGACGCCGGTGGAGATGGCGGGGAAGGCGATGCGCCGCAGCACATGCCGGGAGGCGAGCGCGAGCACGTTGCGGTAGCAGGCGGCGAGCAAACCCTCCTCGCCGCGGTCGCCGCCACGCCAGACCGGCCCGACGGTGTGGATGACATAGGGTGCCGGGAGGCGGTAGCCTTTGGTGAGACGGGCCTCTCCCGTCGGGCAGCCGCCGATCCTGCGGCACTCGGCCAGGAGCTCGGGGCCGGCGGCGCGATGAATTGCCCCATCGACGCCGCCGCCGCCGAGCAAGGATGTGTTCGCCGCGTTGACAATGGCGTCCGCGGCAAAGCGCGTGATGTCGCCGGTGGCGAGGCGGATGCGATCGGATGGCGTCATGCGTCGTTCACCATAGCCGGGCAACAAGGAGGAAAGCCATGAGCCGAGCTTTCGTAAAGGAACAAGATGGCGAAAGCGGGGCGGGCGAGATTCAGGACCTCCCGCAGAGCGAGCATCCGAATTACGTGACGCCGCGCGGCCTCGCGCAGCTCAAGGAGCGTCTCGCCGCTGCCCAGGAGAAGAAGCGCGAGCTGCTGGAAGCGCCGGACAGCGTCGCGCGCGAGCTGCCGCTGGCGCATGCGGCGCGCGAGATCCGCTATCTCGAAGCGCGCATCGAGCGCGCCATTCTCGTCGATCCGGCCCAGCAGCCGCAGGACGAGGTCGCCTTCGGTGCCACCGTCCGCGTCGCCGATCGCAACGGCGAGGAGCGCGAGTTCACCATCGTCGGCGAGGATGAAGCCGATGCCGAGCATGGCAGCGTCTCGTGGGTGTCCCCGCTTGCCCGCGCCCTCACCGGCGCGGCCGTCGGCGACGTCATCACCTGGCACCGCCCGGCCGGCGATGCCGAACTCGAGATTGTGGCGATCCGCTATCAGCGCTGAGCGGCAGGCCTCGAGCTTGTGGTGAAATTTATGACCGCGATGCTCACGGTCAGGTGATCGCGCCGCGCCGCAACTAGCGCTTTCGAGCCATCCGCACTTCGCCTATCATGCGCGGTACAGGGTGGCCGCGGGATTGCGCCGACAGAGCGTACCCCGCGATAACGCAAGGGCGCCGAAGAATGCGCCCGGATCAGGGAGAGAAGGGCTGCACGCGCCAGCACATGCCGCTGCAGAAGATTGGGCCGCGCTGCCTGGCGGGGCCGAGGCCGGGTCGGCAGGCGCGGTCCTGCTCGGCATCGAGAACGTCTCGGTGCGCTTCGGCGGCATCGTCGCGCTCGACAGGGTCAGCTTCGATGTTGCGGCGGGCCAGGTCTGCGGCATCATCGGCCCGAACGGGTCGGGCAAGACGACGCTCTTCAACTGCCTGAGCCGCCTCTACCGCTTCGAGAGCGGCCGCATTCTCTTCGAAGGCCGCTCGCTCTTGGAGACGCCGCGCCACGGCATCGCCGCGCTCGGCATCGGCCGCACCTTCCAGAATCTCGGCCTCTTCCGCAGCATGTCGGTGCTCGAGAACATCCTCATCGGCGGCCATTGCCGGATGCGCGGCGGCTTTCTCAAAAACGCGCTGCGCCTGCCCCCCGTCGCGGCGGAAGAGGCGAGGCTGCGCGAGCGCGTCAGCGGGCTCGTCGATTTCCTCGGCTTGGCCGAAGTCGCGGGCGTCGCGGTCAAGGAGCTTCCCTTCGGCACGCAAAAGCGTGTCGAGCTGGCGCGCGCGCTCGCGACCGAGCCGAAGCTCCTGCTGCTCGACGAGCCGGCGGCGGGCCTCAACCATGCCGAGGTCGACGCGCTGCGCCAGCTCATCCTCGACATCCGCGACCGGCTGCGCGTCACGATCCTTCTGGTCGAGCATCACATGAGCCTCGTCATGCGCGTCTCCGACAAGGTGGTGGCCTTGAATTTCGGACGCAAGATCGCCGAAGGACCGCCCGCCCGGGTCCAGCAGGACCACGAAGTGATCCGGGCCTATCTCGGCGAGGCGTCGTGATGCCGGCGCTGCTCGAAGTCGAGAAGCTCGAAGCCTTCTATGGGGCGAGCCCGGTCCTGCACGGCCTCAGCTTCGCCATTCTCGACGGCGGCATCACGACGATTCTCGGGGCCAACGGCGCCGGCAAGACGACGACGCTGCGCGCCGTCTGCGGCATGGTGCGGGTGACGGGCGACATCCGCTTCGCCGGAACGCGCATCGCCGGCAAGGCGACCGAGGACATCGTCCGCCTCGGCATCGCCCATGTCCCGGACGGGCGCGGCACCTTCATCAACCTGACCGTCGAGGAAAACCTGCGCCTCGGCGCCTATGTCCGGCGCGACGCCGCGGGGCTGCGCGCCGATTTCGACCGCGTCTACGGCTATTTCCCGCGGCTTGCCGAGCGGCGGCGGCAGCAGGCGGGCACGCTGTCCGGGGGGGAGCAGCAGATGCTGGCGCTGTCGCGCGCCCTCATGCTGCGGCCGCGCCTCCTCCTCCTCGACGAGCCCTCCTTCGGCCTGGCGCCGCTCATCGTCCAGGACATCTTCCGCATCATGCGCGTCATCAATGCCGAGGAGCGCGTCAGCATGCTGCTCGTCGAGCAGAACGCCAACCTCGCGCTCGATCTCGCCGACCACGCCTACCTCATCGAGACCGGCCGCCTCGTCCTCTCCGGGACCGCGGCCGAGATCAAGGAGGACGAGGCGGTCCGGCGCTCCTACCTCGGGTATTAGCGATGCGAGCGACGCGCTCCCCAATTCCTTTCCTCTCCCCGAGCGGAGAGGATCAAGGTGAGGGGGTGCCGTCGCTGACGCGCGGCGGGTCCCCCCCTCTCCCCGGCGGCTACGGCGTTCACATATCTCGCCATACGCGCGATGGGCTCCTCTCCGCCACGAAGCGGGGGAGAAGCGGGGGTGAGGTGGTGTCGCCGCCTACTCGGTCATCGCCCTGGAATCCCCCATCTCACCCGACCTCTCCGCCCCCACGGGCGGAGAGGAGCGGCAAGCGCATATTGGCGAAGTGTGAATCCGATAGTCCCGGAGGGGCTAGGGGGAAAGAGGAGCGGCGGCGATGAACGCTCTCCTCCACCAGATTCTGTCGGGACTCGCCACCGGCGGCATCTATGCGAGCGTCGCCCTCGCCCTCGTCATGATCCACCAGGCGACGCATCTCGTGAATTTCGCGCAGGGCGAGATGGCGATGTTCTCGACTTACATCGCCTGGGCGCTCATCGAGGGCGGCATGCCCTATTGGGACGCCTTCGCCCTCACCATTCTCATCTCCTTCCTCGGCGGCATCGTCATCGAGCGCGTCGTCATCCGGCCGATGGCGAATGCGCCGGTGCTGGCCTCCGTCATCGTCTTCATCGGCCTCCTCGTCATCCTGAACAGCGTCGCCGGCTGGATCTTCACCTATACGGTGAAGAGCTTCCCCAGCCCCTTTCCGGCCGAGCCGCTCTGGAACAACAGCTACATCTCGACGCACGAGCTGGGCGCCATCGGCGTCACCCTCGTTGTCCTCGCGCTCCTCTTCATCTTCTTCCGCTTCACTCTGCTCGGCCTTGCCATGCGCGCCGCGGCCGAGAATCCGGTTTCGAGCCGGCTCGTCGGCATTCGCGTCGGCTGGATGCTGGCGCTCGGCTGGGGGCTCGCCGCGGCGATCGGTGCCGTCGCCGGCATGATGGTGGCGCCGATCGTCTTCCTCGATCCCAACATGATGTCGGGCATCCTGCTCTACGGATTCGCCGCGGCGCTGCTGGGCGGCATCGACAACCCGGCGGGCGCCGTGCTCGGCGGCTTCATCGTCGGCGTGCTGGAGAATGTCGTCGGCGCCTATCTCATCGGCACCGAGCTGAAGCTCACCGTGGCCCTCGTCGTCATCGTCGGCGTGCTCACCCTGAAGCCCTCCGGCCTCTTCGGCCGCGTCCTCGTCAGCCGGGTCTAGCAGCGATGAGCGCGACGAGCGAACCAGGACGCGCGATCGCCGCCGCCGGCGAGGCGGGAGCCGCGAGGCGCGCGTGGCGCGGCGCCGGCCTCGCGCTTCTCCTCCTCGCCGCGGTGCTGCTGCCCTTCCTCGTCAGCAGCTACCACGCCTTCCAGCTCACCCTCGCCCTCGCCTACGCCATCGCGCTCCTCGGCCTCAACATGCTGACCGGCTATAATGGGCAGATCTCGCTCGGGCACGGCGCCTTCTATGCGATCGGCGCCTATATCGCCGCCATCCTGATGACGCAGTTCGACTGGCCCTACTGGGCGACGATCCCGGTCGCCGGGCTGGTCTGCCTTGTCGCCGGCTTCCTCTTCGGCCTGCCGGCGCTGCGTCTCGAAGGCCTTTACCTGGCGCTCGCCACCTTCGCCCTCGCCGTGGCGACGCCGCAGCTCCTCAAATACAAGCACCTCGAAGACTGGACGGGCGGGGTGCAGGGGATCGTCATCACCAAGCCCGATCCCCCCTTCGGATTGCCCATCAGCCAGGATCAGTGGCTCTACCTCTTCACCCTCGCCGTCGCGGTCCTGATGTTCGTCCTCGCGCACAATCTGCTGCGCGGCCGCATCGGGCGGGCGATCGTCGCCATCCGCGACCATCCCGTCGCCGCCGAGACGATGGGGATCGACAACGCCATCTACAAATCGCTCACCTTCGGCGTCAGCGCGCTCTATACCGGCGTCGCCGGCGCCCTCGGCGCCATCGCCGTGCAGTTCGTCGCGCCCGACAGCTTCAACGTCTTTCTGTCGATCAGTTTCCTCGTCGGCGTCGTGGTGGGCGGCCTCGCCTCGATCTCGGGCGCCGTCTATGGCGCGCTCTTCATCCAATTCGTGCCCAACATCGCCGACGACATCTCGAAAGCCGCGCCCTGGGCGATCTACGGCGTGTTTCTCATCGCCTGCATGTATCTGATGCCGAGAGGCGTCGCCGGCTTCGTGCAATCGGCGGCGGCGCGGCTGCCGTGGCGGGAGACCAAGAAGGGCTGAGCCAAGAAGACACAACCGGGGCGGCTGCCCCATGCGGAGGAGGGACGAACATGACGAAGAGGTGGTACCGGGCGCCGGCCGCGGCGCTCGTCATCGCGGCTGTGGCGGCGACGCCGGCGCTGGCGCAGAAGAAATACGGCCCCGGCGTCACCGACACCGAGATCAAGATCGGTCAGACCAACCCCTATAGCGGCAACGCCTCCAGCTACGCCTCGAACGGCCGGACCGAGGCCGCCTATTTCCGCATGATCAACGATCAGGGCGGCATCAACGGCCGCAAGATCAACTTCATCTCCTTGGACGATGGCTACAGCCCGCCGAAGACGGTCGAGCAGATCCGCAAGCTCGTCGAGCAGGAGAATGTGCTGCTCGTCTACGCGCCGCTCGGCACGCCGCCCAATACGGCGATCCATCAATACATGAATGCGAAGAAGGTGCCGCAGCTCTTCGTCGCGACCGGCGCCACCAAATGGGGCGATCCCAAGCACTTCCCCTGGACGATGGGCTGGCAGCCCAGCTACCAGACCGAGGCCCGGATCTACGCGAAATATCTCCTCGAAAGCAAACCCGACGCCAAGGTCGCGATCCTCTATCAGAACGACGATTACGGGAAGGACTACGTCAAGGGCTTCAAGGACGGGCTCGGCGACAAGGCGGCGAAGATGATCGTCGCCGAGGCTTCGTACGAATCGACCGACCCCACCGTCGATTCGCAGATCGTGACCCTGAAGAGCTCGGGCGCCGACGTCTTCTTCGACGTCACGATTCCGAAATTCGCGGCGCAGGCCATCCGCAAGGCCTACGACATCGGTTGGCATCCGCTACATCTCCTCAACAACGTCGCCAACTCCGTCGGGGCGGCGCTGAAGCCGGCGGGGCTCGAGAAGGCGGTCGGCATCATCTCGACGACCTACTACAAGGATCCGAGCGATGCGCAATGGCATGGCGACCAGGACTACAAGGATTGGGTCGCCTTCATGCAGAAATACAACAAGGATTCCGACCCCGCCGACAACAACACGGTGCTCGCCTATGCCCGCGCCTTCACCCTCGTCCAGGTGCTGAAGCAGTGCGGCGACGATCTGACGCGCGAGAACGTCATGAAGCAGGCGGCGAACCTCAAGGATCTGCGGGTCCCGATGCTGCTGCCCGGCATTCTCATCAATACGAGCCCGACCGATTTCTTCCCGATCGAGCAGATGCAGCTCGAGAAGTTCGACGGCAAGGCCTGGGTGCTGATCGGCAAGGTTCTCGGGAGCTGACCCTACCCCCCTGTCCCTCCTCCGCTTGCGGGGGAGGGGCGGGGTGGGGGCGGCCGGCGGCGCCTTTGCCGGCCGCGCGAGCCGAAGGAGGAGAGGATGAGAGAGCGGAGCTATACCCTTGCCGCGGCGCTCGCCGCCGCGCTGACGCTGACGGCACCGGCGCTGGCGCAGAAGCAGTACGGGCCCGGCGTCACCGACACCGAGATCAAGATCGGCAACACCATGCCTTATAGCGGCCCGGCCTCGGCCTATGGCACGATCGGCCGGGCTGAGGCGGCCTATTTCCGCATGATCAACGATCAGGGCGGCATCAACGGCCGCAAGATCAACTTCATCTCTTTGGATGACGGCTACAGCCCGCCGAAGACCGTCGAGCAGGTGCGCAAGCTCGTCGAGCAGGAGAACGTCCTCCTCGTCTTCCAGCCGCTCGGCACGCCGTCCAACACGGCCATCCACAAATACATGAACGCGAAGAAGGTGCCGCAGCTCTTCGTCGCGACCGGCGCCACGAAATGGGGCGATCCGCAGCATTTCCCGTGGACGATGGGCTGGCAGCCGAGCTACCAGGCCGAGGCCCGCATCTACGCCAAATACCTCTTGCAGACGAAGCCCGACGCCAAGATCGCCGTCCTTTACCAGAACGACGATTACGGCAAGGACTATCTGAAGGGGCTCAAGGACGGGCTCGGCGACAAGGCGGCGAAGATGATCGTCGCCGAAGCCTCCTACGAGGTGACCGACCCCACCGTCGATTCGCAGATCGTCAGCCTGCAAGGCTCGGGCGCCGACGTCTTCTTCAATGTGGCGACGCCGAAATTCGCGGCGCAGGCGATCCGCAAGGCCTACGATATCGGCTGGCATCCGCTGCAGTTGCTGAACAACGTCTCGATCTCGGTGGGCTCCGTGCTCACCCCCGCGGGTCTCGAGAAGTCGATCGGCATCATCACCGCCGATTACCGCAAGGACCCCGCCGACCCGCAATGCGACAACGACCCCGCGATGAAGGAATGGCGCGCCTTCATGGCGAAGTACTATCCGGAGGGCGACGTCAAGGACAATTCCAACCTCTACGGCTACACCGTGGCGATGACGCTGGCGCAGGTGCTGAAGCAATGCGGCGACAATCTGACGCGCGAGAACGTCATGAAGGAGGCGGCGCATCTCGACATGTCGCCCGGCACCTTGCAGCCCGGCGTCAAGATCACGACGAGCCCCACCGACTTCTTTCCGATCAAGCAAATGCGGCTGCAGAAATTCGACGGCAAGGCCTGGGTTCCTTTCGGCGAGGCGATCGGGTCGTGAGAAGCCCTGAAGAACCCGCTCCCCGCCCGAACCCTATGAAAAACCCTCTCCCCTTCGGGGAGAGGGAGGGGTGAGGGGCGTCCTCTCCCGCAGGCGGGAGGGGGGTATTTCGTGCCGGGGAGCGTGCCGGTTGAGGCGCTGGAGAGGCGCCGCTACTTCTTGCGGAAAGCGTCGAGGGTGACGATGTCGGCCGGTTTCTTGTCACCCTCCGCCGCATTGCCGCTCTTGCTCTCGACGGGGCGAAGCGCCGGCGCCTTGGGCTGCGGCCGCGCGGGACCGGCGAGTTCGAGGCGCTTTTCCTTCGCGCCTCCGTCGGCGCCCTCGCCCGGCGCGTTCTCCTGGAATTGCAGGCCGAACTTCACCGAGGGATCGGCGAAGGCGGTCACCGCGACGAAGGGAATGGTGAGGCGCTCGGGCCGGTTCTGGAAGCTGAGGGTCACGGCGAAGGCGTCCTCGGCGACGGTCAATTCCCAGAATTGGTGCTCGAGGACGATCGTCATCTCCTGCGGATATTTGCTGCGCAGGTAGTCCGGAATGCCGACGCCCGGATGGCCGGTGCGGAAGGTGACGTAGAAATGATGCGGTCGGGGCAGGCCGTGCTCGGCGGCACGCGACAACGCCTCTCTGACGACGCCGCGCAAGGCCGCCTCGACCATCTTGTCGTACCGAAAGACGTCCTTCGCCATCATCATAAGGGTAACACCGCCGCCATGACGGGTCACCGGACAAAAGTGGTCCACCGCGAGTGGGGGGCTTCTGTTGCCCGGTGCCCCCCGGACCGCGAGTTACTCGATGGCTGTCACCCCGCTAGGGGTTAGGCCGCGAGAGCCTCCTGTGCAACGTTGTCGTTGGCACATATGGTTTGACCCGATAACGGCGGTATCATGCCGGGCACCCAATACCCCTTTACCATGCCCGTCGATCCTGTTCGCCCCCGCAAGGAAACCGTCGGCGGTTGGTGGAGGCGCCGGCGTCGCAGCCGGGTCCGGAACACTTATTTCGAGCACCGGTTTAGCGCCATAGCCCGTTGCCGGGCACAGGAAAGATAGGGTGAGGGCGGCTCTGGATCAAGCGGAGGATCGCCCGCTGTCGGTGACGCATCAGTTGTCCGCCTTTGGTAGCGCGTGAGTTGTCCGCCAAGTTCGTCCCTTGTTCTGGAGGGGGCGATGCGGCGGGCAAGCGTGTTGTGGGA
>JAJPHB010000089.1 GCA_021325525.1 Alphaproteobacteria bacterium
GAGGGTAACCGGACGACGCGTCGACGTGTGCCCGCCGAAGGTGCCGGCATTGTGCTGCGCAATTCGCGTCTCAAGAGAGCTGCGCGTCGATCCGACATAGTAAGAACCGTCGGCACAGCGAAGAATGTAGACATAGAATGCCATGATAGCCTTCAGTCGGCTCCTCAGAATTGCATTGCGATTGCGCGCCCTTGCCTTTCGGCGGTCCCGCCGCTATAACCCGCGCCTCTCCGGCGGCATGGCCGCGCTTCGGCGCCTGACGGGCATGCCTCGCCGCCGCAACCCGTCTCTGTTCCGAAAGGACCCGAAATGCCCAAGCTGAAGACGAAAAGCGGCGCGAAGAAGCGCTTCGGGCGCACCGCGTCCGGCAAGGTCAGGGCGAATGTCGCGCATAAGCGCCACCGCCTCATCTCGAAGCCGAAGCAGATGAAGCGCAAGGCGCGCGGGACGATGACCCTGGAAAAGGGCGACGCCAATCTCGTCCTCACCTACATGCCCTATATGCGGGGTTGAGCCATGGCGCGCGTCAAACGGGGCGTCACCGCCCATGCCCTCCACAAGAAGGTGCTGGAGCTGGCGCGCGGCTATCGCGGCCGCGCCAAGTCGAGCTTCCGCGTCGCCATCGAGAAGGTCGAGAAGGGGCTGCGCTACGCCTATCGCGACCGCCGGGCGAAGAAGCGCAATTTCCGCGCCCTCTGGATTCAGCGCATCAATGCCGGGGCGCGCGAGCACGGCCTCACTTATTCGCAATTCATGGCCGGGGTGAAGCGCGCGGGGATCGAGCTCGACCGCAAGATCCTCTCCGATATGGCGGTTCGCGAGCCGGAAGCCTTCAAGGCGATCGTCGCCACGGCGCAGGCCGCCCTCGCCCGATCGCCGGCCGCGCAATGACCGCGACGGCTTGCGCGCGCCGCCGATTTACGCGCGGGCCTCGCTGAGCCCCGCTCCAGGCCGCGCGCGCGATCCGGCGCCAGGAAGAGGAGGAAGGGGCCGATCACTCGGCCCCTTTTTCGTGACGGTTAGCTCCAATGAACGATTTCGAGACCATCCGCCGTGACACCCTCGCCGCCATCGCCGCCGCGTCATCGCGCGAGGCGCTGGAGCAGGTGCGCATCGCGGCGCTCGGCCGCAAGGGCGCGATCACCACTGCGATGAAGGGGTTGGGCGCGCTCGACCCCGAAGCCCGCAAAGCGGCGGGCGCCACCCTCAACCGCCTCAAGGACGAGGTCGCCGCGAGCCTCGAAGCGGCGGCGGCGCGGCTCGGCGAGGCGCAGCTCGCCGCGCGCCTTGCGAGCGAGCGCGTCGACGTGACCCTGCCGGTCGCGCCCGAGCCGCAGGGCCGCATCCATCCGATCAGCCAGACCATCGACGAGGTGGTGGCGATCTTCGGCGAGATGGGGTTCACCGTCGCCGAAGGCCCGCATATCGAAGATGATTTCCACAATTTCACGGCGCTCAACATTCCGCCCGAGCATCCGGCGCGGCAGGAGCTCGACACCTTCTACCTGCCGGAGAAGGCGGATGGCAGCCGCCTCGTCCTGCGCACCCATACTTCGCCCGTGCAGATCCGCACCATGCTGGCGCAGAAGCCGCCGATCCGCATCATCGTGCCCGGCCGCACCTTCCGCTCCGACCACGATGCGACGCACTCGCCCATGTTCCATCAGGTCGAGGGGCTGGTGATCGACCGGAGCACGCATATGGGGCATTTGAAGGGCTGCCTCGTCGAGTTCTGCCGCGCCTTCTTCGATGTCGCCGATTTGCCGGTACGCTTCCGGCCCAGCTACTTCCCCTTCACCGAGCCCTCGGCCGAGGTCGATATCGGCTGCTCGCGCGCCGGCGGCGAGCTCCGCATCGGCGCCGGCGGCGACTGGCTCGAAATTCTGGGCTCCGGCATGGTGCATCCCAAGGTCCTGCAGAATTGCGGCATCGATCCCGGCGTGTATCAGGGCTTCGCCTTCGGGATGGGGATCGAGCGGATCGCGATGCTGAAATACGGCATCCCGGATCTGCGCACCTTCTACGACAGCGACCTGCGCTGGCTCCGGCATTACGGCTTCCTGCCGCTCGACATGCCCTCGATGGTGGGAGGGCTGTCGCGATGATGCCGGATCGCGCCGATCGTCAATCCCCTCGCCCCTCCGGAGACAGGGTCAGGGTGAGGGGGAGCCGCGCCGCCGACGCGGCTTCCTTCGGCGCTGCGGCGCCACACCCTGCTCTCTCCCCGCCGGGGAGCGGGTTCTCTTGCGCTGCCGAGCGAGGAGGGGTCGTTCGATGAAGACGACGCTCTCCTGGCTGAAGACGCATCTCGAGACCGAGGCGCCCATCGAAGAGATCGTGCGCCGCCTCGTCATGCTCGGCCTCGAAGTCGAGAGCGTCGTCGACCGCGCGGCGGCGCTGGCGCCGTTCCGCACCGCCCATGTGGTCTCCGCCGAGCCGCATCCCAACGCCGACAAGCTACGCGTCTGCCTCGTCGATACCGGCACGGCGCGCGTCCAGGTGGTCTGCGGCGCGCCCAATGCCCGGGCCGGCATGCGCGGCGTCTTCGCGCCGCCGGGCACCGTCATCCCGCGCACCGGGCTCCTCCTCAAGGAGAGCGTCATCCGCGGCGTCGCCTCCAACGGGATGCTCTGCTCGGGCTACGAGATGGGCATCTCCGAGGACCATGAGGGGATCATCGAGCTGCCGCCGGAGACGCCCATCGGCGAGGGGTTCGCCAAGGCGATGGGCCTCGACGACCCGGTGCTCGACATCAAGGTGACGGCGAACCGGCCGGACTGCCTCGGCGTGCGCGGCGTCGCCCGCGACCTGGCGGCCGCCGGGCTCGGGCGCTTGCGGCCGCTCGATACCCGGCCGGTGCCGGGCCGCTTCGAAAGTCCCATCGCGGTTCATCTTGCCACCCTCGACGAGAAGGCCTGCCCGCTCTTCCTCGGGCGCATGGTCCGCGGCCTCCGCAACGGACCGAGCCCGCGCTGGCTGCAGGAGCGGCTGACGGCGATCGGGTTGCGCCCCATCTCGGCGCTGGTCGACATCACCAACTTCCTCACCTTCGATGTGAACCGGCCGCTCCACGTCTTCGATGCGGACCGCATCAAGGGCGACCTCGTGCTGCGCGAGGCGCGGCCGGGCGAGAGCCTCAAGGCGCTCAACGGCCGCGACTATGCGCTCGACGAGGCGATGACGGTGATCGCCGACGACGCCGAGGTGCTGAGCCTCGGCGGCGTCATCGGCGGCGAGAGCACGGGCTGCACCGCGGAGACGACGACCGTCTTCATTGAGGCGGCGCTGTTCGATCCGGTGCGAACCGCGGCGACCGGGCGCAAGCTCAATCTGCAGAGCGATGCCCGCTACCGCTTCGAGCGCGGCCTCGATCCCGCCTTCACGGCGACCGGGATGGAGATGGCGACGCGCCTCATTCTCGACCTCTGCGGCGGCGAGGCGAGCGAGGTCGTCGTGGCGGGCGCCGTTCCCGCTTGGCGGCGCCGCTACCGCCTGCGCGCCGGCCGCATCGCCGGCCTCGGCGGCATCGATGTCGCGCAAGACGCGGCGAAGGAGATCCTCGAGCGGCTCGGCTTCGCCGCCGCGCCAAGCGCCGACGGCGATCTGGAGGTCGAGCCGCCCTCCTGGCGCGGCGACATCGAAGGCGAAGCCGATCTCGTCGAGGAGGTGCTGCGCGTCCACGGCTACGACGCCATTCCCGCGGTGCCGCTCGAACGCGAGACGGCATTGCCGCGTCCGGCGCTCGACGCCGCGCAGCGCCGCCTGGGTCTCGTCCGCCGCACTCTTGCCGGGCGCGGCCTCGTCGAAGCGGTGACTTTCTCCTTCATTCCCGCCGGCGTCGCGGCGCTGTTCGGCGGCGGCGCTCCGGCGCTCCGTCTCGTCAACCCGATCAGCGCCGATCTCGACGCGATGCGGCCCTCGATTCTCCCGAACCTCCTCGATGCGGCGCGGCGCAACGCCGATCGCGGCTTCGCCGACAGCGCGCTCTTCGAGATCGGGCCACGCTACGACGACGACACGCCCGAAGGACAGAGGACGATGGCGGCGGGTCTTCGCCACGGGCAGAGCGGGCCGCGCCATTGGCAGGGCGGCAGCCGCCCGGTCGATCTTTTCATGGCGAAGGCCGATGCGCTCGCAGTCATCGCAGCGGCGGGCGGTCCGGTCGAGAATGTCCAGGCGAGCGCCGATCCGCCGGGCTGGTACCATCCGGGACGCGCCGGCACGCTCCGCCTCGGCCCCAAGGTGCTGGGCCATTTCGGCGAGGTGCATCCGGCGGTGCTGGCGCGCCTCGATGTGAAGGGGCCCGCCGTTGCCTTCGAAGTGGAGCTCGATGCCGTGCCCTTGCCGCGCAAGGGGGCGCGCGGACGCCCGCCTCTGAAGCTCTCGCCCTTCCAGCCGGTCGAGCGCGATTTCGCCTTCCTGGTTCCGGCGGAGCTGCCGGCCGAGACCTTGCTTCGCGCCGCGCGCGGCGTCGACCGCCAGCTCGTCAGCGAGGTGCGGCTCTTCGATGTTTACGCAGGTCCGGAAGTGCCGCCCGGCCGCAAATCCCTGGCGATCACGGTCGTGCTGCAGCCCGAGCGGGCGACGCTGACCGATGACGAGATCGAAGCCTTTGCGCGGAAGCTCGTGGCGCAGGTCGTGAAGGCGACGGGCGGCGAGCTGCGCGGGTAAAGTCTCAAAAATCGCTGCAGCGGCCGCCGACTTCCCAATCGCCGTAGCGCGTCGGCTCGGGGCCTTTCGGGCCGCCGATCTCGCGCGGCAGCGCGGGATCCGGCTTGCCCGGTGCCGGCGTCTCCGGCGCCGGCGCTGCCGGCGGTTCGTGCTGCGCATTCTCGCGATCGCTCATCCACGCAGGATATGGACGGCCGGATCGCGCTTGCCAAGATGCCGCGGCTGCGCCATAGAGGCGAGGATTGCAGACTCTTCCGCGACCGGCGCCGCCGGCAACAAGGAACAACGCGGAACCGTTCCCGTTCGTATTTTACTAAACAAGATTGGTGCCCGAGCGGTAATTCGCAGTAGCCTCTCACTCTGGCAGTACATTGATCCTCCATGGCAACCGCCCCCTCGGCCCGCAGCGTGGCCATCGATCTCATCGGCGCCGTCCTTCGCCGGAAGCGCCCACTCGATGACGCTATCGAAGACAATATCGACATGTCGGGCTTGCCGACGCGGGACCGCGCCTTCGCGCGCCTGCTGGTCGCGACCGTGCTGCGCCGTTTGGGACAGATCGACGCGCTGATCGCCCACTGCCTCAACACGCCCTTGCCGCCGCGTGCCGCCGCCGTCCACGACATGCTGCGCCTCGGCATCGCGCAGCTCCTCTTCCTGCGCACGCCGGCGCATGCGGCGGTGGCGACCACGGTCGATCTCGCCGAGGCGCGCGGCTTCATCTCGCATAAGGGGCTCGTCAACGCGGTGCTGCGCCGCCTCAGCCAAGAGGGGCCGGGGCTGGTGCAGCTCCAGGACGCGCCGCGACTCGATACGCCCGACTGGCTCTGGCAGTCCTGGAGCGCGGCTTATGGCGAGGAGGGTTGCCGCGCCATTGCGACCGCGCATCTCAAGGAGGCGCCGCTCGACCTCACGGTTCGCGCCGATCCGGAGGGCTGGGCCAAGCTGCTCGATTCGGTCCTGCTCCCGACCGGCACTCTGCGCCGCAATGCCGGCGGCGCCATCACCTCGCTGCCCGGCTATGCCGAGGGGGCTTGGTGGGTGCAGGACGCGGCAGCGGCGATTCCCGCGCGTCTCTTCGGCGAGATTTCGGGCAAGCGCGTCATCGATCTCTGCGCGGCGCCGGGCGGCAAGACCGCGCAGCTCGCCGCGGCGGGTGCGATCGTGACGGCGATCGACCGCTCGCAGCGCCGCCTCGACCGCCTCATCCACAATCTGCACCGCCTCGACCTCTCGGTCGAAGCGATCGTCGCCGACGCCGCTGTCTGGCAGCCGCGCGCCAAAGCCGCGGCGGTGCTGCTCGACGCCCCCTGCACCGCGACCGGCGCGATCCGGCGCCATCCCGACGTGCCGCATTTGAAGACGCCGGACGATGTGGCGCGCCTCGCCGTCGTCCAGGAGCGCTTGCTGGGTGCCGCGGCCGAGATGGTCGAGCCCGGCGGGACGCTCGTCTACTGCACCTGCTCGCTCGAGCCGGAGGAAGGCACGGCGCAAATCGCCCGCTTTCTCGCGCGCGGCGGACCCTTCCGCCGGGTTCCGATCGAGCCGGCGGAGGTCGGCGGCCTGACTGAGCTGCTGACCGCTGAAGGCGACCTCCGCACGCTGCCCAGCCATCTTGCCGAGCGCGACGGCATCGACGGCTTCTACGCTGCCCGCCTTCGTCGCGCGGCCTGAGCCGCGGGCGCGGCGCTTGCGGCACCGGCCGATCCTTGTTACGAGAGCGGCGTGCGTCGGCCGGTCCGCATAGCGCCTTCGATCCTCGCCGCCGATTTCGCCCGGCTCGGCGAGGAGGTCCGCGCCATCGCCGCGGCGGGCGCGGACTATCTCCACATCGACGTGATGGATGGCCATTTCGTGCCGAACATCACCATCGGCCCCGCCGTCGTGAAGGCGCTGCGCCCACATTCGGAACTCCCCTTCGACGTCCATCTGATGATCGCGCCGGTCGATCCCTACGTCGCCGAATTTGCCGCGGCGGGCGCCGACATCATCACCGTCCACCAGGAGGCGGGCCCGCATCTCCACCGGACCTTGCAGCTCGTCAAATCCTTGGGCAAACGCGCCGGCGTCTCGCTCAATCCGGCGACGCCCGCGGGCGCGCTCGATCAGGTTCTGGACATCGTCGATCTCGTTCTGGTGATGAGCGTCAACCCGGGCTTCGGCGGCCAGAGCTTCATCTCATCGCAGCTCGCCAAGATCGCGGCGCTGCGCGCCATGATCGACAGCACCGGCCGGGCCATCGATCTCGAAATCGATGGTGGCATCAATGCCGAGACGGCCGGCGCCGTCATTGCCGTCGGCGCCGATGTGCTAGTTGCCGGCACGGCGGCCTTCGCCGGCGGCGCCGCCCATTACGCCGGGAACATCCGTCGCCTGCGCGAGGCGCGAGGCGCGGCGCCGGCCGCGCGCTGATGACGCCCGGCGCCGCGGGGATTCGTCCGGCGCGACGATATCGGCACGGCCGGGGCGCCGAGGCGCCCTTTGCGCGGCTGCGTGCCCGACTCCTCGCCGCCGTAGCCGGGACGCGGCTCTATCGCCTGACCCTCGCCGCCGCGGCGCCGCCGCGCCTTGCCCTGTCGCTGCCGATCCGTTGGCCGGGCGATCCGGCGCGCGGCGCGGCGCTGCTGCGCGGCGAGTTCCGCCTTGCCGGCGAGACGATTCGGGATCCCACGCCCTTCGCCGACCCCGTCGGCGCCAGCGACGACTGGCGCCGTGAATTCCACGGCTTCGCCTGGCTCGCCGACCTTGCCGCCCTCGACGACGCGGCGGCCCGCGATGCCGCGCGCGCGATGATCGCCGCCTGGCTCGCGGCGGGTGATGGCTGGCGCCCCTTCGCCTGGCGCGCCGATGTGCTCGGCGCGCGACTGACGGCGTGGATTACCCTCTTCGATGTGTTCTTCGGCCCCGACCAAGCGGATGCGCAGCGCGGCCCGGTGCTGGCGTCGCTCGCGCGGCAGGGCCGGCATTTGGCGCGGGTCGCGTCGTGGGAGACGGCGGGCGCCGCCCGCCTCCAGGCGCTGAAGGGACAGATCATCGCGGGGCTGGCGCTCGGCGCCGGAGAGAGCAGGCTCGCGCGGCCCGTGGCGCGCCTCGCCCGCGAGCTGACGGCGCAGATCCTGCCCGATGGCGGGCATGTCGAACGCTCTCCCGCCGTGCAGCTCGCCGTGCTCCGCGACCTCATCGACATCCGCACGGCGCTGCGCGCCGCGCATATGGTCGTGCCCGAGGCGGTACAGATGGCGATCGACCGGATGGCGCCGATGCTGCGCATGCTGCGCCACGGCGATGGACGCCTCGTGCAGTTCAACGATACGGCCGAGGCGTACGGGGCGCTGGCCGATCTCGCCCTCACCCGGGCCGAGGTGCGCGGCCGCCCCCTCCTCAGCGCGCCCCATAGCGGCTTTCAGCGGCTGCAAGCCGGCAAGACCGTCCTCGTCGCCGATACCGGCGCGCCGCCGCCGCGCGGCCTCGATCGCCACGCTCACGCCGGGACGCTGTCCTTCGAGATGAGCTATGGGCGCGAGCGCCTCATCGTCAATTGCGGCGCCTGGCAGGGAACGAACCCGGAATGGCGGCGCGCGGCGCGCCAGACGGCCGCCCATTCGACCGTGATCGTCGCCGACACCAATTCGGCGGAGCTCCTGCCCGACGGCACCATCGGGCGCCGCCCGGTCGTCTCGCTCGCCGACCGCGTCGAAGAGGAAGGGAGCCAATGGATCGCGGCTTCGCATGACGGCTATGCCGCCGGCTTCGGCCTGGTCCATACGCGCCAGCTCTTCCTGTCGGCCGATGGCGAGCATCTGCGCGGCGAGGACGGGCTGGCGGGGCGCCCCGGCGCCGCTTTCGTCATCCGCTTTCATCTCCATCCGGCCGTACAGGTCTCGCTCGTCCAGGAGGGGGAGGCGGCGCTTCTGCGCTTGCCGAGCGGGACCGGTTTCCGCCTGCGCGCGCAAGGCGCCCAGCTCGCTCTCGCCGAGAGCGTCTATCTCGGCGGCGGCGAGGTGAGGAAGACGCAGCAGATCGTTCTTTCCGGCCATGTCGGGTCGCAGGGCGCGACGGTCCGCTGGGCCATCCGCCGCGAAGGCAAGAAGGCCGCCGCCGCGTGAGCTCGACCGTCTTGCGCCTCGTCCTCGCCGCGCTGCTGGTCTTTCCCGCGGCTTGGCTCGCGACCTTCCTCATGCTGCGCGTGCTGCGGCGCCGCGGCATGCTCGACCATCCGAACGCGCGCTCCTCGCACGCCGTGCCGACGCCGCGCGGCGGCGGCGTCGCCATCATGGCGACAGTGCTGCCGGCCTGGGTCGTCATCGTCGCGCTGGGCTACACCAATGGGGCGCCGCTGTCGGCGGCCGCGGGCGGCGGCGGCATCGCGCTTCTTTCCTGGTGGGACGATCGCGGCGGGCTCTCGCCCGCGCTCCGCCTCGTCGTCCAGGCCGCCGCCATCGTCGCCGGGCTCGCCGCGCTCCCCGGCGCCGGCGCGGTCTTCCAAGGCTGGCTGTCGCCCACCGCCGATCTCTTGGCTTCCGCATTCCTCTGGCTCTGGTTCGTCAACCTCTTCAACTTCATGGACGGGATCGACGGCATCGCCGGAACGGAAGCCGCCGCGATCGGCCTCGGCCTCGCGCTCCTCGCTCTCATCCACCCGGCGGCGATCGGCCTCGGCGCGGGGCTCCTCGGCGTCACCATCGCCGCCGCGGCGCTCGGCTTTCTCTGCTGGAACTGGCACCCGGCGAAGCTCTTCATGGGCGATGTCGGCAGCGTGCCGCTCGGCTATCTTCTGGGTTGGCTGCTCCTCGCGCTCGCGGCATCGGGGTTCTGGGCACCGGCGCTCATCCTTCCCCTCTACTTCCTCGTCGATGCGAGCTGGACCCTTGCCCGCCGCCTCCTGCGCGGCGAGAGAATCTGGGAGGCGCATCGCGAGCACTTCTATCAGCGGGCCGTGCAGAAGGGCCGCAGCCACGCGGCCGTGGTGCGCCGCGTCGCGCTCGCGGATGTCGCCCTCGTCGGGCTCGCGCTCTGGGCGGCAACAGGCGCGGCCTGGCCGGCCCTCGCGCTCGCCGTCGCCGTCGTCGGCCTCCTTCTTGCCGATTTGTCGCAGGCCCTGCGCGTCTCGCGCTCCGGCGCTTGATCGCGGGCGGCGCCCGGGCCTATCGTCGCCGCCCGCTTCGCCGACGCAGGGACGCCCATGTCCGACCGCTCGCTTTGCCGCATCGAACGCGCGCTCATTTCCGTCTTCGACAAGACGGGGCTGGTCCCGCTCGCCGAAGCGCTGGCGGCGCGCGGCATCGCCATCATCTCGACCGGCGGCACCGCGCGCGCCCTCGCCGCGGCGGGGATCGCCGTCACCGATGTCGCCGAGGTGACGCAGTTCCCGGAGATGCTCGACGGCCGCGTCAAAACGCTGCATCCAGCACTTCATGGCGGTATCCTCGCGCGGCGCGACAAGACGGAGCACCGCGCCGCGCTCGACGCGCACGGCATCGCCGGGATCGACCTCGTTGTCGCCAACCTCTACCCCTTCTCCGCGACGGTGGCGCGCGGCGCCTCCTGGGAAGAGTGCATCGAGAATATCGATATCGGCGGCCCCGCCTTGATTCGCGCCGCGGCGAAGAACCACGACTTCGTGACGGTGCTGAGCGATCCCGGCGATTATGCCGAGTTCATCGCCGAGCTCGCTGCCTATGACGGGGCGACCGCGCTCGCCATGCGCAGAAGGCTGGCGGGGCTCGCCTATGCGCGCACCGCCGCCTACGACGCCGCGATCGCCGGCTGGATGGCGCGCCAGCGCGGCGACACATTTCCGCAGACCCTCGCCCTCGCCGCGAGCCTCAAGCAGACGCTCCGCTACGGCGAGAATCCGCATCAGAGGGCGGCTCTCTACATTACCGACGAGCACTGCCGGGGCGTCGCGACCGCGGAGCAAGTGCAGGGCAAGGAGCTGTCCTACAACAATCTCAACGACACCGATGCCGCCTTCGAGCTGGTCTCGGAATTCGTCGCACCCGCCGTCGCCATCATCAAGCACGCCAATCCCTGCGGCGTCGCCACCGGCGCGACGCTGCTCGAAGCCTATGAGAAGGCCCTCGCCTGCGACCCGGTCAGCGCCTTCGGCGGCATCGTCGCGCTCAACCGGCCGCTCGACCAGCCCTGCGCCGAGGCGCTGGCGAAGCTCTTCCTCGAGGTGGTCATCGCCCCCGATGCCATGCCCGAAGCGCGGCAGGCGCTCGCCGGCAAGACGGCGCTGCGCCTGCTGCTGACGGGCGGCATGCCCGACCCGCGCGCGCCGGGGGTCGTGCTGCGCTCGCTCGCAGGCGGCCTTCTTCTGCAGACGCGCGACGGCGGCCGCGTCGGCGACGACGACCTCCGCGTCGTGACGAAGCGGGCGCCCGATGCGCGCGAGACCGCCGATCTCCTCTTCGCCTTCCACGTGGCAAAGCACGTGAAGTCGAACGCCATCGTCTTCGCCAAGAACGGCGCCACGGTCGGCATCGGCGCGGGTCAGATGAGCCGGGTCGACGCGGCGCGCATCGCCGTGCTCAAAGCCGAGGAGACGGGCCGCGCCGCCGGCCTCTCGATCCGTCCGACCGAGGGCGCGGTGGTCGCGTCCGACGCCTTCTTCCCCTTCGCCGACGGCCTGATCGCCGCGGCCGAAGCCGGCGCCACCGCCGTCATCCAGCCCGGCGGCTCGAAGCGCGATGACGAGGTGATCGCGGCGGCCGACCGCCATGGCCTCGCGATGGTCTTCACCGGCATGCGGCATTTCCGGCACTGAGGCCGGCGGCGAGGGAGGCCGCGCTTCAGCTTTCGTCGGCGAGCTTGCCGGCCGTGGCCCAGTCCGATCTGGCGACTTCGGCGAAGACGATCTGCGTCGCTTCCGGCTTGGCGCCGAGGGTGCGGACGATCGCGTCCGTGATCTCGCGCGCCGCGCGCGCCTTCTGCTCGCGCGTGCGGCCGGGCAACAGCTCGATGCGCACCATGGGCATGACTCACCTCCGGTTTGGCCAGCCACGGTAGCGCGCCCGGATTTTTCGCGCCACGGCGGTGTTTTCAAAGACTTGGGCGCCGGTTCGGCGTGCATGGGTGTGGCGACGTCATGCGGCGGTTGGTCAAGATCGGTGGCTGGTTCGTTGTCGGGGTCCTGGTCCTCGTCGCGATCGCGGCGGGCGCGCTGTGGTTCGGCGGTTCTGCCGTCGCGGCCTGGGCGATCCAGCATCCTCTCAGCACGATGATCGGACGCCAGATCCGCCTCGATGGCCCGCTCACCATCGAATGGGGCGCGCCCACCAAGATCGTCGCCGATGCCGTCCATGTCGCGAATGCGAGCTGGAGCCAGGACAAGGAGATGTTCTCGGCCAAGCGCCTCGAGATCGACGTCTTCCCCGCGACCCTCATCCACGGCCCGACGCAATTGCCGCTGATCGCCCTCGACGGCGCCAAGCTGCGGCTCGAAACCTCGGCCGATGGCCAGCGCAATTGGGATTTCGGCCTCAGCGCCGCGACGCCGAAGACGCGGCATCAATATCCCAATCTGCAGCGCTTCGTCGTGCGCGACAGCAGCTTCGTCTTCCACAACGGCAAGACGAATGCAGAGACCCGACTCGGCATCGCCGATCTCGACCTCGACGCGCCCAATCCGAGCGCGCCGGTGAAGCTCGCCGGGGACGGCACCTTCCAGGGCCATCCGCTGCACATCGCCGGGACTGTCGGCCCGATCACCGAGCTGCGCAACACGACGAAGCCCTACCCCGTCAAGCTCGACGGCACGCTCGACCAGATCCGCCTCGCCGTCGACGGCACGCTGCAGAAGCCGCTCGACTTCGCCGGCCTTGATCTCCGGATGTCGCTGAGCGGCGAGAAGCTCGCCGAATTCGCCGCGCTGTTCGGCCTGCCGCTGCCCGAGCTGCCGAATTTCCGCGGCACCGCCGAACTGACCGGCGGCAACGGCAATTGGATGCTGAAGGCGCTGACGATCGCGCTCGGCAAGAGCAACCTCGAAGGGGGCATCGCCATCGACACCAACGAGAAGGTGCCGCACCTTCAGGCGAACCTCACCTCGAGCTATATCGACCTTGCCGATTTCAAGGGATTCTACGGCGGCCGACCTCCCAATACGGCGGCGCCGCCGAAGCCGGCCGACCGCACCGGCCGCGTCCTGCCGGATACGGCGATCGCCGTGAAGAAGCTGCCCGGCGTCGATGTCGATCTCAGCTTCGATGCGGCGCGCATCCAATCGGCGGGCGGCCTGCCGATCGAGCGAGTGAGCGCCGGCCTGCAGCTCAAGAACAGCACCATCACGCTGAAGCCGCTCCGCTTCCACACGGCGCGCGGCGACGTCGATCTCGATTTCCGCTTCACGCCCTTCACGACGAGCGGGCCGCCGCGGCTCCAAGCCGATGTCGACGTCCGCCACATCAATCTGCATGAGCTGCTCGGCGGCCCCGGCATGCCGGCGATCCTGAGGCGCACCGCCGGAACGGTCGGCGGCTTCATCAAGCTCGACACGACGGGCGTCTCGCTGCGCGACTTTCTCGGGCGCATGAACGGCGATGCCGGCTTCTTCATGGAGAATGGCGAGATCAGCGATCTCCTGCAGAATCTGGCGCCGCTCGACGTGCTGGGGGCGCTCGGCGTCTATGTGACCGGCGACCGGCCAGTCGAGATCAACTGCCTCGTCTCGCGCTTCGACATCAAGAACGGCATCGCGACCGCCTCGACGATGCTGCTCGACACGAGCGACACCGAGGTCATCGGCAAGGGCAACATCAATTTCGCGGACGAGACGCTGTTCCTGACTTTGACGCCTTACAACAAAAACCTCACGGCCGTGTCGCTACGGACCCCGGTAGATATCCGCGGCACCTTCAAGCAGCCGCAATTCCATCTGCAGACCGGCGCCCTCATCGCGCGCCTCGGTGCCGCCATCGGCCTCGGCATCGCCTTTCCGCCGGCCGCCCTGCTGGCGCTCGTCGACACCGGCCTCGGCGAGAACAACGCATGCGGGAAGGCCTTCGGCGGGCATCCGCCGCCCTCCGAGGCGGCGCCCACCGGGAGCAGCACGCCGCCGCAGCAGTGACCGAGGCGCGGTCAGACGCAGCGCCCGCCATCGACTTCGAGGGCGACGCCGGTCAGGAACTCGGCCTCGTCGGAGGCGAGGTAGAGCGCCGCGTTGGCGATGTCGCGCGGCGTCGACAGGCGGCCAAGCGGGATCGTCGCCTTGAACTTCGCTCGCAGCTCCGGCGTGTCGCTTCCCATGAAGCTCGGCAGCAGCGGCGTCTCGCCGGCCACCGGGCAGAGCGCGTTGACGCGGATCCCGTCGGGGGCGAGCTCGACCGCCATCGATTTCGTCATCGTGATCGCCGCGCCCTTCGACGCATTGTAGACGGTGAGGCCCGGGCGCGGCCGGAGGCCGGCGGTCGAGGCGGTGTTGATGATGACGCCGCCGCCCTGGCGGCGGAAGACGGGGACGACGTGGCGCGCCGCGAGCCAGATCGCCTTGACGTTGACGGCGAGGATCTTGTCGACCATCGCCTCGTCGACTTCGAGCATCGGCATGTTGCGATGCGTGATGCCGGCATTGTTGACCATGATGTCGAGGCGGCCGAAACGCGCGAGGCACGCCTCGACCATCGCCTTCACCTCCGCGTCCTTGGCGACATCGGCGTGGACGTAGGTGGCGCTGCCTTGGCCCTGCGCCTTCTCGATCTCGCCGGTGACGCGCTTGCCGCCGGCGTCGTCGATGTCGTTGACGACGAGCTTCGCGCCCTCCTCGGCAAAGCGCTTGGCGATGCCCTCGCCGAAGCCCGAGCCGCTGCCGGTGACGATCGCGACTTTGCCTGCAAGACGCATGCGTTCCTCCCTTGGGTCGGCTGACGGCTCCGCGCCTTTGCGTGGCCGAGAGCTTGCGGCTTAAGAGCTCGGAGCTGCTACCCGTGCCGAATCGCGACTGTCTTCAGCGCGCTGAAATGATAGAGCGCCTCGAAACCCTTCTCGCGCCCGTGGCCGGAGCGCTTGACGCCGCCGAACGGGAGCTCGACGCCGCCGCCGGCGCCGAAATTGTTGATGAAGACCTGGCCTGATTTGAGGGCGCGCGCCAGGCGCATCTGGCGCGCGCCGTCCCGCGTCCAGACGCCGGCGACGAGCCCGTAAGGGGTGCCGTTGGCGATCGCGATCGCCTCCGCCTCGTCGCGGAAGCGGATGGCGCAGAGCACCGGGCCGAAGATTTCCTCCTGCGCCAGCCGATGATCGGGCGGCACCTCGCCGATGAGGGTCGGCTTCACATAGAAGCCGCCCGGCGGCACGTTGGGCGCGAGGGTTCCCTCGGCCAGGATTTTGAGGCCGTCGCGGCGCGCCAAGGCGAGATAAGACTCGACCCGCTCCTTCTGCCGGCGGTTGATGACGGGCCCGACATCGAGATCCATGTCGCTGGCGCCGACGCGGAGCGCCGCGAAGCGATCGGCGACCTTGCCGACGAAGGTGTCGTAGATGCGGTCCTCGACGAGGAGGCGGGAGCCGGCGGAGCAGGTCTGGCCTGCATTCTGGACGATGCCGCCGAGGATGAAGGGCAGCGCCGCTTCCTGGTCGGCATCGGCGAAGACGAGCTGCGGCGACTTGCCCCCGAGCTCCAGCGTCACCGGCCGGTGGTGCTTGCCCGCCGCCTGCTGGACCAGCGTCCCGACTTCGGGCGAGCCGGTGAAGGAGATGTGGTCGATGCCGGGATGCGCGGCGAGCGCGGCGCCCGCCTCCTCGCCATAGCCGGGGACGATGTTGAGCGCGCCCGGCGGCAAGCCGGCCGCGATCGCCAGCTCGCCGAGGAGGAGCGTCGAGAGGCTCGCATCCTCCGCCGGCTTGACGACGCAGGCATTGCCCATGGCGAGCGCCGCGCCGACCGAGCGGCCGAAGATCTGCGCCGGATAATTCCACGGGATGATGTGGCCGGTGACGCCGAAGGGCTCGCGGAAGGTCATCACCGTATAGCCGTCGAGATAGGGCAGCGTCTCGCCGTGCACCTTGTCGGCGGCGCCGCCATAGAACTCGAAATAGCGGGCCAAGGCAGCGATGTCCGCCCGCGCCTGGCGGAGCGGCTTGCCGGTGTCGGCGGCCTCGGCAAGGGCGAGCTCCTCGGCGCGCTCGCCGACAGCCCGGGAGAGCCGGGAGAGAAGCCGGCCGCGCTCGGCCGCAGGCAAGCGGCCCCAGGCGCCGTCGGCTGCCCGGCGGGCGGCCTCGACGGCGCGGTCGATATCGACCACGCCGCCCCGCGCGATGGCGCCCATCGTCACCCCGTCGCTCGGATTGACGACGGCGATGGTGTCGCCTCCGGCCGGCGCGTGCCATTCGCCTCCGGCAAGGATTTCCGTGCGTGCGCGCGGCGCCGGGCCGGTCATCGGGGGCTCCTCTCCTTGCGAAGGCCGCAGTTTAGCCGCGCTTTCGGCGATGCAGAAGCGGATTGGCGGGGCGCGGCAGCGCGCCCCGACCGGCTCAGGCGAGAATGTCGATGAGGCGGCCGCGGGCGGGCGCTGGTCCCGTCGCCGCTCCTGCACCCGGCACCGGCGAAGCCGTGGCGGGCGCGGCGGGTTCCGGCGCCGTCTTTGCTGCGGCGGCGCCGGCGATCGGCGGCACGCGGCCGACGGGCCGCGCCTGCAGGATGTTGAGATAGACGGAGGAGAGCGGAAGCTTCGGCGACTGAAGCGGCATTCCCGCTCGATAGCGGAGGAGGCGTGAAGATCGCGTTAACGGCGAGTGCAACCTCGAGTCAATATTCTCCCGATAAGTTGGTTGCATCGGCATGTCGATTATGGCATCCCGTTAACCTTATCTCCGCCTGTCGAGTGCTAGAAGAGTGCCCAATAGCCGCACTCGGAAGTTGAATATTGGTAATACGGGTGATCGGAAGCAGGACTCGATCCTTGAAGACGATCCTTGTTGTCGATGACGATGCGGACGTCCGTGATTACGCCATCTCGGTGCTGGAGGATTTCGGATACCGCGTCCTCTCGGCCGGCGACGGCGAGGCGGCGCTGTCGGTGCTGGAGCGCGACGGCAAGGTCGATCTGCTCTTCACCGACGTCGTCATGCCGGGCCTCGACGGGTTCGAGGTGGCCCGTCGGGCGAAGGCTTCGGTCCCCAATCTCAAAGTGCTTTTCGCGTCGGGCTATGCGACCGATCTGACGCAAGCCGGCCGGCTGCTGCGCAAGCCCTACCGCCCGCAGCAACTCGCGACGGAAGTCTCGGCGCTGCTGCCGAGCGACTGACTCGCCGCGGCCCGGGGCGGGCTCGGCGCGCGCCCGCCGCCGGCGCTTCTCCTTTTTTGCCACGGAATTTTCTTGCCGTTCCCGTTGTTTGGGGTGACAGCGAGCTTTCAACAGGGAAGTCCGGCAATGGCTGCCGGGCAAGCCGTATTCGGACCGATCCGGCCTCGGTCGCGCGAGCGGGGACAATTTGCGTGCAATCTCAGCCCCTTATCAGCATCGTCATCAACAACTACAATTACGGCCGCTTCCTGCGCCGCGCCGTCGATAGCGCGCTGCACCAAAGCCATCCCCGCATCGAGGTCGTCGTCGTCGATGACGGCTCGACGGATGATTCGCCCGAGATCATCGCGAGCTATGGCGACCGGTGCACGGCCGTCTTCGGCGAGAATCGCGGGCAAGGAGCCGCCTACAATGCCGGCTTCCGCGCCTGCCACGGCGACATCATTCTCTTTCTCGACAGCGACGACATCCTCTATCGCGAAGCGGCGGCGACGCTGGCGCGGGCCTGGCGCCCCGATACCGCGAAGGCGCAATTTCCGCTCGATGTGATCGACGCCTGCGGGCGGCCGCTCGGACATCGAATGCCGAATCTGCCCTTCGCCGATGGCGCGGTGCTCCCTCTTCTTCTCTCTTACGGCTACTATCCGAGCCCGCCAGGCAGCGGCAACGCCTTCTCCCGCCGCGCCCTCGAGCGCATTCTGCCGCTCGATGAAGAGACCTGGCGCGTCGGCTCGGATGGGATCGTCATCGGCCTCGCGCCGCTCTATGGCGAAGTCGTGTCGATTCGCGAGCCGCTCGGCGCCTATCGCCACCACGACAGCAATCACAGCGAGGCGAGCGGCACCAGCCTCGCCAAGATCCGGCGCGATCTCGCCAACGAGATCAACCGCGAGCAGGCGATCAGGGCACATGCCGCGGCGCTCGGCCGGCCCATCGCCAGCCAGGCGATGTCCTTGCGCATTCCCGGCCATTGCAAGGGGCGCCTTCTCTCGCTGCGCCTCGATCCCGCCGGCCACCCGTTTCCGGCGGACCGCGCCGCCGTGCTGGCCCTCGCCGGCATCGTCGCCTGCTGGCGCTTCCCGCACCACACCCTGGCAAAGCGCGTCGCTGCGTCCTTCGCCTTCGCGGTGCTGCCCTTCCTGCCGCGCGGGTGGCTGCAACGCAATCTCGAAGCGATGATCGTGGCGCGCCGCCGCGGTCCCGTGCTGCGCCGGCTCTTGCCCGAGCTCCTGGAACCCGAGCCGGTGCTGGCGCGCGTCGCCAAGCCGGCCGCGGGACCGCCGATACGCGCCGGCGTCAGGTCACGCGGAAGTTCTTGAACTGCCAGGGATCGTCGGCATCGACTTCTTCCGGGAAGAGGCGGCCGCGGTCGCGGAGCGGGGTCCAGTCGCCATAAGCGCCGACGACATTGCCGAGATAGGGCAGCGAGATTTCGAGGATGCGGCGGAAGTCCATCTCATCGGGCTCGACGATCCCCGCGCGCGGGTTCTCGATCGCCCAGACGAGGCCGGCGAGGACGGCGATGGTCACCTGGAGGCTCGTCGCGTTGTTGTGCGGAACGAGCCGCCGCGCTTCCTCGATCGAGAGCTGCGAGCCGTACCAATAGGCGCCGCGCGCATGGCCCATGAGGAGCACGCCGAGCTCGTCGATGCCGGCGATCGTCTCCTCCATCATCAGGCGCTTTTCCTTCTGCAGCGTCCAGTTCTTGCCGGCGAGCTCGTGGATCGAGAGCACGGCGTCGTCGCAAGGGTGGTAGGCGTAATGGACGGTCGGGCGGTAGACGGCCTCGCCCCCTCCGTCGCTCAGCGTCAGGTAATCGGCGATCGAAATGGATTCGCCATGCGTGATGAGGAAGCCGTGGAAGGGACCTTCGAGCGGCGTCCAGGTGCGCACGCGCGTGCTCGCGCCCGGGCGTGACAGCCAGATGGCGGAGCGGCAGCCAAAGGTGTGGCGGTTGCCGTCGGCCGGGAAATGCCGCTCGTGCGTACCCCAGCCGAGCTCCGCCGGCTGCGAGCCTTCGCTGACGAAGCCGTCGATCGACCAGGTGTTGACGAATTCGCCGACCCGCTTCGGCCGGTCGGCGACCTGGGTGTCGCGCTCGGCGATATGAATCACCTTGACGCCGAGCCGGCGGGCGAGCTCGCCCCAACCGCTGCGGTCGGTCGGCGCGGTCGCGTCCTCGCCCGTGTCGCGCGCGAGATCGAGCAGCGCCTGCTTGACGAAATGCGAGACGAGGCCCGGATTGGCGCCGTGCGTCAGCACAGCGGTAGGGGCTTGCGCCGCGCCCTCGCGCAGGGCGAGCGCCGCCTCGCGCAGCGCGTAGTTTGAGCGCAGCGCCGGCGAGATCGAGGCGTCCGTATACCCGCCCGGCCATGGTTCGATGCAGGTGTCGAGATAGAGCGCGCCGCGCTCGCGGCAGAGCTCGATGAGGGCGACGCTCGCGACCTCGACCGAGACGTTGAGGAGAAAGTCGCCGGGCCCGAGCAGCGGTTCGAGGACGGTGCGATAGTTCTCGCGCGTCAGGGGCACCTCGACGAAACGGATTCCGTATTCATGCGCCACCGCCGCGCCGCGCTCTTCGGCGGTGATGATCGTGATCTGCTGCGGCGTCATCTCGACATGGCGCAGGATGAGCGGCAGCACGCCTTGTCCGATGCTGCCGAAGCCGACGATGATCAGCCGGCCGGAAAACGTCACATGTCGGGTTGTCGGAATCATGGGCGGGGTCCGTGGGGGCGCTTGGGATCGACGAGCGCCGTGCGGCGCGCGGTGCGGATCGGCGCTCGAGACCGCCGACCGTCCGGCAACGCCTAGGGCGCTCGCATGGTGCTTGTCAAGGCGCGGGCGCTCGCGGCGCAGCGATGCCGCGTCGCGCATGCGCACGGGAAATTTCGCTGGACGGCCCCTTGCCAATTCGCAGCTCCGGTAACATCTCTCCGGGTGGTGGGGCCGGTATGCCGGATCTCGGGCTATTGCGGCTCCGATGTCTCCGCGTCTCATTTGAATGCAATGATCGCGACCGTCGTATGGCATGGCGGCGGCCGCTCGAAAGGACTACCAACGTGGCTAGCGGAACCGTGAAATGGTTCAACCCGACCAAGGGATATGGCTTCATCAGCCCGACGGACGGACAGAATGACGTCTTCGTCCACATCTCTGCGGTCGAGCGCGCGGGTCTCTCTACCCTGAACGAGGGCCAGCAGGTGCAATACGAGCTGGCCCGCGGAAATAACGGCAAGTTCTCCGCGGTCAATCTCAAAGTCGGCTGAGGTCGGCCTGCCGGAGCCCCTTGCGGGCTCCGGCCTTCAACGCAAGATCCGATAAAGCCTGAACGGGCCGCCATCGAAGAGGAGGGCGAGCCCGTTGTTCTTTCCGAGGGTCGCGCGCTCGGAGTAGAGCACATAGACGTAATCGAAATTCTGCCGCCAATTGGCCCAGGGCGAAGCCGGGGCATTGGCGGCGCTGGCGGAGTCGAGCAGCGCCCCGATGGGCGGCGGCTCACCCTCGAAGAGCGAGACCGCACGGAATTGCGGCGCGACGCGCAGAATCTGCTTGCCGGGATGGGTGAACGCCAGGGATTCGAGGCTCGACCGCTCGATCATGACGAGGCAGGGCATGTGCACGATCATCGTTTCGCGCGTGTAGCTGCGCGGCCCGTCATAGCTGCCGGCGACGAGGACGCGGCTGCCCGGCGTGATCTGCGCGAAGGAGCGCTCGAACTGCGCGACGTTGGCGTCGTAGCGGTGCCAATAGACGCCGATCATGGCGAAGCGCGCGAGGGCGAGCGTCGCGACGGCGAGACAGAACCACTGCGCGCTGCGCCGCGTCGGCATCTCCCAGCGCGCCATGCCGATGAGAATGAAGAGCGCCGCCGCGGGCAGGCGCATATCGGCGATGCCGGAGCCGAAGAGCTTCGTCGGCATCGCGAGATAGACGAGGGCGAAGGCCGCGAGGGCCGTCCAGCCTGCCGGGTGCAGGACGAGCCGCCGCCGCGCCAGCGCCCACAGCCCGATGAGGGCGCAGACGGCGCCGAAGGCGAGATCGGCCGGCGCCCAATAGGTCTTGACGATGAAGTAGAGGCCGTCGAGCTTTCCATGCAGGCTCCAGACCGTCTCCAGCGCGTAGTTGCTGGTCGGGCTCGCGGCCATCAGCGAGAGGACGGCAACAAAGGGCAATGCGAAGGCGGCGGCATCGGCCGCCGCGCGCCGGCCGCGCGGCAGACCGTTTCCGCCGAGGCGCCAGGCCTCGTAGCAGGCGATGGCGAGGCCGTAGAGGCCGAGCGCATAGAGATGGCTCGCGAAGAGCGCCGCCGCGAAGAACAGCGAGACGACGCCGCGCCGCGACGCGCTTCCCTCGCGGCCGCCGATCCAAGCCGCGATCGCCCAGAGCGCGAGGCCGATGCCGAAGACGTAATTGATGAAGCCGTAGAGGAAGATCCAGTTATAGAGGAAGAGGAAGGAGACGAGCGGCCACAGCGACCAGCGGCCCCACAGCGCGCGGTGGAGGGCGTGCGTCCCCGTCAGGATCAGCGCCATGCTGACGAGGACAAAGATCTTGCCTGCGAGATAGATGCCGACGAGCCGGGCGAGGAGCGGCACCACCGCATCCATCGCGAGGTTCGGAATGACGCGCCAGACGACGGAATAATACTGCGCGAGCAGCGGGTCGCGATCGTGATTGGCGATGACGAAGATGCGGCCCAGATGGTTGAAGAAGTCGATCATCACCGGCGTCTTCACCAGCGCGATCGGCAGCGCCGCCGCGAAGAAGAGCGCGGCGAAGAGCGCGGGGAGCGCCGGCGCGAAGAGGCTCGGCGCGGCGCGCAGCGCGGATCGCCGCGGCGAGATGCCGGCGCCGAGTTCGCTCAACGCCGCTTGACGGCGGCGCCCGCGAGCGCCGGTTCGATGAGGTCCGACCAGACCGCGCGCTGCTCGGAGCGCGGCAAATCGGCGAAATGCACCGGCACGGCGAGGCGCGAGCGCTGGGTCGCGATCGCGTCGATGAGGAAGAGCGGCCGGCGCTTCGATTCGATGAGAAGGCGTCCCAGATATTCGCCGATGATTCCGAGGACGAAGAGCTGGATGCTGCCGAGGAGCAGCACCGTCGCGATGAGGCTCGTCCAGCCGGTGACGACATAGCCGCCGAGCCAGCGCGCAAGCGAGTAGGCGAGAAAGACGAGGGCCAGACCGGCCGTAACGAGGCCGATATGGCTGGCGAGGCGCAGCGGCGCGATCGAGAAGCTGGTGATCGCGTCGAGCGCGAAGCGGATCATCTTGGCGAGCGGATACTTCGTCGTGCCGCTGTGGCGCTCGGCGCGATCATAATCGAGCGGCACCTGCGTGAAGCCGACCCAGCTCACCATGCCGCGGATGAAGCGGTGGCGCTCGGGCATTCCTTGCAGGGCGTCGACGACGCGCCGGCTCATCAGGCGGAAATCGCCGGTGTCGAGCGGGATCTCGATATCGGTAATGCGGCGCAGCAGGCGATAGAAGGCGGCGGCGCTCGCCCGCTTGAACCAGCTCTCGCTTTGCCGCGTCCGCCGCCGTCCATAGACAACATCGGCGCCCTCATCCATCTTGCGCATCATCGCTTCGAGCAGCTCGGGCGGGTCCTGCAGGTCGGCGTCGA
Organism: Alphaproteobacteria bacterium; assembly: GCA_021325525.1. Lineage (GTDB taxonomy): Bacteria > Pseudomonadota > Alphaproteobacteria > ATCC43930 > CGMCC-115725 > URHD0088. The sequence goes on from JAJPHB010000089.1 coordinate 22,545, forward strand.
TGACGAGGACGCGCTCGCCGCGGCCGAGCGACAGCCCGGCCGTGACGGCGAGCTGATGTCCGTGGTTGCGCGCGAGATGGACGCCGATCAGGTGGCTGTCGGCCTCGGCCAGGCGGAGTATCTCCGCCCAGGTGCCGTCGCGCGATCCGTCATCGACGAGGATGATCTCGTAGGCGTCCCCGGCGGCCGACCGGCAGGCGGCTCCGACCCGCTGATGCAGCGCCGCCAAGCCGCTCGCCTCGTTGTAGCAGGGCGCGACCACCGACACCGCCACCCGCCCCGCCTTGGCGGCGGGCGCGACCCGAAACACCTCCTCCACCGGCGAGTCCTCGTGCAGCGACAGGCAGTCCTCCCTGGAAGGCGCAGAGCGCGTCACTGGAACAGGATGGTGATCGAGATGGTTCCTGAAGTTCAATCCAGGAGATTGAAAGTGATTTGCCGAAATACCTCAGATTTACACGCCCGGTGTAAAGGATCCAAGAATTTCGCGGTCTCTTATTAACCCGATAGTTACTGTGTCAATTTCGTGTCTGTCGTGATTCTACTTACGACAGAAACGCCGAAACATAGCAGTTGCATTCTCGTGCCAGCGCGGCACTATCGCCCTCGGGGACCGAGGCCGTGGAAGGACGCGGCTCGCGCCGTTGTGGGGACGGGGGAGACGGGTGCTGCTGTCGATCGTCAGGGGGCGAGCGAAACGGTTTTCCTGGGATGGCTACCATCCGGCCAAGACAGACTGGTCCGAGCTGGTCGACCTCACCACCGTTGTGCTCCTCGGCGCCTTCATCGCCTCTCTGGCGCTTCTCTTCATCCCCGGCGATCAGGTCGGCGCGATTTTCTATGCGCTCGGCCAATGATCCGCCTCGCCGTAATTGTCCGGGTTTCCACAATGCCGCTCTGCGGAATGGAAGAAATTTTGGAGCATTTCGGCCCGCGATGAGTTAGCTTCACGCGAGACGTGCATCCTCGGCGGTATTTGCCTGGACGAAGTGCACGGCTAAGAAGAAAAGCGAGAGCGGCGAGACGCCGCCCCGTGCCTAGGCAGATTCGGGAGGTACGCGAATGTCCGCAAGCACATCATCCAGCGCCAGTCCTGCGACCAATCGCTGGCTCCAGCTCATCACCGGCATCGTCTGCATGGTGATGATCGCCAACCTGCAATATGGCTGGACGCTCTTCGTCAATCCGATCGACCAGAAATATCATTGGGGCCGGGCGGCGATTCAGGTGTCGTTCAGCATCTTCGTCGCCACCGAAACCTGGCTCGTCCCCATCGAAGGCTGGTTCGTCGACCGCTTCGGGCCGAAGATCATCGTCGGCATCGGCGGCGCTCTGGTCGCCCTCGCCTGGACCATCGATTCGATGGCGAGCTCCCTGCCGATGCTCTATCTCGGCGGCGCGATCGCCGGCATCGGCGCCGGCGCCGTCTACGGCACCTGCGTCGGCAACGCCCTCAAATGGTTCCCCGACCGGCGCGGCTTGGCGGCGGGATTGACGGCGGCGGGCTTCGGCGCCGGCGCGGCGGCGACGGTCATTCCGATCCGCGAGGTCGTCGCCGCCTATGGCTATCAATCGGCCTTCCTTTGGTTCGGCCTCGCCCAGGGTTTCGTCGTCCTGGTGCTGTCGCGCTTCCTGCTGGCGCCGGCGCCGGGCGCCGTTCCGGCGGCGGCGCCGGCCAAGGTGCAGCAGACCGGCCGCGACTTCCGCCCGCTCGAAGTGCTGCGCACGCCCGTCTTCTGGGTCCTCTACGTCATGTTCGTGCTCGTGGCCTCCGGCGGCCTCATGGCGACGGCGCAGGTTGCGCCCATCGCCCGCGACTTCAAGATCGCCGACGTCCCGATCGATCTCGGCATCTTCGCGGCGAGCACGCTCTCGATCGCCCTCGTCGTCGACAACGTCCTCAACGGGCTGGCGCGGCCCTTCTTTGGCTGGGTCTCCGACCATCTCGGGCGCGAGAATACGATGGGCGGCGTCTTCCTCCTCGGTGCCGCCAGCTACTGGCTGCTCGGCACGGTCGGGGCCAGTCCCGTCGCCTTCGTGATCTGCGCCGGCATCGTCTACTTCACTTGGGGCGAGATCTACAGCCTCTTCCCCTCCGCCTGCACCGATGCGTTCGGACGGAAATACGCGACGACAAACGCCGGGCTGCTCTACACGGCGAAGGGGACGGCCGCTTGGCTGGTGCCGCTGGCCAATGTGCTCAAAGGCTACACCGGCAGCTGGCACGCAGTCTTCGTCGTCGCGGCGCTCTTCAACGTCGCAGTGGCGCTCGCGGCCATTTTCATTCTGAAGCCGATGCGCGCCGCCCATATCGCCGCGGCGCAGCAGGCGCCGCTGCCGACGGCGGCGCCGGCGCGCGAGCTCGGCCGCGCCTGACGCGCGACATCGGCCCGGCGGAGCGCCAGCCCCGCCGGGCCATGTTGCGATGGCAGTCGTCCAGCCCGTAATCTTCGCGCCGGAAGGGGCGGCGTCCCGACCGCCACGGGGGAGGGCGTGAGCCGAGAGCGGGGGGCGATGCGGGGCTCGAGCGCCATGGGAATGCGCCGCCGCGATGGCTGAGCTCCATGCCGCGAGCCGCGCGCGCCACCGGCGGCCGACCGCGCTCTCGCCCTTCCGCTATGCGATGTTCCGTGCCGTCTGGATCGGCACGCTGTCGGCGAATTTCGGCCAGTGGGTGCAGTCGGTCGGCGCCGCCTGGCTCATGACGATCATTGCGCCATCCCCGGACATGGTGGCGCTCGTCCAGGCCGCTTCGTCGCTGCCGACTCTCGCCTTCGCGCTGCTCGGCGGGGTCCTCGCCGACCTTCTCGACCGCCGGCTCGTCTTCATCGCCGGCCAATCCGTCATGCTGCTGGCCGCGGCAACGCTCGCCCTCTGCGGCCAGCTCGGCCTCCTCACGCCTTGGGGCCTCCTCTTCCTGACCTTCGTCCTCGGCTGCGGCTCGGCGCTGCGCCTGCCGGCTTACCAGGCGCTCGTCAACGACCTCGTCCCGCGCGAGGAGGTGCCGGGCGCGGTCGCCCTCAACAGCGCCGGCTTCAACCTCGCGCGCTCGACCGGCCCGGCGCTCGGCGGCTCGATCGTCGCCGCCGCGGGCGCGCAGGCGGCCTTCCTCTTCAACGCCGTCTCGAACCTCCTCATCATCCTCGTGCTCGTCTTCTGGCGCCGCCGGCAGCGGCCGCAGCTCCTGCCGCGCGAGGGCATCGCGGGTGCCATGATTGCGGCGCTGCGCTATGCGGGACAGGAGCGGACGACCCAAGCCGTGCTCCTGCGCGTCGGCGTCTTCGGCACGCTCGCGATTTCGAGCTGGGCGCTCCTGCCGCTCATCGCCAAAGAGGAGCTGAGCGGCGGTCCCGTGACCTATGGCCTCCTTCTCGGCAGCCTCGGCTTCGGCGCGCTCTTCGGCGCCGCGGCAATGGCGTGGCTGCGTCGAACCATCGGCACCGAGGCGACGGTGACCGCGGCGATGATCGTCTTCGGCGCGGTTACGGCCTCGCTCGCGCTGCTCTCGACGCTCATCCCGGTGATGCTCGTCTTGACCCTGGGCGGCGCCGCCTGGCTCCTCACCATGTCGAGCTTCAACGTCGTCATCCAGATGTCGGCGCCGGGCTGGGTCAAGGCGCGCGCGCTCGCCGTCTACTACACGGCGATGTTCGGCGGCATGGCGCTCGGCAGCTGGTTCTGGGGCCGAGTCGCGGCGCAGTCGAGCGTCGATCTCGCGCTTCTCGTTTCCGGCGCCGGCATCATCGCCGCCGCCCTCCTCGGCCGCCGCTTTCCGCTGCCGGAGAGCGCCGGCCTCGATCTCCGGCCGGCGCGAACCTGGCCGAAGCCGCAAGTGGCGCTCGATTTCGATCCGGCAGAGGGGCCGGTGCTGGTCACCATCGAATATCTCGTTCCGCGCGAGCGCGCCGCCGATTTCGTCGCGGCCATGGATGGGCTGCGCCGCATCCGCCGCCGCGACGGCGCGCTCCACTGGGAGCTCTACGAGGATGTGGCGCGGCCGGAGCGCTGGCTCGAAACCTTCACTCTCGGCTCATGGCTCGAGCATCTGCGCCAGCAGGAGCGCACGACGGTGGCCGATGCCGCCATCGAGGCCCGCGCCCGCGCCTTTCACACAGGAGCGGCGCCGCCCGCCATCTCGACGCTCATCGTCCACCGCCCGGGACGGTCCGACGTCGGGCGGTTCTGATTGCCGCCTCAGTCGCTTGCCGCGCACTCATCTGGCTCCATGACTCGAACTTGGCGCCGACCCGCTCACGATCCCGGCCGGTCGCGGCGCGCGGCGCTCGCCACGGCGCCGACGAGGCGGGCCGTGCGCCAGCGTTCGGGATTCGCCAGCGCCTCGGCGGGCGGGGCGCCGGTAAGCGACATCCAGCGCGAGCGGTGCCAGGCCGTGGCGGCGACTTCGAGCCGAAGCTTGCGGCTCGCAGGAGGACGGGCGAGGCCGAGCGCGGACCAGGGCAGGAACGCCTCCGCCGTGATCCGCGGCTGGTCGGCGCCGAAATAGACGGCGCGGGCGCCGGGCACGGCGGCGCAATCGGCCTCCGTCGCCGCCTCGCCGGCGCAGAGCACGGCCTTCATCGGCGGATGGTCGCGCAGCTTCGTGCGCGGCGGCACGAAATAGAGCGTGAACCGGCGCGGCCCCGCCCCGCCATCGATGCCGAGGGCGAGGCGATAGGCTTCGCCGAGCGGGAAGGCGCCGTCATAGGCGAGGAGGTCGAGATCGTAATAATCCTGGCCGATCGTGGCGAGCGAGAGCCCCGCCTCGTTCCAGGCGAGATAGGCTTCGCCGAACGCGACCTCGCCCGCCGGCGGGATGAGCGGCGGCAGCAGGCTCGCCGGCTTCGGCCAATCCGCGAGGGAGCGTGCGGCAAGATCGATGCGCGCTTCGGGGACGGCGATGTCGCGCGCCGTTCGCGCCGGCTCGATGCGGGCCGCGGCGTGAATTGCCGGCAGGCGATGGTTGGCCGCGGTGAGCGCCGCCGTGAGCCGCGCATAGGGACGGTTCTCGATATCGACGAGGCCGAAATCGTAATCCTCGCCGTCGCTGCGGCCGCCCGCTGGATGGTCGGAGAACTGGAACCAGTGCTCGCCGACAATTTCGGGAATGCGGGCGAGGTTGGCGGCTGCCGCGGCGGCGCCGCGCGCCCGCTCCGCCTGCGTCTCGACGGTCATCAGATGGCCATTGTTGCGGTTGCCGGTATGGTTCTCCATCGCTGCGAAGAACCATTCCGAGACGATGGCCGGCTTGCCGCCCGAGAGTTGGCGCAGCCCGTCGAAGAAATAAGGCGCGACCCAGCCATCGGGGCTATCGATGTTGTAGTTGACCGCGATCGCGTCGACATGCCGCGCCATGGCGCGCACCGCGACCGGGTCGTAATAGATGGGCAGGCGGTCGCCGAAGATGAGGGCGTCCGGGTCGGCGGCGCGGAGCGCGCGCTCGACCTCGCTGTAGTAGCGCTCGGCCAGAATGCCGGTCCAGCGCCGCACCGCCGCGATGCCGGCGCCCCCGGGCCGCAGCTTCGTCATGGCCTCGGCGCGCAGCAGCCCGTCCCAGTCGGCGACGCCCGCCGGCGGCACGAAATCCGCGAGGAAGCGCCGCCAGTCGCCGCCATATTGCTCGCGCAGCATCGCGACCCAGCGCTGCTTCGTATAATTCGCCGCCGGCTTCATCGAATAGAAGACGAAGAGCGCGCCGCCCCACCAGCCGACCTCGTTGTCGCTGAAATAGCCGATGCGGTAGGGGCTGCCCTTGTAGGGCGCGACGAGAGCCCGCGCCTCGCGCCTCATCGCCGCTTCCGTTGCCGGGTCGAACGGATCGAACCAGTGGAAGCGGGAGAGGCGGCCCAATTCGAGGTTGGGAATGCTCGGCAGTTCGAGATAGGCGGGCGGCAGCGACCAGGCGCCGGCGCTGTTGAAGCCCCAGCCGCCGATGCGCGCCAGCGTGTCCTCGCGCCAGGCTTCGAGCGAGGGATAATAGCGCCGCCAGTCGTAGCGGACGCGGCCGGGCACGGGCAGCTTCGGAATCTCGCCGTCGAGGACGTTGACGCCGATCGAATAGAAGCGCTCGCCGCAGGGGGTGACGAGCCAATCGACGCCGTGCTCGGCGCGCAGCGTCCAGCGCGAGGAGGGCGCCGTGGCGAGATCGGGGCAGGCTCGGGCGGTGGATAGGAAGAGCAAGAGCGCGACGACCGCGTACCCGATCATCCCCGCCCCGACCCTCCCTCGCGGAGTCCGCAAAATCCCTCTCCCCTCGGGGAGAGAATAGGCGAGGGGGAAGCGCCGCGGTAACGGCGCTTCCGGCGGCTCCCCCTCTCCCGGCCTCTCCCCAAGGGGACAGGAGATGGGAATGCGAGAATGGCGCACGAGCTTTGTCGGCGGGGGGGGTCAGGCCGCGGTGCCGCCGACGGTCAGCCCGTCCATGCGGAGCGTCGGCTGGCCGACGCCGACGGGCACGCCCTGGCCGTCCTTGCCGCAGGTGCCGACGCCGTCATCGAGCTTCAGATCGTTGCCGATCATCGTGATCTTGGTCAGCGCGTCGGGGCCGTTGCCGATGAGCGTCGCGCCCTTGACCGCGGGGCCGATCTTGCCGTTCTCGATGAGATAGGCCTCGGAGGCGGAGAAGACGAACTTGCCCGAGGTGATGTCGACTTGGCCGCCGCCGAAATTGACGGCGTAGAGCCCGCGCGGCACCGAGGCGATGATCTCCTCCGGCGTTTTGTCGCCGGCCAGCATGTAGGTGTTGGTCATGCGCGGCATCGGGGCATGGGCGAAGCCTTGCCGGCGGCCGTTGCCGGTGGGCTGGACGCCCATCAGCCGGGCGTTGAGACGGTCCTGCATGTAGCCCTTGAGGATGCCGTCCTCGATGAGGACGTTGCAGGCCGAGGGCGTGCCCTCGTCATCGACGGTGAGCGAGCCGCGGCGGTCCTTCAGGGTGCCGTCATCGACGACGGTGACGCCGGGCGAGGCGACGCGCTGCCCGATGAGGCCGGAGAAGGCCGAGGTCTTCTTGCGGTTGAAGTCGCCTTCGAGCCCGTGTCCGACCGCCTCGTGCAGCATGACGCCGGGCCAGCCCGAGCCGAGCACGACGGTCATGGCGCCCGCCGGCGCCGGCACCGAGCCGAGATTGACCAGCGCCTGCCGCAGCGCCTCGTCGACCTGGGCGCGCCATTGCGCCGGGTCGAGATAGCGCTCGTAGCTGACGCGGCCGCCGGCGCCGTGCGAGCCGGTCTCCATCCGCGCGCCTTCGCCGACGACGATGCTGACATTGAGGCGGACGAGCGGGCGGATGTCGCCGACGCGGCGGCCATCGGCGCGGATGATCTGCACCGCCTGCCAGACGCCCGAGAGCGAGGCCATCACCTGCTTGACGCGCGGATCCTTCGACCGGGCATAGGCGTCGATCTCGGCGAGGAGCTTCGTCTTCGCCGCGAAATCGACGGCGCCCAGGGGATTTTCGTCGGTATAGAGACGGCGGTTGGTGCCGATCGGGTCGGCCATCATGGTGCCGCCATGGCCGGAATGGACGGCACGCACCGTGGCGGCGGCGCGGCGCATCGCCTCTTCGGAAAGATCGGAAGCATGCGCGAAGCCGGTCGTCTCGCCCGAGATGGCGCGGAGGCCGAAGCCCTGCGCCGTGTCGAAGGAAGCGCTCTTGATCCGCCCGTCGTCGAGCGCGACGCTCTCCGACTGGCTGTATTCGAGGAAGAGCTCGCCGTCATCCATCCCGGCGAGCGCCTCGCCGACGAGGCGTTCGACGCGGCTGCGCTCGAGCCCGCTGCGGGTGAAGAAGAGGTCGTCCGTGGCGGCGAGGTCGCTCATGAGGCTCCTTTCGAGGCGAGCGACGTCGCCGCCGCTCGGCATCCAGCATATCCGCCACAGGATATGGTGGCGACGGCCGCGGTTGGAACCCTGGGCCGACGCCGCCCTCGGCTGCAAGCCGAGCGCCGGCACTCGCCTTATGCGGCATAAGGTCGCAATCCGTGCCGCGCCGTTGCCAGGGCCGCACCGGCTGCGCGACGACACTGCGGCGCGTCGCCGCAAAGCGCGGCGCCGCGGTCGTTGCAGTTGTGGTGGCCGACGGCTTTGTTGTAGTTTCGCGCCGCATTCGGCCGGGCCCGCACCGGCCGCGCCGTCCGAGGCGGCGAGAACCGGCCGATTTCGCAGACGAGGGGCAAAAAGGGGATGGGGTTCAAGGAGCTATTCGGCCTCGCAGCATTGCGGCGCGCGCTGCTGTCGCTCGCCGTCACCTTGACGACGGCGCCGCTCGCCTTCGCCGCCGAACATGTGGTCGAGCCGCATGACTGGCAATTCGGCTTCCAGGAGGCGGCGACCCCGGTGAAGGAGCGCATCGCCGGGCTTCACCACGAGCTGCTGATCATCATCACCTGCATCGCCGCGCTCGTGATGATCCTCCTTCTCTACGTGATGGTGCGCTTCAACGCGCGCGCCCATCCCGTGCCGTCGCGAACCTCGCACAACACCTGGATCGAGATCGCCTGGACGGTCATTCCGGTGCTGATCCTGCTGGCGATCGCCATCCCGTCTTTCAAGCTCATGTATTACATGGACAAGACCCAGAAGGCCGATATGACGATCAAGGTCACCGGCCATCAATGGTACTGGACCTACGAGTATCCCGACTTCAAGGATGTCAGCTTCGACAGCAACATCATCCCGCCTGAGGAGGCGGTGAAGAGCGGCAAGAAGCGGCTGCTCGATGTCGACAATCGCTTGGTCGTGCCGGTCGGCGAGAATGTGCGCGTCCTCGTCGCCGGCACCGACGTGATGCATAGCTGGTTCGTCCCCTCTTTCGGGGTGCAGGAATACGCTGTGCCGGGCCGCCTCAACGAGAGCTGGTTCAACGTCGAGAAGCCCGGCCTCTATTACGGGCAGTGCAACCAGATCTGCGGCGTCAACCACGCCTTCATGCCGATCGTCGTCGAGGCGGTCTCGAAGGAGGATTTCCAGAAGTTCATCAGCGCCAAGGAGAAGGCGGCGGCGAACGGAACGGCGCCCGTCGCCACGGGGAAGACAGCGGCCGCCGGCGGTGCGGTGCATCTCGCGGCCGCGGCAGAGTAATTGCGGCAGAGTCGTTCAGGCGTAATCGGCGTTCAGGGGGACAGAACAAATATGGCAAGCCCATCCACCCATGCGCATGGCGCCCACGATCATGCGGATCATGATCATGGCCACTATCCCTCCTTCTTCAAGCGCTGGTTCTGCTCGACGAACCACAAGGACATCGGCACGCTCTACCTGATCTTCGCGGTGGTGGCGGGGCTGATCGGCGGCCTCTTCTCGGTGCTGATCCGCGCCCAGCTCATGCATCCGACGGGCGGCGTCTTCGCCGATCACCAGACCTACAACGTCGTCGCGACGGCCCACGGCCTCATCATGATCTTCTTCATGGTCATGCCGGCGATGATCGGCGGCTTCGGCAACTGGTTCGTGCCGCTCATGATCGGCGCGCCCGACATGGCCTTCCCGCGCCTCAACAACATCAGCTTCTGGCTGCTCGTCCCGTCCTTCCTGCTGCTCCTCGGCTCCTCGCAAGTGGGCGCCGGCGTCGGCACCGGCTGGACCATCTACCCGCCGCTCTCCGGCCCCATCGGCCATCCCGGCCCGGCGATGGATATGGCGATCTTCTCGCTGCACCTCGCCGGCGCCTCCTCGATCCTGGGCGCGATCAACTTCATCACCACGATCTTCAACATGCGCGCCCCCGGCATGACGCTGCACAAGATGCCGCTCTTCGTCTGGTCGATCCTGGTGACGGCGTTCCTGCTGCTGCTGTCGCTGCCGGTCCTCGGCGGCGCCATCACCATGCTGCTGACCGACCGCAATTTCGGCACGACCTTCTTCGACCCGGCGGGCGGCGGCGATCCCCTCCTCTTCCTCCACCTCTTCTGGTTCTTCGGCCATCCCGAGGTCTAC
>JAJPHB010000040.1 GCA_021325525.1 Alphaproteobacteria bacterium
GCCGAATTCGACGCCGCCTGGGAATATGGCGCGCTGTGGATCACCGTCTGGCATCCCTTCGTCTCGGGACGGCTTGCAAGGCCGCGCGCGATCGCCGGGCTCATCGACTACATGCGCAAGCGCGGCGGCGTCTGGCTCGCGCGGCTCGACGAGGTCTGCGATCATACGCGGCGGAGAATGCGCGACGGCGAATGGCGGCCGCGGGTCGAGGCGATTCCGCCCTATCGGAGCCCCATCCCCGAGCTGATCCGTCCGCGCGGCGCGGCCGGCACCGGAGCGAAGGCTTGAGCGTCGCGACGCGACGCAGGATCGTGCCACATCGGTCGAAGAGCGGCGAGGAGAGCCATGCCCATCCTTCATTTTCCCGTCGAGGAGTTCACGCGGCGCCAGCGCGCCGCCTGCGCCAGCATGGTCGGGCAGGGCCTCGACGGGCTCATCCTCTTCCGTCAGGAGAGCATGTACTACCTGACCGGCTACGACACGAGCGGCTATTCGATGTTCCAGGCGATGTATCTCGGCGCCGATGGCCGCATCGCGCTGCTGACGCGCCCCATCGACCAGATTCAGGCGCAGCAGACCTCGATCATCGAGGACATCCGCATCTGGCGCGACAGCGCCCATGCCGATCCCGGCCGCGAGCTGCGCGCGATGCTCGAGGATTTGGGCGCCCGCGGCAAGCGCCTCGGCGTCGAGTACCACGCCTACGGTCTGACGGGGCAGCGCGCGAAGATGGTCGACGCGGCGCTCGACGGCTTCTGCCGGCTCATCGACGCCTCCGACCTCGTCCGCCTGCTGCGGCTCGTCAAATCGCCGGCGGAGCTCGTCTATGTGCGCAAGGCGGGGGCGCTCTGCGACCGCATCTTCGAGGTGAGCCGGCAGCACTGCCGTCCCGGCGCCTCGGTCAAGGCCATCCACGGCGCCATGATTGCCGAGCTGATGGCGAGCGGCGGCGACCCGACGGCGAGCCGCTGGCCGATCGGCGCCGGCCCCGCCGCCTTTTTCGGCCGCTACGTCACGGGCGAGAACATCGTCGGCGAGAGCGACCAGGTGGTCTTCGAGCCGGGCGCCGCCTACCGGCACTATCACGCCTGCATGATGTACAACATCATCACGGGTCGGCCGACGGAGCGCCACATCGCGATGAACCGCGTCTGCGCCGAAGCGATCGACGCGTGCCAGGAGGCGCTTCGCCCGGGTCGCACCGTTGGCGAGATTTTCGATGTCCACCGCCGCACCTATGAGCGCGCCGGCTTCGGCCATGCCGTCTTGAGCGCCTGCGGCTACACGATGGGGGCGATGTATCCGCCGACCTGGATGGATTGGCCGATGATCTGGGCCGACAACCCGCAGATCATCGAGGCCGGCATGGTCTTCTTCCTGCACATGATCATCTTCGACAAGGCGGCCGGCGCCAGCATGTGCATCGGCGAGACCGCGATCGTCCACGAGGCCTCGTGCGAGCGCGTCAATCGCACGCCTCGGGAGCCGATCGTCGTTTCGTGACCGGGCGCGACGGCAGCGCCCGCGAGAGTCAGGAGGCGACGCGGGCGGCGGGCCGCGTCAGCGACGACAGCCTCCGGATCCCCTGCTCGACGCGGTCGGCCGGGATCGAGGACAGGCCAAGCCGGAAACGGATTATTCGGGTCCGCTGCTGAAGCTCAAAGCCGCCAATCTCGATGCGCTCTTCATCTCGGCCTATGACGCGCAAGGCGGGCGCCTCATCCGGCAGGCGAAGCAGCTCGGCTTCAATATGCCGATGTTCGGTAATTTCAGCATGTTCGACGAAACCTTCATCAAGACGGCGGGCGACGCCGGAAACGGCCTCGTCGGCGTCACCACCTATGTCCCGAGCTGGTCCGAGACGTCGAAGAAATTCGACCGGCAATGGTTCGACCGCTTCCACTACCACAGGCATACCGACGTCGCCGCGCTCTACGAAATGGCGGTCGCGAGGATCACGGCGCTCAAGAAAGCGCTGGACGCCAAGGGCAAGGAGCTGAACGACATCCTCGCCCATACCAACATCCCCGATCTGCCGATGGGCACGCTGTCCTTCGTCGATGCTGAGCTGCACAACGGGAATATCGGCTTCGGGATAAACATGCCGGAGCACTGACCATGTCCCGGTGATCCAGTCCCCATGAGTTGTCGAGTGTCACATCCAGAGGTGACAGCAGCTTCTGGACCTTGCGCGCCAGCGCGGCATCGCCGGGGGCGGGATATTTGACCTGATAAAGTTCGGCAGGAAATCCGCCTCAGTCGTGAATGGTCCTGGGCGCGGTGGAGATCGTGACGCCGGTTTCAGGGACGTACCAGTGGGCGGATATCGACAAGATCGCTTTTGGCCGGGGCGTCCGCTGCCCTATGCGCCGCCACGCTTCCGTGTAGCCATTCGTGGAAACGGCATTTATAGGATTGCCGTGGCCGAAAAAAATTGCTGGCAGCGCGTTGGCCATCGTTCCGTACGTCCTTCTACGTTGGTCGAACTCCCATACCTTAGCGTCTCCCGTTTTTGCGTCGTCTGGCGTGAAATCCAGTGACCGCTTTACTGAGCTTGCGCGCCGTCAATGCCGGCAGGCCATGGCCACTGTGCTCTCGACCCGTGTCGATGGCAAGGCGCCAAACATAATTGGCATAACAAGAGCTTCTTCATGACGTAAGGCTCGGCATTTATGTCAATGAGGGGAAGCATGTTTGCGGATCGTTCTCGTGTTAGGATTTTAAGAGGGGGACCTGCTTAGCAGTTAGGAATGCTCCCATGAACGAGCCACCGACAGAAGTCGTAAGACGAATTCTTGCCCCTCTCCCCGAGCTGCTGCCCACGCTTGAGAATTCTTATAAGGATGTCCACGCGCATCCCGAACTTTCGATGCAGGAAGTCCGCACGGCGGGGCTCGTGGCGAAACATCTCACCGATAACAGCTATGAAGTTACGACGGGCGTTGGCAAGACCGGCGTCGTCGGTCTGCTCCGCAACGGTGCTGGTCCCACCGTCATGCTGCGCGCCGACATGGATGCGTTGCCGATCCGCGAAGCGAGCGGCGTAGCCTATGCCAGCACGATCTCAGCCAAGGACCCCGCCGGGGAGACGGTGCCGGTCGCGCATGCCTGCGGCCACGACATGCATGTCGCATGGCTGATGGGCGTATCCGCCTTGTTCGCGCGTACCCGAGATGCATGGTGCGGAACGTTGATGGTCATTTTCCAGCCGGGCGAAGAGACGGCACAAGGCGCGCGCGCGATGCTTGACGACGGTAAGTTCGCGCGATTTCCCAAACCGGACGTGGTGTTGGGTCAGCATGTGATGGTCGGGCCGGCGGGTACTGTTGCCGGCAGCGCCGGGCCGATTACCTCGGCGGCGGACAGTCTGCAAATTCGACTGTTCGGGCGTGGTGCGCACGGATCAATGCCTCAGGCCAGCATCGATCCGGTCGTCATGGCGGCGGCAACAGTCTTGCGGCTCCTAACCATTGTCTCGCGCGAGGTCGCCGCGACTGAAGCCGCCGTGGTCACCATCGGCGTCTTGCAGGCTGGCACAAAGGAGAATGTCATCCCGGATGAAGCGATCATCAAGCTGAACGTGCGGACGTTCGATGCCGGGGTTCGCAAACGGGTGCTCGCCGCCATAGAGCGGATCGTGAATGCGGAAGCGGAGGCGTCGGGCGCGCCGCGCCCGCCGGAGATCACCTCGCTCGACTCTTATCCTCTCAACGTCAACGACAAGACGGCAAGCGACCGGGTCGCAGCCGCGCTACGCGCGCATTTTTCCGCCGATCGCGTCCGTCATACCGGCCCAGCGCCGGCGAGCGAGGATTTCGGATGCTTCGGGACCGCATGGCACGCGCCCTCGGTTTTCTGGTTCGTCGGTGGCACAGATCCCGCCGTCTATTCCAAAGCAAAAGAGGAAGGCCGCCTAAACGATTTGCCGGTCAATCACAGCCCGCACTTTGCGCCCGTGCTGCACCCGACCCTCGAAACCGGCGTAGAAGCTATGGTGGTAGCGGCGCTGGCCTGGAACGCCCGATAAATGGCGTCTTGGGGGGATAAATGGCGATAACTGAGCTACAGGCGGCGGCTGAAGTTCAACGGACCCTTGTTCTTTTTCTCGATCTGGGAGGGACGTTTGCCTTCGCCCTCAGCGGCGCGATGGCCGGTATCAAGCGGAACCTGGATGTGTTCGGGGTTCTCGTGCTTTCGTTCGCGGCATCGAGCTTCGGCGGAATCCTCCGCGATCTGCTGATTGGCGCGGTGCCACCCGCCGCCTTGATGGATTGGCGCTATCTGGGGGTCTCGGTTGCGGCGGGCCTGATCGCCTTCTTCTGGTCGTCCCTGATCGAGAAGTTCAGCAATTCGGTGCGGCTGCTGGATGCGGCGGGTTTGGCCTTTTTTGCCGTTGCAGGCACAGAGAAAGCGCTCGCCTTCCACTTAAGCCCGGTGATGGCGGCGCTGCTCGGGATGTTGACGGGCATCGGCGGCGGCGTCACCCGCGATGTGCTACTTGCCGAAATTCCGGCCGTGCTGCGCTCCGATCTTTACGCCGTGGCTGCGCTGGCTGGCGCGGCCATCGTGGTGGGAGGCAGCATGTTGCATCTTCCCCTTATTGTTACCACCGTAAGCGGCGGTTTGATCTGCTTTGGCCTGCGGGTGTTGGCAATTCACTGGAGATGGCATCTGCCCGTCGCCCATAAAGGCTATGCCAAGCTTCCTCCCAACGAGCAGTGATCGGTTACGCCGACACGCTTGCGCATAGTCACGGACAATCGCCGCCGGCTTGCCCCGCCTCCAGCGAGTGCAAGATCAGCGGCACTGGAATGTACATTACAGAAAAGTGGGCCCGGCAGGACTCGAACCTGCGACAACACCGTTATGAGCGGCGCGTTCTGACCAGCTGAACTACGGGCCCCGGGGGAAGCTATAAGCTGTCAGCTGTCAGCTGTCAGCTGTCAGCTCTCAGCTTGCCGAGCGCCGAAAGCTGACGGCTGAACGCCGACGGCTGCATCACGTATCGAGGAAGCTCCGCAGCTTGCGCGAGCGCGAGGGGTGCTTCAGCTTGCGCAGCGCCTTGGCCTCGATCTGGCGGATGCGCTCGCGCGTCACCGAGAATTGCTGGCCGACCTCCTCGAGAGTGTGGTCGGTGTTCATGCCGATGCCGAAGCGCATGCGCAGCACCCGCTCCTCGCGCGCCGTCAGCGAGGCGAGGACGCGCGTCGTCGTCTCGCGCAGATTGGCCTGGATGGCGGCATCCAGGGGCAGGACCGCGTTCTTGTCCTCGATGAAGTCGCCGAGGTGGCTGTCCTCCTCGTCGCCGATCGGCGTTTCGAGGCTGATCGGCTCCTTGGCGATCTTCAGGACCTTGCGCACCTTCTCGAGCGGCATCGCCAGCTTCTCGGCGAGCTCCTCGGGCGTCGGCTCGCGGCCGATCTCGTGCAGCATCTGGCGCGAGGTGCGGACGAGCTTGTTGATCGTCTCGATCATATGCACCGGGATGCGGATGGTGCGCGCCTGGTCGGCGATCGAGCGGGTGATCGCCTGGCGAATCCACCAAGTCGCGTAAGTCGAGAATTTGTAGCCGCGGCGGTACTCGAACTTATCGACCGCTTTCATCAGGCCGATATTGCCTTCCTGGATGAGATCGAGGAATTGGAGGCCGCGATTGGTGTATTTCTTGGCGATCGAGATGACGAGGCGGAGATTGGCCTCGACCATCTCCTTCTTGGCGCGCCCGGCCTCGCGCTCGCCGCGCTGCACCGTGCCGACGATGCGGCGGAACTCGCTGACCGGCAGCCCGCTCTCGCCGGCGATCTCGGCGACCTGAGCGCGCAGCTGCAGCACCTCCTCGGCGTGGCGCGTCGTCAGATTGGCCCAGCCGCGGCCCGGCAGCTCGCGCATCTGGTCGAGCCAGTTGGGCGCGAGCTCGCTGCCGAAATACTGCTTCAGGAAATCCTGACGCTTGACGCCGGAGGCTTCGGCAAGGCGCAGGAGGCGCCCTTCGACGCCCATGAGGCGGCGGTTCAGATCGTAGAGCTGCTCGACCAGCACCTCAATGCGCGCGTTGTTGAGACGGACGCGCTCCATCTTCTCGACCATCTCGGCCTTGAGCTTGTCGTAGCGCTTCTCCGTCGCCCGCGCGAGCGCATCGCCCTTCTGCATCGCGGCGAGGCGCTGCTCCTGCAGCTTGTGCAGCTTCTTGTAGAGCGCCGCGATCTCGTCGAAGGTTTCGAGCACCTGGGGCTTAAGCTGCTGCTCCATGGCGGCGAGCGAGATGGAGCTTTCCTCGGGCTCCTCGCCGCCGAGCTCGGGCGGCGCCTCGGCATCGCCCTCGGCCTCGCCGCCCTCGACCTCGGCCTCGCTCTCCGCCGCCTCGCCCGCTTCGGCCGCGCCGTCGCCCGGCTGGGCGAAGACGTTGCTGCCATAGGTGGCGTCGAGATCGATGATGTCGCGCAGCAGCATCTTGCCCTCGAGCAGGGCGTCGCGCCAGCCGACGAGGGCGCGGATCGTCAGCGGGCTCTCGCAGATGCCGCCGATCATCATGTCGCGGCCGGCCTCGATGCGCTTGGCGATGGCGATTTCGCCTTCGCGCGAGAGCAGCTCAACCGAGCCCATCTCGCGCAGATACATGCGCACGGGATCGTCGGTGCGGCCGATATCCTCGTCATCGAGATTGCCGACGCTGCGCTCGCTCTCGCCGTCGCTCTCATCGGCGCCGGCGGCGCCGGCCTCCTCGCCTTCCTCGCTCTCGATGACGTTGACGCCAAGCTCGGAGAGCATCGTCATCGTGTCCTCGATCTGCTCGGAGGAGACCTGGTCGGGCGGCAGCGCTGCGTTCAGCTCGTCATAAGTGACGT
Source organism: Alphaproteobacteria bacterium (assembly GCA_021325525.1). GTDB lineage: Bacteria > Pseudomonadota > Alphaproteobacteria > ATCC43930 > CGMCC-115725 > URHD0088. The sequence continues at coordinate 6,846 of JAJPHB010000040.1, forward strand.
AGCCGCGCTCCTTGCCGCGCGCGACCATCTTCTTGATGGTCGCGGCAATCGCATCGAGCAGCGGACCTTCCGCCACCTCTTCGCGCGCTTCGGTCGCTTCCGCCGCATTCGCCGCCTTTGTCGCCATCCGCCTCAACCCTTAACGCAAAAGCCAGCCGGCGATGCCGTGCGCTGCACCGCATCCCGGCCGCTGATTCCGAACAGTCTCTCGGCGCCCCGCGCGACGCCGTCTCAATGAGTCCCGTCTCCCGCCGCCTCGTCCTCGGCCGCTCCTTCCGCGCCCTCGCGCCGCTGCTTGAGGACGACGAGCCGCGCCAGCCGCGCCTGCGCCGAATCCGTCATGTCCTGCGCCAGCTCCCGCTCGGCCCGGTCGATCTCAAGGGCGAGCTGGCCGCTCTCCTGCAAGCCGTGGCATACCCGCCGCCAGCCTTCGCGAACGACCGCCAATTCGGCATCGGGTCGGGAAAAGCGAGCGTGGTTATAGACTTGGCTATTGAGCAATCCATCCACGGCCCGGGTGAATCCGTCCTGACAGAGGTGGTCTCTCAGCCTCTGCGCGTCAAGCTCGGAATGTAGAGCCGCGAGGTTTAAAATCGCCCCGCGGAGCTTGTCAAGTTCAGGGGCCGAGAAGTCGAAGGACGCGAGTTCCTCGGCCAATTCGTCGAGCAGCACCGGATGGTTAAGGATGGCGGCGAGAAGCGCCTGCTCGGAGCGGCGACGCAACAGGCGCCGCGGGTCGGGATTGCTGGGCGGCACCTGGTCCGGCAGCGGTTCCTTGAAGCGCGCGGCCTTGGCGCCCGGCCGCCCTCTTCCGCGCCCGGCGCTGAACGCCTCGAACAGCTTGTTCCGGAAGAATTGCCGGTAATTCTTGGCGACATCCCGGTCGGCGATGGCACGCGCGCGCTCTTCGAGGCGCCGTTCGAGGGCGGCGCGGCGCTCGGGCGTGGCGAGCGCGCCGCTCCCGCGCTCGGCCGCCCATATCACTTCGCCGAGGGGTCGCGCCGCGTCGAGGATTTCCCGCATCGTCGCCGCGCCGAAGCGCAGGATGAGCGTGTCCGGATCCTCGCCGGCCGGAAGGCTCGCAAAGCGCAAGGTGAGGCCCGGCCGCAGGATCGGCAAGGCGCGCTCGGCGGCGCGCAGCGCGGCGCGCTCGCCCGCGGCATCGCCGTCGAAGCAGAGGATGGGCTCGGGCGCAAGGCGCCACAGCTCCTCGATCTGCGCCTCGGTCAGCGCCGTGCCGAGCGGCGCCACAGCCGTCGCGAAGCCGGCGCGGTGCAGCGCGATGACATCCATATAGCCTTCGGTGACGATCGCCGAGGGCGCCTTCTGCGCGGCCTCGCGCGCCGCCGCCCAGCCGTAAAGGACGCGCCCCTTCTGGAAGAGCGGCGTGTCCGGCGAATTGAGGTATTTGGGCTGCCCGTCGCCGAGAACGCGCCCGCCGAAGGCGATGACGCGGCCGCCGCGGTCGCCGATCGGGAAGATGATGCGGTTGCGGAACCAGTCGTAGCTGGCGCCCCCGTCATCCGGCCGCCGCAGCAGGCCGCCTTCGACCAAGAGCGCCTCCGGCACGCCGGCGAGCGCGCGCTTCAGCCCGTCGCGCGCGTCGGGGGCGAAGCCGAGGCGGAAGCGCCGGATCGTCGCCTCGTCGAGGCCGCGCTGGCGCAAATAGGCGAGCGCGCCGGCGCCGCGCGGCGACCAGAGCTGCTCCTCGAAGAAGCGGCAGGCCGCCGCCATCGCCGCTTGCAGATCGACCTGGCGCTGCGCCCTCGCCATTTCCTGCGGCGAGGCGCGCGGCACTTCGAGCCCCGCTTCGGCGGCGAGCTGCTCGACCGCCTCGCGGAAGCCGAGCCCGCTGCTCTGCATGACGAAGCCGATGACGTCGCCATGCGCGCCGCAGCCGAAGCAATGGAAGAAGCCCTTGTCCTCGACGACGTTGAAGGAGGGCGTCTTCTCCTTGTGGAAGGGGCAGAGGCCGACGAAGTCGCGGCCGCGCTTCGTCAGCCTGACCCGACGCCCGACCACCTGGGCGAGCGAAGAGCGCGCGCGCAACTCGTCGAGGAAGGAGGGCGGGAAGGACATGACTACGCCAATGGAAAACCCTCTCCCGCGAGCGGGAGAGGGCAGGGTGAGGGCACGCTGCGTGCTATCTGCGGCTTCGTCAGTGCTCCCATTCCCCTCACCCCGACCCTCTCCCGCAAGCGGGAGAGGGAGTCAGAAAAAATTCGTCCGCAACCTACCCCAGCCGCGCCTTCGCCGCCGCGCCCGCCTTCGCCATGTCGATCTGGCCCGCGTGCTTTTCGCGCAGCACCGCCATCACGCGGCCCATATCCTTGGCGCTCTTGGCGCCGGTCGCGGCGATGGCATCGGCGACCGCGGCCTCCATCTCGGCGTCGGAGAGCTGCTTCGGCATGAAGCGCTCGATCACGGCGATTTCGCCCTCCTCCTGCTCAACGAGCTCGGGGCGGTTGCCCTGCTTGTAGAGGGCGATCGATTCGCGGCGCTGCTTCACCATCGCCTGCAGCATCTGCTGGATTTCCGCATCGCCGATGCCGGACATGTTGCCCTTGGCGCGCGCGGCGATGTCCTGGTCCTTGAGCTTCGCCAGCACCATGCGCAGGGTCGAGACGGCGCGCGCATCATGCGCTTTCATCGCCGCCTTCAAGGCGTCATTGAGCTGCGCGCGCAACATCGCGTCACCCCGTCGTGAAGGAAAGTCGCAATCCTATCGCAAACACCGGTGGCCTGGCAATTTGCAAAGCAGGCAAGTCTTTGAAAATATTGGCGGTTGACTCGACCACGCGGCTTGACGCTGGGCTGCCGGCAGATTATCTCATCCCTCGTTGCCCAAGCGCCGAGCTTTCGGGCGCCGCCGGCCCTGCCGGATCGGCGCGGCGGCGGGCGCGCATGGAAGGAAGACAGCCCCGATGACCGATGGTGAGAGCGCGCCCGCACCGGTGCGACCGCCCGATTGCAACGCCGCGCTGGTGCTGGGCGATGGCAGCGTCTGGTGGGGCAAGGGGATCGGCGCCGAAGGCGAGGCGCTGGGCGAGGTCTGCTTCAACACCTCGATGACCGGCTATCAGGAGATCATGACCGATCCTTCCTATGCCGGGCAGATCATCGCCTTCACCTTCCCGCATATCGGCAATGTCGGCGCCAATCGCGAGGACATCGAGACGACGAATCCGGCGGCGCGCGGCCTGGTGCTGCGCGCCGACATCACCTCGCCCGCCAATTGGCGCGCCCTCCAGCACTTCGACACTTGGCTCAAATCCTTCGGCCTCACCGGCATCGCCGGCATCGACACGCGCCGCCTCACCCGGCGCATCCGCGACGGCGGCCCGCCCAACGGGATCGTGGCCTATCCGGTGCGCGATCCGTCGGCGATCGCGGGGCTCGCGGCGAAGGCGCGCGCCTGGCCCGGGCTCGAAGGCATGGATCTCGCCAAGGAGGTGAGCTGCCGCCAGACCTATTGCTGGGACGAGACGGTCTGGTCGCCGCAGCACGGCTATGGCCGGCAGGACCATCCGCGCTTCCACGTCGTCGCCGTCGACTACGGCGCGAAGCGCAACATCCTGCGCCAGCTCGCGGCCGAGGGCTGCCGGGTCACCGTGGTGCCGGCGACCGCGACGAGCGCGGACATTCTGCGCCACGACCCTGACGGCATCTTCCTCTCCAACGGCCCCGGCGATCCGGCTGCGACCGGCGAATACGCGGTCCCGGCGATCCGCGACCTCATCGCCGCGGGCAAGCCGATCTTCGGCATCTGCCTCGGCCACCAGTTGCTGGCGCTGGCGCTCGGCGGCAAGACGCGGAAAATGGCGATCGGCCATCGCGGCGCCAATCACCCGGTGAAGGAGCTCGATACGGCGAAGGTGGAGATCACCAGCCAGAATCACGGCTTCGTCGTCGTGCCGGAGAGCCTGCCTGGCGATGTCGTGCAGACGCATGTGTCGCTCTTCGATGGCAGCAACGAGGGTCTGCGCGTCGCCGGCAAGCCGATCTTCTCGGTACAGCATCATCCCGAGGCGAGCCCCGGCCCCAGGGACAGCAACCACCTCTTCAAGCGCTTCGTCGCGATGATGGACGCGCAACGGTGAGGGCGACGCCGCTCCCCCCTTCTCGCTCCTCGCCCGCAAGAGGGGAGGGAGCTTTTTCATCGCGCATCGCCGCCGATTATTTCGCCTCACACTCGGTTCGTCATGCCTAAGCGCAGCGACATCCGCTCCATCCTCATCATCGGGGCGGGGCCGATCATCATCGGCCAGGCCTGCGAGTTCGATTATTCCGGGGCGCAGGCCTGCAAGGCGCTGAAGGAGGAAGGCTACCGCGTCATCCTCGTCAATTCGAATCCGGCGACGATCATGACCGATCCGGAGCTGGCGGATGCGACCTATATCGAGCCGATCACTCCCGACTTCGTCGCGAAGATCATCGCCAAGGAGCGCCCGGATGCGCTGTTGCCGACGATGGGTGGCCAGACGGCGCTCAACACCGCGATGGCGCTCGTCCGCGACGGCACCCTCGCGCGGCACGGCGTGCAGCTCATCGGCGCCAACGAGGCGGCGATCGCCAAGGCCGAGGATCGCCTCCTCTTCCGCGAAGCGATGGACCGGATCGGGCTGCAATCGCCGAAGAGCCGCCTCGCCCGCTCCATCGACGAGGCGATGGCGGCGCTGGACGAGGTGGGCCTTCCCGCCATCATCCGCCCGTCCTTCACGCTGGGCGGCACGGGCGGCGGCATCGCCTACAACACCGAGGAATTCCGCGAAATCGCCGCGGGCGGCCTCAGAGCCTCGCCGACGCACGAGGTGCTCATCGAGGAATCCGTGCTCGGCTGGAAGGAATACGAGATGGAGGTCGTGCGCGACCGCGCCGACAACTGCATCATCGTCTGCTCCATCGAGAATGTCGATCCGATGGGGGTCCATACCGGCGACAGCGTGACAGTCGCGCCGGCCCTGACGCTCACGGACAAGGAATACCAGGCGATGCGCGACGCCTCGATCGCGGTGCTGCGCGAGATCGGCGTCGATACCGGCGGCTCCAACGTGCAATTCGCCGTCAACCCCGCGAATGGCCGCCTCGTCATCATCGAGATGAATCCGCGCGTCTCGCGCTCATCCGCCCTCGCCTCGAAGGCGACCGGCTTTCCGATCGCCAAGGTCGCGGCGAAGCTCGCTGTCGGCTATACGCTCGACGAGCTGCAGAACGAGATCACGCGGGTCACCCCCGCCTCCTTCGAGCCGACGATCGATTACGTCGTCACCAAGATGCCGCGCTTCACTTTCGAGAAGTTTCCCGGAGCCGAGCCGCTGCTGTCGACCTCGATGAAGTCGGTGGGGGAGGCGATGGCGATCGGCCGCAGCTTCGCCGAATCGGTGCAGAAGGCGCTGCGCTCGATGGAGACCGGCCTCACCGGCTTCAACGAGGTCGAGATTCCGGGCTGCGCCGGCGGCGGCGCCGACAAGGACGTCGTGCGCGCCGCCCTGGCGCGGCCCACTCCCGACCGTCTTCTCGTCATCGCCCAGGCCTTCCGCTTCGGGCTGACGGTCGCCGAGATCCACGCCGCCTGCAAATACGAGCCGTGGTTCCTCGAAGAGATCGCCGCCATCGTCGCCGCCGAGGAACGGGTGCGGCGCGACGGCTTGCCGCGAGATGCGACGGAGCTCCTCCGCCTCAAGCAGATGGGCTTCTCCGACGCCCGCCTCGCCGAGCTCGCGGGCTGCGGCGAAAGCGAGGTCGCGGCGCTGCGCGCGGCACTGGTCGTCCGCCCCGTCTACAAGCGCATCGACACCTGCGCCGCCGAATTCGCCTCGCAGACGCCCTATATGTACTCGACCTATGAGGGCGACGGCATCAATCCGCCCGAATGCGAGGCCGAGCCGAGCGAACGCGACAAGGTCATCATCCTCGGCGGCGGCCCCAACCGCATCGGCCAGGGCATCGAGTTCGATTATTGCTGCGTCCATGCCGCCTACAGCCTCAAGGCCCGCGGCATCGAGACGATCATGGTGAATTGCAATCCCGAGACCGTCTCGACCGATTACGACACCTCCGACCGGCTCTATTTCGAGCCGCTGACGGCCGAGGACGTGATCGAGCTCGTGCGCGTCGAGCAGCGCCGCGGGCGGGTGCTCGGCGTCATCGTGCAGCTCGGCGGGCAGACCCCGCTGAAGCTCGCCGCGGCCCTGGAAAAGGCGCGGATCCCGATCCTCGGCACCTCGCCCGATGCGATCGATCTTGCCGAAGACCGCCGGCGCTTCCAGCAACTCCTGGAGCGCCTCGGGCTGCGGCAGCCAGCGAACGGCACCGCGACCTCGCTCGAAGAGGCCGAGACCGTCGCCGCCGCGATCGGCTATCCCGTCGTCATCCGCCCGTCCTACGTTCTCGGAGGGCGCGCCATGGAGATCGTCCACAGCGCGGCCGCCCTCGACCGCTATATGGCCCGTGCGGTCAAGGTCTCCGGCACGAGCCCGGTGCTGATTGACCGCTACCTTCAGGACGCGATCGAAGTCGATGTCGATGCCTTGGCCGACGGCGCCGAAGTCTACGTCGCCGGCATCATGGAGCATATCGAGGAGGCCGGCATCCATTCGGGCGACAGCGCCTGCTCGCTGCCGCCCTATTCCCTGCCGGAGGAGGTGGTGGCCGAGATCGGCCGCCAGACGACGGCGCTTGCCCGGGCGCTCGGCGTCATCGGCCTCATGAACGTGCAGTACGCCGTCAAAGACCGCGACATCTACGTCCTCGAGGTCAATCCGCGCGCCTCGCGGACCGTCCCCTTCGTCGCCAAGGCGACCGGCGTCCCCATTGCCAAGATCGCGGCCCGGATCATGGCCGGCGAGAACCTCTCGGCCTTCGAGCTGCCGCAATCCGGCTTCAGCGGCCGGCCCGTCCTGCGCAACCATGTCGCGGTGAAAGAGGCGGTCTTCCCCTTCGCCCGCTTCCCCGGCGTCGACATCATTCTCGGCCCCGAGATGAAATCGACCGGCGAAGTCATGGGGCTCGACGCCGATTTCGGTCGCGCATTCGCCAAGGCGCAGCTCGGCGCCGGCGTCGATCTGCCGCGCGCCGGCACCGTCTTCGTCTCGGTCCGCGACCGCGACAAGGCGGCGCTCGTCGAGCCCTGCCGCCGCCTCCTCGAAATGGGCTTTTCGCTCGTCGCGACGACCGGAACGGCGCGCTATCTCGCCGAGACGGCGGGGCTGCCCGCCGCCACGGTAAACAAAGTGCTGGAAGGACGCCCGCACATCGTCGATCTGATGTTGAGCGGCAGCGTGCAGCTCGTTTTCAACACGACCGAGGGCGCGCAGGCGACGGCCGACAGCTTCAGCCTGCGCCGGACCGCCTTGACCAACAATATTCCCTATTACACGACCGTCTCGGGTGCCCGCGCCGCTGTCCAAGCCATTGCCGCGCTCAAATCGGGCGCTCTTGAAGTCGCAACTCTGCAATCTTATTTTTAAGCACCAAATTTCGACCGCCACCGGCCAGGAATGGCCGGGCGAGGGCGGCATTTGCGACATTGGACCATCCCCAGCCACTGGTCGAAGTTCAAAAAATGAACAAGGTTCCGATGACCTCGGAAGGCTACAACCGCCTTCAGGAAGAGCTGAAACGGCTGAAATCGGTCGATCGGCCAGCGATCATCCGGGCGATCGCCGAGGCGCGTGATCACGGCGACCTGTCGGAAAACGCCGAATACCATGCGGCACGCGAGCGGCAAGGCTTTATCGAGGGCCGTGTGATGGAGCTCGAAGACAAGATCGCGCGCGCCGAGATCATCGATGTCTCGAAGCTGTCGGGCTCGATCGTGAAATTCGGCGCCACGGTCACCCTGGCCGACGAGGAGACGGACGAGGAGCAGACCTTCCAGATCGTCGGCGAGGACGAAGCCGATATAAGCCAGGGCCGGCTTTCCGTGACCTCGCCCTTGGCGCGCGCCCTCATCGGCAAGCAGATCGGCGAGAGCGTCGAGGTCGCGACGCCGCGCGGCGCCAAATCCTACGAACTCGTCACCGTCGCCTTCCAGTAACAACTGTCATTTCGAGCCGAAGGCGAAGCGATCCTCCAGCCCCCTTACGAGAGGCTGGATCGCTTCGCTCTGATCGCGATGACTTTATGCCTACTCCAGCGCCGCGCAAGCGCGCTGGATGCGCGTGCACGCCTCTTTGAGCGCCTCCGTCGAGGTCGCGTAGGAGATGCGAAAATGGGGGCTGAGGCCGAAGGCGGCCCCCTGCACGACCGCGACCCCTTCCGCCTCCAGCAGATACTCGACGAAATCGCTGTCCGTGGCGATGCGCTTGCCCTTCGGGGTGGTGCGGCCGATGGCGCCGGCGCAGGAGGGATAGACGTAGAAGGCGCCCTCCGGCCGCGGACAATGGAGGCCTTTCGCCTTGTTCAGCATGTCGACGACGAGGTCGCGCCGCGCCTTGAAGGCGGCGTTGTTGCGCGGGATGAAGTCGGTGGGGCCGTTGAGCGCCGCCACCGCCGCCGCCTGGCTGATCGAGCTCGGGTTCGAGGTCGATTGCGACTGCAAGGTGGCCATCGCCTTGATGAGCGGCACCGGTCCGCCGCCATAGCCGATGCGCCAGCCGGTCATGCAATAGGCCTTGGAGACGCCGTTGACGGTGAGCGTGCGCTCATAGAGGCGCGGCTCGACCGCGGCAATCGTGGCGAAGCGGAAATCGTCATAAACCAAATGCTCGTACATGTCGTCGGTCATGACCCAGACATGCGGGTGCTTCAGCAGCACCGCCGCCAGCTCCTTGAGCTCGGCCGCTGTGTAGGCGGCGCCGGTCGGGTTCGAGGGCGAGTTGAGGATGAGCCATTTGGTGCGCGGCGTGATCGCCGCGTCGAGGTCCTCGGGCCGCAGCTTGAAGCCGTTGTTCTGCGGGCAATTGACGGCGACGGGCGTCGCCTCGCAGAGCGCGACGATATCGGGATAGGAGACCCAATAGGGCGCGGGGATGACGACCTCGTCGCCGGGATCGAGCGTCGCCATCAGGGCGTTGTAGAGCACCTGCTTGCCGCCGGTGCCGACGGTGATCTGATTGGGCTTGTAGTCGAGCCCGTTCTCGCGCTTGAACTTGCCGCAAACGGCCGCTTTCAGCGCCGGCGTCCCATCGACCGCCGTGTAGCGTGTCTCGCCGCGGCGCATCGCCGCCTCTGCCGCCTCGATGATATGCGGCGGCGTGTCGAAATCGGGCTCGCCCGCCCCGAGGCCGATGACGTCGCGTCCGGCGGCTTTCAGCTCGGCCGCCTTCTGGGTCACCGCGATGGTCGGCGAGGGCTTGATGCGCGCGAGGCGCTGCGAGAGAAAGGCCATGATGGGAAATCGTCCGAAGATGTCGAGGGCGGCGGTACCGTAAAGCGGCGGAGGGGCGCGCGCAACGCCGTTCGCGAGCGGCGTCCGCTACTGCCCGAAGCGGCGCCGGCGCCGCTGGAAGTCGCGGACCGCGCGCAGGAAGTCGATGCGGCGGAAGGCCGGCCAGAAGACGTCGGTGAAGTAGAACTCGCTATAGGCGCTCTGCCACAGGAGGAAGCCCGACAACCGGATCTCGCCGCTGGTGCGGATGATGAGGTCGGGATCGGGCAGGTCGGGCGCGTAGAGATAGCGGCCGATCGCCTCGGTCGTGACGAGATCGATCGCCTCTTCGAGCCGCTTGCCGTGCTCGAGCTGGTCGCGCAGCAGCGCCTGGACCGCATCGGTGATCTCCTGGCGGCCGCCATAGGCGGCGGCGATCGTGAGGCACATGCCGGCATAACCGGCCGTCGCCGCCTCGGCGGCGCGCACCGCCGCCAGGGTGCGCGCCGGCAGCAGCTCCAGCCGGCCGACGGCGCGCACGCGAATGCGCTGGCGGTGAATCCGCGGATCTTCGGCGAGCAGCGCCATCTTGGTCTCGATCGCCGCCAGGATGCCCGAGACCTCCTCGGGCTTGCGCGCGAGATTGTCGGTCGAGAACACCCACAGCGTGATTGCCGGAATGGCGAGCTCGACGCACCAGCCGAGCAGATCGTCGAGCCTGTCGGCGCCGGCCGTATAGATCGCCTTCGGCTCGCTCACCCGATACTGGCGTGCGTGGCGGCGGTTGCCATCGAGAATGAGGCCGATATGCCGCGGCGTCACTCCGGCCTGAACCTGGCGGAGCAGGCGATGCTCATAGAGACGGTAGAGCGGCGCGAGAAGGGGCAGGCGCCGTCCCTCGGGAAGGCCTGCCAGCGTCGCCGCCGACCTCAAGGCACTGCCGATCGTCACCGCAGACTGGCGCGATCTGCGCGCAAAAGAGGCTGCTCCATCGGAACCTCACGTTACCAAATCCGAAAGTCTCCGCAATGGAGTTGGAGGCTTGTGGTACTTCTATCCGCCCCTCTGCCGAGCGGATCGGTCCGCCGGATTGCGGGGCCGCAGATGCGGAAGGGGGACGAATGCTCGACAGCCTGATCGCGCAACTCGGGGGCTGGATCGTCGCGACGATCTCTGCCCTCGGCTATGCCGGCGTCGCTGGGCTGATGGCCATCGAATCGGCCTGCATACCGCTGCCCTCCGAGATCATCATGCCCTTCTCCGGCTATCTCGTCTCGACCGGCCGCTTCGATCTCGTGCTCGCGGCGACGGCGGGCGCCGTCGGCTGCAACATCGGCTCAACCATTGCCTATGCCGTCGGGCGCTATGGCGGCCGGCCCTTCGTCGAGAAATGGGGCGCCTATCTTCTCCTCAGCCGCCACGATCTCGCGGCGGCCGAACGCTTCTTTGCCCGCTATGGCAGCCTTGCCGTCTTCATCGGGCGCTTGCTGCCGGTCGTCCGCACCTTCATCGCATTGCCCGCCGGCATCGCGCGGATGGGGCAATTCAAATTCCAGCTCTACACCTTCCTCGGCTCATGGCCGTGGTGCTTCGCCCTCGCCTATGTCGGATATGTGCTGGGCGCGCGCTGGAACAGCGATCCGCGCTTGCGCGACATCATGCATCGCTTCGATGCCGTCATCATTGCCGCCATTTTGGTCCTTGCCGCCTGGTACTTGCGGCGACATTGGCGGAGCCGCTTCGGCGCCGCGGAGCGAGCGCGGAAAGAGGACTCTCGGCAGGCCTAGGAAGTCGAGGGTGCCTTCATAGGCGGGCAGCGCCAACGGCATCGCCCATCGCCGGATGCCTGGAAGCGTCAGCCGCGCGCTGGCGGCGCCGATCGCGGCAACGACGCTCGACGCCAGCATATCGATCGGAAAGTGAAGCCCGAGATAAATGCGGGCCCATGCCACGGCAATGCCGGCAAGACAGACGGCCCAGCCCCAGAGCCGGGAGGCATCCGTCGCGACGAGACCGAGGCCGAGGCTCCAGACGAGGGTCCCGTGGTCGCTCGGAAAGGAGTTCTCCGGCGCATGCGGAAGAAAAGTGTGGCCGAGGCCGATCATGAACGGCCGCGGCTCATACCAGAGCAGGCTCACCGCCTGATTGAGCGCCAGCGCGACCGCGACGCCGGCGGCGGTCGAGAGCAAGGCCGCCCGGTCGACGCGGCGCGCCCAGATCCAGAGGGCGAGCATCAAGGCAATCGCCGCGGCGACCGCACCGTCGGCGAATGCGACGGCGGCCATGCGGAGCCATTCGCTCGGATGCGCCGGGGCGTTGAGCAGGAGAAAGAGTTGTTTGTTCCAGGCCAGCACCGCGGCACCTCGTCAGCGCGTCAACACGAAGCTCGCTCGGTCGTTGCGCCGGGAGCGCATGTCAAAGCAGTGACAAATGGGCGCAGCGCGGGCGGAACCGGCGCGGCCGAGCATTGTTCACCCCTCGCCGCGCGGACCGGATGGTCGGCGCGGCAGGACCGGAGTTCGCCTTGCCCGCGCCGCTCGTCAGCATCGTCATCGACAACTACAACTACGCGCGCTTCCTCGGCGCGGCGATCGACAGCGCGCTCGCCCAGACCTATTCGCGCCGCGAGATCATCGTCGTCGATGACGGCTCGACCGACGAATCGCGCGCGGTGATCGCCGCCTACGGCGATCGGATCAAGGCGGTCTTCCAGCAGAATCAGGGCCAGAGCGGCGCGTTCAACGCGGGCTTCGCGGCGAGCCGCGGCGATATCGTGCTGTTCCTCGATGCCGACGACCTGCTGCGCCCCGAGGCGGTCGAGGCGGTCGTCGCGGCGTGGCGGCCGGGCACGGCGAAGGCGCAGTTCTGCCTGGCGACGATCGACGCCGCCGGCAATGCTCTCGGCGCCGTCTTTCCAAACTACCGGGCAGCGCTCGGCCCCGCCGCAATTCGCCGCGAGACCCTGCGGACGGCGCTCTATCCCTGCCCGCCCACGAGCGGCAACGCCTATGGCCGAGACTTCCTCGAGCAGGTCATGCCGGTTCCGCCAGTTCTGGCCGGCGCCGACGGCCCGCTCAACACGCTGGCGCCGCTCTATGGCGCGGTCGTGACGCTCGACCGGGTGCTCGGCAGCTATCGCGTCCACGGCGCCAATGACGGCGCGCAACGCGCCCTCGCCCCTGAGAAGTTCGCGCGCTTCATCCGCCATGACCAGCACCGCGTCGCGCTTCTGCGCGAGCATGCGGCACGTCTCGGCATCGCCATCGAGGGCGATCCGCTCGACCGGGCGATCCTGCACCTGCAATACCGCCTCGCCTCGCTGCGGCTGCGGCCGGCCGATCACCCGGTGCCCGGCGAGCGGGCCCTCGGCATCGCCGGGCGCGGCCTCAAAGCGGTCTTCGGCGCCAACGATCCCTGGCCGGCGAGGCTCTCCCTCGCCTTCTGGTTTCCCGCGGTCGCCGTGCTGCCGATGGCGGCGGCGCGACGGCTCATCGCGCTGCGGTTCGTACCGGCGAGCCGGCCCGCGATCCTCGGCAGCGTGCTGCGCCGCCTCGGCGTCCTGCGCAAGGCGCCGACTTCGCCGCCGAAGCTCGCCGGCGCCGGCCCCTGAACGAAGGGCTCAGGCGCGCCCCTCGGCCGAGACGCGGTCCTCGACCGCCGTGGCCGGGCGCGGCGCCCGGATGACGGCGGCGCGCTCGCGTTCCTGCTGGATCAGCATGGCGCGGACGCGCAGCAAATCCTTCCGCGCCACCATGCCGACGAGGACCCCGTCCAAGCGCCGGACGACCGGGACGCGCCCCACATCGGCAGCCGCCATCCGGTCGGCGAGGCGGCCCACCAGCTCGTCGGGATAGGCGACTGCGAGATTTTCGCGCTTGACGACATCGGCGAGGACGGCGCCTTGCCGCCAGCCTTCCATCGTCCAGCGCAGCACGTCGGCGCGGGCGACGAGACCCAAGACGCGGTTCTCGTCGTCGACGACGGGATAGCTCTTGTGCCGCAGCGCCAGGCCGGGCGCGGTGAAGAAAGCGACGGTATCGTCGATCGTCATCTCGGCGGGCAAGGTATCGACGCGCTCGACCATGACCTGCGCGACGCGGATCGTCTCGAACGGATCGACGATGTATTCGCGCGAGAGGTGGAAGCCGCGCCGCGCCACCTTCTCGGTCAGGATCGAGCGCTTCAAGAGCAGCACGGTCACGGCGAAAGCGACCGAGCAGGCGGCGAGCAGCGGCAGCAAGGCGCCGATATCGCCGGTGAGCTCGACGGCGAAGAGCGTCGCCGTCAGAGGCGAGCGCATCGTTCCGCCCATGATGGCGGCCATGCCGATGAGCGCCCAGAAGCCGGGCGTCGCAGCCGGGATCATCTCGCCTTCGAGCGCGCCGAGCGCGCCCCCCATGATGAGGAGCGGCGCCAGCACGCCGCCCGAGGTGCCGGAGCCGAGAGCCACCGACCAGATCACGGCCTTGACGACGAGGAGCACGATGACCGCCTGCGCGACGGTGCGCCCTTGCAGCAGCGCCGCAATGTTGTCGTAGCCGACGCCTAGGGCATGCGGCTCGATGAGCCCGCCGAGGCCGACGACGATGCCGCCGAGCGCCGGCCACCACATCCAGTGGATCGGCAGCCGCTGGAACGCGTCTTCGAAGCCGTAGACGAGCGCCGTCAGCAGGCCGGAGCCGAGGCCGGCGAGCAGGCCGACTGCGGCGCAGGCGATGAGCCCCCACCAGGGCAGCGTAACCGCGGCGGCAACCGGAAAGAGCGGCCCCGGCCCCAGCAGCAAGGGCCGCCAGGCCGCCGCGACCACGGCCGCCACCGCGACCGGGATGAAGCTTCGCGGCTTCCATTCGAAAAGCAGCAGCTCGACGGCGAGCAGCACCGCCGCCACCGGCGTTCCGAAGGTCGCGGCCATGCCCGCGGCGGCGCCCGCTACCAGCAAGGTCTTTCGCTCGGCCGAGCTCAGCGGAAAGCACTGCGCCAGGAGCGAGCCGATAGCGCCGCCCGTCATGATGATCGGCCCTTCCGCGCCGAACGGCCCGCCGGTGCCGATCGAGATGGCGGAGGAGAGGGGCTTCAGAATGGCGACTTTGAGCTGAATCCGGCTCTGTCCGAAGAGAATCGCCTCCATCGCCTCGGGAATGCCGTGGCCGCGGATCTTCTCAGAGCCGTAGCGGGCCATGACGCCGACGATGAGGCAGCCGATGACCGGAATGACGGCGGCAAGCGCACCGAGGTGATGATCGGCGATGGCGAGCCGCACGGCGGCGTCGCGCCCGAGGACGGCGAGATCGGTGATGAGCGCGATCAGCCGGTTGAGCGCCCAGGCCGCGCCCGCCCCGGCCGTGCCGACGAGGAGGGCCATCGCCGCCAGCCGCAGGACGCGCAGATCGGTCGTGAAATCCCCGAGCGTGCTGCGGGGATTGGCGTCGGGCGAAGCAAAGCGCGAGAACCGGGAGGGGGATGGCTCGCCGGCGGAAGCGGAAAGGTCTGTCATGTCCTGGAAAGGATCGAGTTGGGCCCGCGATCTCGCCGGTGGACCGCGCTCCCCCGGCCGAATATCGTGCTACGATATATTCGGCTACGAGGTTGAATGGATAGTAAATTATGATTGCGTTCGACGCAGCGCACCCTTGCGTTGCCGGCGGGGATGAGAGCGGGGAGCCGAGCCTCGACAAGGAGGATTACGAGGCGCTGGCCGCGTTTCGCCGGGCGCTGCGGCAATTCATTCTCTTCAGCGAGGCGGCGGCCCGGCAGGCGGGTCTGACGCCGCAGCAGCATCAAGCGCTGCTGGCGATCAAGGGTGCTCCCGAGCGCGAGGCGCTCAGCATCGGCGAGCTCGCCGAGCGCCTCGGCATCCGCCATCATAGCGCCGTCGGGCTCGTCGACCGGCTCGTCGCGCTCGGCATCGTCGGCCGCGCGCCCCAGCCCAGCGACCGCCGCCGCGTCCTCGTCTCCCTCACTCCGGCGGCAGAAGCCATGCTGCGCGATCTCTCGGCGGCGCATCGCGACGAGCTGCAGCGGATCGGCCCCACTCTGACGGCGCTCCTCGCGCGCATAGCGACGGCACGGAAGACCGGGATGTAGGCGAACCGACGTTAGTCAGCGCGTGCCGCCGAAACGGTCGGGGCGGAAGGCTCCGAGGTCGACCGGCGGCGCCGCCCCGGCGACAAGCGCGCCGATGATGCGTCCGGTGATCGCGGCGGCGGTGAGGCCGATATGCTGATGGCCGCAGGCGATGAAGAGGTTGCGGCGGCGGGGCGCCTGGCCGATGGCCGGGAGGTAATCGGGAAAGGTCGGCCGGAGGCCCATCCAGCGCGAGACCTCGCGCCCTCCGAGCGCGGGGAACAGCGTTCGCGCGTGCCGCAACAGGAGCTCGGCCCGCTCCCAGCTCGGCGGCGCCGCGGCGCTCGCCAGCTCGACAGTTCCAGCGAGGCGAATGCCGGCGGCTTCCATCGGCGTCATTACGAAGCCGCGCTCGGCCCAGGTGACCGGCACCTCGAAGCGCGCTTCGGGCGCCTCGACCATGAGGTGATAGCCGCGCTCGGCGGCGAGCGGCAGGGCGAGGCCGAAGAGAGGGCCGAGCTCGCGCGAGGCAAGGCCGGCGGCGAGCACGAAGGCATCGGCGGCGAAGCGCCCGCGCGTCGTCGCGAGGGCAAGGACGCGCTGACCGTCGCTCTCGCCGCCCGTCACGGCGGCCTCTTTGATCCGGCCGCCGTCGCGGCGGAAAGCCTCGGCGAGGCCCAGCGCGAGGCCGTAGGGATCGACGGTGTGCGAGGCGCCCGGGAAAAAGGTCGCATGCCGAATGCCGGGCATCAGCCCCGGCGCTAGGACCCGCGCCTTGGCGCCCTCCATGGTTTCGAGCGCGACGCCGTGGCGGGCGAGGATATCGCGTTCGCGCGCGGCCGCGGCGAAAGCGGCGTCCGTCGCATAGACCACGAGAGCGCCCTTGGCGCGGAAGAGACCGGCGAGGTTCGATCCGCGCAGCTCCTCCGCCCAGGCGCCGCTCGCCGCGCCGAGAAGCGCCGAGAGCGCCGCCGTGCCGCGCGCGACCTGCGCCGGACGCGCGGCCAGCGCGAAGCGCGCGAGCCAGGGCAGTAGGCGCGGCGCATCGCGCCAGCGAATGGCGAGCGGTCCCAGCGGATCGAGCAGCATCCGCGGCACCTGCGCCAGGATGTCGGGCCGCGCCAGCGGGCGGATATGGTCGATGGCGATATGGCCGGCATTGCCGAAGGAGGCGCCGCGCGCCGGCGGCTGCGGATCGAAAACCGTGACGGCGTGGCCGGCCCGCTGCAGCACGCGCGCGCAGCAGAGGCCGACGATGCCGGCGCCGATGACGGCGACCGCCTTGCCCATGGCTCAGACGAGCTGGAAGCCGTGCCGGAAGGGATCGCGCTCGTCGACGAAGATCGTGTTGATGCCGTGCATCCGCGCCCAGCCGGCGATCGAGGGCCGGATGGCGGCGATGCCGCCCACCTCGGCGGCGCTCTCGACGCGACCGTCGAAGAGGCTGCCGATGATGCTCTCATGGACGAACTCGTCGCCGATCCTCAGCTTGCCCTTGGCGACGAGATGAGCCATGCGGGCCGAGGTGCCGGTGCCGCAAGGCGAGCGGTCGATGGCGCGCTCGCCATAGAAGACGGCGTTCCGCCCATGCGCCCGCTTGTCGCGCGGCTTGCCGGTCCACATCACATGGCTGACGCCCTTGATGCTGGGATCCTCGGGATGGACGAGCTTGACCGCCTGGTCGGCAAGGCGCCGCACCACGGGCGAGAGGCGGAGGATGCGGTCGGCCGACAGCGCCTCCATGCCGGGGTAATTCCTCTGCGGCTCGATGATGGCGTAGAAATTGCCGCCATAGGCGATGTCGAGCACGATCTCGCCGAGCTCCGGGCACTCGATGCGCACCTCGCTCGCCGCCAAGTAGGAGGCGACGTTGTGAATGCGGACGCTCTCGATAAAGCGGCCGTCGCGGCGGTACTCGGCGACGACGCGGCCGGCGGGCGCGTCGAGCGCGAGCTTCCCCTCCTCGCGCGGCGTCACGAGGCCGTTCTCGAGCGCCATCGTCACCGTGCCGATCGTGCCGTGCCCGCACATCGGCAGGCAGCCCGAGACCTCGATGAAGAGGATCGCCGCGTCGCAATCCGCGCGCAGCGGCGGATAAAGAATGCTGCCCGACATGACGTCGTGGCCGCGCGGCTCGAACATGAGGGCGCGGCGGATCCAGTCGAAGCGGGCAAGGAAGTCCTGCCGCCGCTCGCTCATCGTGGCGCCGTGCAGAACGGGCGCGCCGCCGGCGACGAGCCGCACCGGATTTCCGCAGGTGTGGCCGTCGAAGCAGGAGAAGGTGTAGTTCGCCATGGCTCTACCGCCCTTTCTCGGCCGCCGCCTTCGCGAGGTCGATGGCGCGGCGGAGAAGGATCATGAGGGAATCGGGCGTGCTGAAGCCGCTATGCGCGGTCAGCGTCACGTTCTCCAGCGCGGCGAGCGGATGGTCGGCCTTCAACGGCTCGTCGGCGAAGACGTCGAGGGCGGCGTGCCGGATATGGCCCGAGCGCAGATGAGCGATGAGGGCCACCTCGTCGACGAGGGCGCCACGCGCCGTGTTGACGAGAATGACGCCCGGCTTCGTCCGCCCCAGCTGGTCGTAGCCGAGAATGCCGCGCGTCTCCTCGCCGAGGATGAGGTGCAAGGAGAGGAAGTCGGAGCGACGCAGGAGCTCGTCGAGCCCCACCATGGGGACGCCGGTTTCCGGCCGCGGCGTCCGGCTCCAGGCGATGACCTCCATGCCGATGCCGGCGGCGATGCGCGCCACCTCGCGCCCGATGCCGCCGAGACCCATGAGGCCCAGCACCTTGCCGCGAAGCTGCGCCCCTTCGCGCGTATCCCAGATGCCGGCGCGGATCGCCCGGTCCTGCCGCGCCACATCGCGGGCCGCCGCCATCATCAGCGCCACGGTGTGCTCGGCGACGGCGACGTCGCCATAGCCCTTGATGATCGAGATGCCGATGCCGAGCCGCTCGGCCGCGGCGAGGTCGATGCAGCTCGCGGCGCCCGTCCCGAGATAGACGATGTGGCGCAGATCGGTGCAGCGCTTCAGGATGGGTTCCGGGAAATAGGAATGGTCGTCGATGCAGATCTGATAGCCGGCGACGATGTCGGGCACCGCCTCACGCGGGAACGGCGTCATGTTGATGTCGATGGGCGGATCGTCGCCGGGGCGATAGACCTTGTCCCAGGCGGCTTTGAGCGCCGCATCGCAATCCATGAACAAGATCCTCATCCCGCCCCCGCCCTCTTCCATCGTCGTCGGCTTCAGCCGCGCGCCGATTTGATCGCGAAGAGACGGCGCGGACAAGCGGTTATTGGGCGTTCGGTGACCCTCGGTCGTTGCCGAGGAACCGTTATGGCTCGCAGCGGCACCGACGAGAGGCGGCGTCAATAGAGCCGGCCGCCATTGGGCACAGCTCGCGATGGCCCGATCAGCACCACCTCGCCCTTGCCGTCCGGAAAGCCCAGCACCAGCACCTCGGACATGAATTTGCCGATCTGCTTCGGCGGGAAGTTGACGACGGCGGCGACTTGGCGGCCGAGCAGCGTTTCCGGCGCGTAATGGGCCGTGCACTGCGCCGAGGATTTCTTGACGCCGAGCTCCGGGCCGAAATCGACGGCGAGCTTGAAGGCCGGGCGCCGCGCCTCGGGATAGGGCTGCACATCGACGATGGTGCCGACGCGGATGTCGACTTTGGCGAAATCGTCGTAGCTAATGGTCATGCGCCGCTCCGCGATGCTATCCGGCCTCGACTGGTGCCGCAGATTCGCACGCGCCGCAAGCCCATGAAAAAGGCCGCTCGCGAGGAACGGCCTTGTCCGGCTATGGAAGGTTAATGGCGCCTTATCGCGCCGCCGCGCCGACGCGCTTCTTGGCGAAGTCGCGAACCTCGTCGAAGCCCTCGCTGACGCGCTTGTTGATGACGTTGAACGCCTCGGTATTGGCCTTGGCCACGAGTTCGGTCAGCTCGCGGGCATTGGCGATGCCTTTCTCGAGCGCCTGCTTCGAATATTCGGCCTGCTTCGCGAAGCGGTCCTCGGGCGAGCCGTTCGTCTGCACGAAGTCGCGGAACATCGCCGAAAATTCGTCCATCGCCTCACGGGCGATCTCGACCTGCCGGCGCACTACCGCCTGGACACCCTCGACGGCAAGCTGGTTCGCCTGGGTGAGCGCCTCGAGATTCTTGCGCTGCGCCGCCGCCACCGCATCGAGGTCGATCCCCGGCATGCGAAACTCGCCCATCACCTTGGTAACGTCGAAGAAACCGTTCTTGCCGCTCGTATTCGCCATGAATGCCCTCCTCATCGAGATTGAGTTCCAGATCCCAGATCTGGGCTGCGCAGGGCACCCGCTCGATGCTTTGTGCACTGCAACATAAGCCTATATCGCGCCGCCCATGCCGATCGTCAAGGGGTTTTGCTGCAGTGCAGCAAAATTAATTTAGGGATCATCCTTCGGCGCGGGCCGGCTCGCCGGCGCCGCTTCCGGCCCGGGCCAAGCCGAGCCAGCGCTCCGCGTGGCGCAGACGCCGGTCGAGAGCCGCCATCGTCTTCATAAGGTCCGGCGACTCGTCGGCAAGCCAGACCCGGAGGACGGAAAGGTATATGGCGAGCAACAGCTTGGCGCGCAACCGGCCGGCAAGGCCGCTGGCCGAGACGCCGCCGGCTTCGAGCATCCAGATCATGGAATCGAGGAGCGCGGGGGCGGCCGCGAGGGCGGCCAACGGGTCGGTCCATGCTCCCTCCGCCATCGCCTTCACCGCCGGCTTGTGCGGGCCGAGCGCGTCAAAGCGCCGCATCAGCAAATCGAACAGACGGTCGCGCGGCCTCTCGCCCTCCTCCGCTTCGCCACCGCTCAGCACGGCTTCGTCGAGGCGGCGATGGAACGCTTCGAGAATCGCCGTCTTCGAGCGAAAGAGGGCATAGAGCTCCAGCATCGGCAGGCGCGCCTCGGCAGCGATATCGGCAAGGCTGATGCCATACCAGCCGCGCTCCGCGGCGAGCCTCAGAGCCGCGTCGACGATCCGGGCGCGGCGGTCGGTCTTTCTCGGCATCGCCTTCCCATCGAACCAGCGGTCGAGCACGACTATGACCGCTCCCGGCGGCAAAGGGAACGGCGAATGGCGGGGATGCGCCGCCGGCTCGCGCCCGGAACCGGCCATTCCCGGCATCGTTGGAGGTGTAACCCCTTTCAATGGAGAAGGAGCAATGGCGCAGAGTCTTGCTGGGAAGAAGGTCGCCGTCGTCGCCACAGACGGCTTCGAGCAGGTTGAGTTGACCGAGCCGCGCCGCGCCCTCATGGAAGCCGGCGCCACCGTTCATGTCATCGCGCCCCATGATGGCGCCATCCAGGGGTTCAAGCATCACGACAAGGCCGACAAGATCAAGGTGGACCGGACGCTCGACGAGGTGAGCGCCGAGGAGTACGACGCCCTCGTCCTGCCGGGCGGCGCGCTCAATCCCGACGCGCTGCGCACGAAGCCGCAGGCGGTCAGCTTCATCCGCGCCTTCTTCGAGGCGAAGAAGCCGGTGGGCGCCATTTGTCACGGCCCCTGGACCCTGGTCGAGGCCGATGTGGTGCGCGGCCGCAAGCTCACCTCCTGGCCCTCGATCAAGACCGACCTCAAGAACGCCGGGGCGAGCTGGGTCGATGAGGAGGTCGTCGTCGATAGCGGCCTTGTCACCAGCCGCAAGCCCGACGACATTCCGGCCTTCAACCGGAAGATCGTCGAGGAGTTCGCCGAAGGCCGTCACGCCGCCCAGCACGCCGCCGAATGAAGGGAGCGCGCAGCCCTTTCACGGCACGACGACGATGTGGCCCGTGAAGAAGGGGTGCGCGAGGAAAAGGACGGCGTAGAGCAGAAGCCCGGCGACGATGCGCAGCAACCCGATCTCGTGCGGGCGGAGCCGCGAGCGTCCGGTCAGGACGGCCAGAAACGGAATGTTGGAGGTAACCTCGGCGAGACGCGGCCAGTTGCTGCCGAGGGCGAGGCGCTTCTTGCGATCGATAAGGAGCGTGCCGATGAGCGCCAGCGCCGCCAGCGATCCGAAGAAGAGCAGCGAGGCGAGATCGCCGTTGGGGACGATATGGGAGAGGCCCCAGAGGCCGATCGCCCAAAGGACGGGATGCCGCGTTACCCGCAGCATGCCGGGCGCCGGATCATCGGCGGCGGCCGAGCGCTCCATTCCGACCGCCGTCGGATTGGCCGTCGTGTAGCCGCCGATCAGCAGGATGGCGGCAAAGGGCATGACGAGGATCGGAATCCATGCCGTCCACGGCGAGAAGGGCCAGAGCTGCAGCAGGGGCGCGTGCACATAGGCGATGATGAACCAGGCGAAAGTGGCGAGGGCGAGGAGCGAATAAAGGGCGAGAAAGCCGCGCTCGCCGAGCTGATCGCGCAAATTGCCGCGCAGGCGCGTGCTCGACAGCGCGATATGGCTGCCGTGAAAGGCGAGGCCCGCGATGACGAAGGAGGCGAAGCTGCCGGCCATCCCCCTACCTTGTCGCGCAATCCGCCTGCCGTCCAGCGCGCCGCGATCTCGCTCCGCAGCATCGCCCCAGCCGCCCGCGCGAAGCCGAACTCACCCCGCGGCGCCCCTCTTCGTCATGCGCGGCCGGATCGGATACGCCGCCGCTCAATAATAGAAATACTCGAAGAGGAGATTGCGCAGGAAGACAAGCAGCAGAATCAATACCATCGGCGAGATGTCGATGCCGCCGAGATTCGGCAGGATGTTGCGGATCGGCCGCAGAGCCGGCTCGGTCAGGCGATAGAGCATATCGCCCACAGTGGCGACGAAGCGATTGTAGGTGTTGACCACGTTGAAGGCGACGAGCCAGCTCAGCACGACCGAGGCGACCAGCAGCCAGATGTAGATGCTGATCACAGTGTCGATCAGCAAGATGAAAGACCGCATCGGCACATCTCGGTGGGTGGCAAAACCGGCCGGCACCGTAGCCTCGGCTTGCTCTGCGCGCAAGCCATGGCTCCGCCGTTCAATCGCGTGGCGCGCGCGGCGGGCGCGGCTTGACAGGCCGCGCCGTCATACCCATAGTCCGCCGCGTCGCCGCGCCGCGATCGTGGGGCAGTAGCTCAGTTGGGAGAGCGCGACGTTCGCAATGTCGAGGCCAGGGGTTCGATTCCCCTCTGCTCCACCATTTCCCTGCTAAGGCAATGACTTAGGGCCAAGCGCGATCGGGTCGTTACAGAGACCGGTTACACAGCGCGCGGCTGCCGCCGCGACCGGGTCGCAGCGGCAGAGGAGAAGGGCCATCGGATATGCGCAGGAGTCATGAACGCGCTTCCGCAGGCCGAATCCGGAGTTGCTGAAAAGTTACTCCCCTTGCTCACAATGGCTCTCGAAAACGCGCTCCAGGACCCTCCTCTCGGAATGCGGCGGCTCAAGCACATGTGATGTGGCAAGGGGTTTCTTTCGTCGCATCGTTGCGGTGCTGGGCCGTGCAGCTTCGACGCGCGGCGTGGCGCCATGCGCGAAACCCAAGGCAGAGGTATGGGAATGGAACGAAAGAAGGCATCGGACTTTCCCCAAGGGCTCCTCGACCTCTTCGACGGCTATGTCCACGGTCGCATCAGCCGGCGGCGTTTTTTGAACAAAGCCCAAAACTATGCCGTCGGCGGCCTCACGGCGGCAGCGCTCCTGCAGATGCTCAAGCCGAATTACGCCTGGGCCATCCAAGTTCAGCCGGACGACAAGCGCATCAAAGCCGAGACCGTGACGGTGCCGTCGCCACGGGGAAACGGCACGATCCGCGGTTATCTTGTCCGGCCCGCAACGGCGGCCGTATTGCCGGCCGTGCTCGTCGTGCACGAAAACCGGGGCCTCAACCCCTATATCGAGGATGTGGCCCGGCGGCTTGCCGTCGCCGATTTCATCGCCTTCGCCCCTGACGCCCTGACCTCGCTCGGCGGCTATCCCGGCGACGACGAGAAGGCGCTGGCGCTGTTCAACCGGCTCGACCACGGCAAGATCCTCGAGGATTTTCTCGCTGCGGCGCGGTGGCTGAAATCGCGGCCGGACAGCACCGGCAAGCTGGGCGCCGTCGGCTTCTGCTTCGGCGGCGGCATCGTCAACCAGCTGGCGGTACGGATGGGATCCGATCTCGATGCGGCGGTGCCATTCTACGGCGCCCAGCCGAGCGCCGCCGATGTCGCGAAGATCAAGGCGCCGATCAACGCGCAGTACGCCGAGCTCGACACCCGCATCACGGGAGGATGGCCGGATTTCGATGCCGCGCTGACGCGGGCGCATGTGCCGCATGAGGGGCACATCTACAAGGGCGCCAATCACGGCTTCCACAACGACACGACGCCGCGCTACGACGAAGCGGCGGCCACGGAAGCCTGGAAGCGCACGCTCGATTGGTTCAACGAGTATCTGCGCGGCTGATGTCCGGATTCTTTTCTCCCGAGGGCCCTTCCGAACGCAAGTGCTCGCTGCGCGCGCAAAGAGACGACGGAACGGCGCAGTGCGCCCCTTGTTCCACCTTGGCTGGGCCAGGGATCGATCGAAGGAGGTCGGAATGCTTGGAGTTCATCTCTCGATCGCGGCCCTGATCGGCGTTCTCGCGCTGGCCTCGGCTTGCTCGCAAGATCTGGGGCAGACGCAGGCAGCGGCCAGGGCATATTATGCCGGGCGGGCGACACCGACCTGCAACACCGCCGGAGGTCGTGAGGATCTCGTGGTGGAAGAGCAATGCGCGATAAACGCGCGCCATCAGAGCGGCGGCGACAACCGGAATCCGCGATAGCGATGTCCAGCCCGCAATGATCTCGCCGCGGCCGCGAGGCCGGCGCCGAGAACAAGGGCGGCAGTCCGAGACTGCCGCCCTTTCCCATTGAGCGACCGAGGTGCGGTTTCGCTCCTCCTGCAAACGCCGCTGCCGAATTCGCGTTCCGCGCGATCGCCTTGTCGGCCGAGCGGCTGCTGGAGCTTCCGCATCCGCCTGGGCGGCCTCGACGGCCTGACGCAGACGCGTCAGGCGAACGGGTCGGCGACTTTCGGCCAATAAGGCCGGGTCAGCTTGCTGTAGGGAATGGCGGTGAAGTCCGGACTCAAGGCGCCGGGCGGCGCGGCGTAGAGAATGGCCTTGGCGATCGGAGCGAAGCCGGCATGAAAGTGCTGCGTCGACTTGACGATGACGAGCTTGCGCCGGGTGGGATCGAGACCGAGCCCGGTCATGCCCTCGGGATGAAACACCTGCGTGCGTAAGCTGGTGAGCACGAGGTCGATGCCGTCGGCCGCGACCCAGGCCGAGGCCCCCATCTCGACCGGCGCCTGGCCGAACCGTTGCGTGAGGCGGTCGGCCAGCCCCTTCACGGTCACCCTGAGGTCGACCGGGTCGCCCGAGGCCGGCCCCGACTTGCCGCCGATCCGCAGCTCGAAAGTGGCGCCGAGCCCGGCCTCCATCGCGGACCGCACGGCGACCGGGTCCCAGTAGAACGCGCTCGCGACGTTGCGCAGCCCGCGCTCCCGCACCCGCTTCAGGAAGAAGGTCGCATCGCCCGGCGCACCCCCGCCGGCATTGTCCGAGACGTCGGCGATGACGACCGGCCCACCATCGATCGCGAGGGCGCGGTCGAGCGCCTCGTCCATTGTCAGAAAGCGGGGCGCGATCGCCTCGCGCATGGCGACGAACTCCTCGCCGAGGCGGCGGGCGAGGCGCTCGGCCTTGCCGCGGTCGCCATCGGCGATGACGACCACCTTCGCGCCGATCTCGGCGACATCGCCCCAGGGGAAGCCGTGGCCGAGGGAGACCGACAGGATGCCGTCGCGTCCCTCGAGCGCCAGCATGCGATCGACGAAGCCGCGCAGCGGCTGCTCTGTGGTGCGATAGGTGTTGATCATCCGGCAGTCGAAGCTTGCCATGACCGGGCGAGTCCGGCCGGTCGCGGCGTCGGCGAGCAGCGAGAAGAGATCCTCGGCCCGTGCCGGAATGTCGATATGCGGGTACTCCTTGTAGGCGACGAGCGCGGTCGCATGGCGCAGCATCGCCTCGGTAATATGGCAGTGAAGATCGAGCTCGGCGCCGATCGGGACATTTGCGCCGACAATCTCCCGGACGCGCGCCAGGATGTCACCCTCGCAGTCGTCGTAGCCGGCGGCCACCATGGCGCCGTGCAAGGCGAGCGCGACGATATCGACCGGCATCGCGCGCCGCAGGTCGGCCAGGATTTCGTCGCGGAACTCCTCGTAGACAGAGCGGACGACGATCCCGCCGGGCTCGGCGAAGGCGCACAGGCTTTCCGCCACCTCCCAGCCGCGCTCCTCGGCCCGGCGACGCCAGACATTGAGCTGCGCCGAGCAATAGTTCTCCGGGCGCCGCGTCGCATCGCCATGGGCGATGAACCCTTCGGCGAAGGCATGCCGTCCGGTCGGAATGGGCGCGAAGGTATTGGTCTCGGTGTCGAGGCCGGCAATGAACACCTTCATGAAGGACCTCTTGCTGCTAATCCTCGAGGCAAGTCGCCGAGGCGGTGACAGCGCACGAGGTGCGCCTCGGCCCCGCCTCGGGCGCCGCTCCGCTCCGCGGCGAGCAGCGGCTGCGGCTTTTCGCAGCCCGGCGCGGCGAAGGGGCAGCGCGTGCGGAAGAAGCAGCCTTGCGGCAGATGGACGTTGCTCGGCAGCTCCGTCGAACGGAGCCCCGGCGCCGAGTCGGCGGCGCCGGCGAGCTTCGGGACCGCCGCGACGAGGGCGCGCGTATAGGGGTGTGCCGGCCGGTCGAGCACGTCCGCGGCGCCGCCGATCTCGACGATTTGGCCCAGATACATCACCGCGACGCGGTCGGCGACGTGCCGCACGACCGCGACATTGTGCGAGATGAAGAGATAGGCGAGGCCGAGCCGCCGCTGCAGATCGAGGAGCAGATTGAGGATCTGCGCCTGCACCGAGACATCGAGCGCCGAGGTCGGCTCGTCGAGGACGATGAGGTCGGGCCCCGGAGCGAGGGCGCGCGCGATGGCGATGCGCTGGCGCTGGCCGCCGGAGAATTCATGCGGATAGCGTTCGAGCTGGTCCTCGCGGAGCTGAACCTCGCGCGCCAGGGCACGGGCCTTCTCCTTGAGCGCAGCAGCCGGATGCCGGCCGGCGACCGCGAGCGGCTCGATGATTGCGCGCCACACCGGAATGCGCGGATCGAGCGATGCCTGCGGGTCCTGGAAGACGATCTGGAAGCGCCGACGGATGCGGCGCAGCGCGCTCGGTGCGAGCGCAGCGAGATCGATGCCGGCGAAGCGAATGGTGCCGCCCGACGGGATCAGCAGCCGCGCCACGACCTGGCCGAGAGTGCTCTTTCCGCACCCCGATTCGCCGACGACCCCCAGCGTTTCGCCGGCGCCGAGGGTGAGATCGACGCCGTTCAGCGCGTGGACATGGCCGCGCGCGCGGCCGAGCCAGTCGAAGCCGATCGGGAATTGCACTCTCACCTGCTCGAGCGCAAGAAGCGGCTCGCGCGGTTGCGCGCGCGGGCACGCAGCGACGGCCATCGCCTCGCCGGTCTCGGCGACCGGCGCATCGGCCGCCCTCCCCTCCTTCAGCAGCCAGCAGGCGGCGCTCTGGCCCGCCTGCTCCGGCACCGGCAACAAAGGCGGGGCCTCGTGGCAGCGCGCATGCGCCGCGGCACAGCGCGGCTGGAAGGCGCAGCCGCACGGCGGGTGAGCAAGGTCGGGAACGGTGCCGCCGATGGCGACGAGCGGCTCCTTCGGCCGCCCGAGCTCGGGAAGCGAGCGCAGCAGGGCTTGCGTATACGGATGCGCCGGGTGCCGCAGCACCGCCGTGGTCGGCCCCTCCTCGACGACATGCCCGGCATACATGACGTAGACGCGATCGCAGAGCTGGGCGACGACGGCGAGATCATGCGTGACGAAGAGCACCGACGTGCCGCGCTCTTGGGCTCGGCTCTTCAAGAGCGCCAAGACCTGCGCCTGGACAGTGACGTCGAGCGCCGTCGTCGGCTCGTCGGCGATGAGGACCGCCGGGTCGCACGAGAAGGCCATCGCGAGCAGCACGCGCTGGCGCATCCCGCCGCTCAGCTCGAAGGGGAAGCTCCCCATGACCCGGCGCGCATCCGGGACCTGCATCTCGGCGAGCAGCCGTTCGGCACGCGCTTGCGCCGCCGCGGCGCTCACTCGCTCGTGGCGGCGGATCACTTGCGTGATCTGGCGGCCGATGCGGATGGTCGGGTTGAGCGCGTTCATCGGCTCCTGGAAAACCATCGACACGAGCTTTCCCCGAACCTGCTCCATCTCGCCTTCACTCGCCGCAAGGACGTCGTGGCCGAGGACGCGGATCGACCCCGCGGTCACCTCGGCGCTTCCCTTCGGCAAAAGCCGGATCACCGACATCGAGGTGACCGATTTCCCGCAGCCGGACTCGCCGACGAGACCGGTGATCTCGCCGGCGCCGACGGCGAGGGTCACGTCGCCCAGCGCCTCGATGCGGCCGCGATAGGTCGGGAAGGCGAGCGAGACGCGGCGAAGCTCGACGACGGGCTCGCCGGACGAAACGACGCGCTCGCGAGATGGGAAGGTCATCGACCGCGCAGGCGGGGATCGAAGATGTCGCGCAATCCGTCGCCGAGGAGGTTGAATCCGACGGCGGTGACAAGGATCGCCAAGCCGGGGAAGGTCGGGTACCACCACTGATCGAGCAGGTAGTCGCGGCCGTTGCTGACCATCGCGCCCCATTCCGCGGTCGGCTGCTGCGCTCCGAGGCCGATGAAGCTCAGCGCCGAGGCGGTCAGGATGGCGCCGCCGATGTCGAGCGTGCTCTGCACGATGATGGGGGCGAGCGCGTTGGGCACGATGTGGCGGCGGACGATGGTCAGCGGCCGCGCGCCGAAGCTGATCGCAGCCTTGACGTAAGGCCGCTCGCGCAGGGCCAGCGCCTGTCCGCGCGCCAAGCGCACATAGAACGGGATGCGGACGATGGCGATCGCCAGCATCGCGTTGACGAGATCGGGGCCGAGCGCCGCGGCGAGGGCGATCGCCATGACGAAGGAAGGAAAGGAGAGGACGACGTCCATGATCCGCATGATCACGGTGTCGGTGCGCCCGCCGACGAGCCCGGAGAAAGCGCCAAGAACCGTGCCGGCGCCCATCGAGATGCCGACTACGGCAAGGCCGACCGGGATCGAGACGCGCGAGCCGTAGATGATGCGCGAGAGGAGATCGCGCCCGACCTCGTCCGTACCGAAGAGATGGGCGAGGCTGGGCGGCGCGAGACGATGCAGGAGGTCGAGGCGATTGGGATCGTAGGGAGCAAGCCAGGGAGCGCCCAGGATGAGGATCGCGGCGAAGGCGATGATGGCGAGGCCGAGCATCGCGAGGGGGCTGCGGCGCAGTCGATAGCGGATATAGCGCCAGTCGATACCGCCGACCCCAGGCGCCGCGGATGCGGCAGGATCGCTCTCGCCGAGCGCCGTCTTCTGCGTTGCCGCCATCAGCCGACCGCCCGGATTTGCGGATCGAGGAACATGTAGGTGAGGTCGACCGCGAGGTTGACGAGGACATAGGCGGTCGAGGCGACGACCGTGAAGCCCATGATCGCCGGGAAGTCGAGGGCGGCGATCGACTGGACGACGTAGTTGCCCATGCCTGGCCAGGCGAAAACCGTTTCGGTCAGCACCGCGCCGTAAAGTAGATCGCCGAAGGCGAGGCCGATCATCGTCACCGAGGGGATGAGCGCATTGCGCAGCGCATGATCGAGGACGATTTGCGCGCGCGACAGCCCGCTCGCCTTGGCCGTCCTCACATAGTCCTCCTGCAGCACCTCCAGCATCGCCGAGCGGATCTGGCGGGTGACGATGCCGAGGTGAACGAAGCCGAGGGTGAGCGCCGGCAGGAAGAGGTGCGCGAGCGCGCTCGCCAAGGCCGGCCAATTTCCGGTCAGCGCCGCATCGAGCGTATAGAATCCCGTGAGGTGGAGCGGCGGCGGCCCGTCGATCCGGCCGGAACCGGGAAAGATGCCGAGCCGGCCGTAGAAGAGATAGATGAGGAGGAGACCGAGCCAGAATGCCGGCGTCGAGATTCCGGTGACCGATAGGGTCCGCGTCACCTGATCGACGGCGCGGTCCTTGGCAATGGCCGAGAGGACGCCGAGCGGGACTCCGAGCAGAATCGCAAAGAGAAGCGCCGCCACCGCGAGCTCGATGGTCGCCGGAAAGAAGAGGACGAGATCATCGAGGACCGGCCGCTGCGTGAGGATCGAGATGCCGAGATCGCCCTGGGCGAGATGGCGCAGATAAGCGAGGTACTGGACGGCGAGCGGCTTGTCGAGGCCGAGCACCGCCCGCATATGCGCCACCACCTCGTTGCTGGCCCGCTCGCCCGCCATCATCCGCGCGGGATCGCCCGGGATCATGTGCGAGATCGCGAAAGTGACGAGGCTGACGCCGAAGACGACGAACACCAGCAAGATGAGGCGCCGGCGCACGACATTGGCGAAGGACATCGGACGGGCCGACCGCGGGTCACGCCGCCGGCGCCCGGCCGCAGCGCGCGTGGCTGCGCGCCGTGGCCGAGCGAACGCGCCGCATCCGGCGCCTCTCGCGCCGAGAGGCGCTCATTCCTTCGACATCGAGGCGATGTTCCAGATCTGCAGCAGCATCGGGTTGTAGACGTAACCCTTGACGTTGTCGCGCATCGCGAACTGGTAGTTGCGCTGGTAGAGGAGGATATAGGGCGCCTCGGCGACGGCGATGCGTTGCGCCTCCTGATAGAGCTTGGTCCGCTCGCCCTGGTCGACGGTCGCCGTGGCCTTGCGGATGAGCTCGTCGACTTTGGGATTGCTGTAGAAGGCGCGGTCGCCGGGCAGGCCCTTGAGCTTTGAGTCGAACCAGAAGTTCATGAACATCGACGGGTCGGCGTAATCGGGCGTCCAGTTGCCGACGGCGATGTCGAAATCGCCTTCGTTGAGCTTGGAGCGCATCGTCGGATAGGCGAATTCCTGCAGGTCGACCTTGATCCCGACGGCGCCGAGCGCCTGCTGAACGACGAGGCCGAGCGGCTCCCAAGTGGGGTCGGTCTTGGCGTAGAGATAGCCGAGCTTCACGTTCTTGACGCCGGCCTCGGCAAGGAGCGCCTTGGCCTTCTGCGGATCGTAGCTGTATTGCATGACCGACGGATCGTGCCCCCACATCCCATCGGGAATCGCCCCGCGCATCTGCTCCGCCTGGCCGAGCAGGATGCCGTCGATGATGCCCTTGTAGTCTATGGCGTAGGACAAGGCCTGGCGCACCTTGACCTGGTCGAGGGGCTTGTGCGTGTTGTTGAGGTAAAGATAGGTCACCTGGAAGCTCGGCTCGTCGACGATCTTGATGCCCTTCTCGCCCTTCAGCGCCTTGAGCTGGTCGATTGGAATGTCCTCGGCGATGTCGAGATCGCCCTTCTCGAGCTGAAGGCGGCGGGCCGATGCCTCCTTGACGATCTTGATGACGACGCTCTTGAACGCGGGCTTCGCGCCCGCGTAATGCGGATTGGGCGCCATCGCGATCTGCTGGCCTTTCTCCCAGTGGGTGACCTCGAAGGCGCCGCTGCCCATGGTGTGGTCGGCAAGATAGGCTTGGCCCATATCGCCGTTCGTCTCGTGCTTCATGACGTTGGGATCGACGATGCTGCCGGCGTCGTCGACGAGGGCTGAGAGGAAGGGCGCGAAAGGTTCCTTCAAGGTGAAGCGGACGGTGTGCGGATCGACGACGTCGATCGCGCCGATCTGCTCGAAGATCGAGTATGGCCCTTTCTTGATCTTCAGCACGCGCTCGAAGCTGAACTTGACCGCGGCAGCGTCGACCGGCGAGCCGTCGGCAAATTTGTGCCCGTCGACGAGCGTGAAGGTATAAGTCTTGCCGTCGGGACTGGCCTCCCACGACTTCGCCAGCTCGCCCTCGACATTTGTGCTGCCCTTGCCGTCGACGACCTTGAAGCGGACGAGGCGCTCATAGGCGGGATAGGTTGCGGTCCAGCTATTGTTGGTGACGGTCACCGCCGGGTCGAGGTTGTCGGGATCGCCCGACTTGCCGATCACCAGCGTATCGCGGTCGGTCGCACCCGCTGGCGGCGCCATCGCTGCGGAAACGAAGAGCGCGGCGGAGGCCGCCCCAAGAGCCGAAATCCAGTTCGCGAGCGCGGCCATAGTCCCTCCTCCCGTCCGAATGCCTCCGACGAGTGTAGATTAGGGCCGCGAATCCGGCGCGACAATTCTCTCTCATGGGAGTCCAATGGCTCACGGCCGGAGCAAGGGGCGGCGCGACCCGCACCCGGTGCGTCATCACTCAGCGGCGCGAAGAGCGGACCGGCGCTCAGCCCGGCGGAGCATGCGGCGTTTCCCAGTAGTGATGCGCGTATTGGAGCCGGCACGCCTCTTGGAGCTCCGCCTCGTCTCGTCGCGCCGCACCGGCCCGACCGGGCGCCATGGACGAGAGATCCATCGGCGCCTCGCCGGTGAGGATCCATTGCGCCAGCACCTCGCCGACAGCGGGCGCGATCGACAAGCCGCCGACACAACACCCGCCGGCGACAAAGAGGCCGCGCGCTTCGGGAACGGGCCCGACGCTGTGCTCGCCATCCGCGGTCATCGTCGGCAGGCCGCCTCGATGCTCCCGCACGCGGATGTCGCCGCCGAGCTTCGCGAAAATCGGCAACTGCTCGCGCACCCTCCCCGCAAGCGCCCGCAGAATCTCGAGATCCAAGGGCATGTCCTTGATGTCGAACGAGCTCGTCAACGCGCTCATGCTGTATTGCAGCGGCCGTTCCTCGTAACCCCCGAGCATGAGCCCGCCATGGTCGGGCCTGACATAGACATTGGCGTCGATGATGCGGGTGATCGACTGAGTGGGCTCGACGCCGGCGATCGGCTCGGTGATCAGCAGCTGGTGCCGCGTCGGCACCATCGGCGCATGGGCGCCGCTCAGCGCCGCTACTTGCCGCGCCCATGCGCCGGCGGCGTCGACGACGACGGAGCAACGGATCGCGCCCTTGTCGGTCACCACCCTGTCGACGGCACCGTTCTTCACCTCGATGGCGCGCACCATGGTGTGCGGCAGCATCGTTGCGCCGAGGCATTCGGCCGCGCGCGCATAGCCGACCGGGATCTGCGCGGGATCGAGATAGAGATCGGTTGGTGAATAGGTGACGGCGCGGATGCCGGTGGTCTCGAGAAAGGGCATGCGCCTCTTGGCCTCGCTCGGCGAGACGAAGTCGAGTTCGACGCCGACCGCCCTGCCGCGTGCCACCTCGGCAGCGAGCTGAGCTTCGTGCTCGGCCGTCCGCGCGATCTTGAGGGCACCCGATTGGTGATAGACCAGCCTCTCGCCGGTGTCGCGCGCGAAGGTCTCGATCTTCCTCACCGCCATCATTGCGAGGCGCGTCATCAAATCCGATCGCCGCACTTGCGAGGTAAGCCCCGCCGCGCGCGGCGAGGTCTGGGAGGCGAGATCCGCCTTGTCGAGGAGGGCCACGCTGCCCTTGTGCTCCCGGGCAAGATGGAAGGCGACGCTCGAACCCAGCGCTCCCGACCCGACCACGACGATGTCGCTTTCGCTGATCATGACCTCTCCTTGCTTTCGGCGCCGCGAGGTTCGACCGTTCGCTGCTTTCCGGCCGCCGGCTGAAGGCGCGCGAGATCGGACGGTGCAATATGGCAATGATAAAGGTGGCCCGCCGCGTCGCGCTGCCAAGGCGGAACCTGATCGCGGCAGATGTCGCCGAGATAACGCGGGCAGCGCGTATGAAAGCGGCAGCCGGAAGGCGGATTGGACGGGCTCGGAATGGTGCCGTGAAGCTTGATCCGCGCGCGGCGCTCACCCTCCGAGATCGCCGGCATCGCCGAGAGCAGCGCTTCGGTATAGGGGTGATGCGGCGGATTGAAGACGGAAGCGGCCGGTCCGATATCGACGATCTCGCCGAGATACATGACGGCGATCCGGTCGGCGAGATAGCGAACGACGCCGAGATCGTGCGAGATGAAGAGATAGGCGACCGATTGGCTCGCCTGGAGCT
This sequence comes from Alphaproteobacteria bacterium, assembly GCA_021325525.1. Classification (GTDB taxonomy): domain Bacteria; phylum Pseudomonadota; class Alphaproteobacteria; order ATCC43930; family CGMCC-115725; genus URHD0088. Next base: position 40,218 of record JAJPHB010000040.1, read on the forward strand.
CGGCGAGGAGATTGAGGATCGCGGCCTGAACGGAGACGTCGAGCGCCGAGGTCGGTTCGTCGCAGAGGACCAGGCGCGGCGCGCCGGCAAAGGCGCGGGCGATGGCGACGCGCTGTTTGAGGCCGCCGGACAGCGCGCCCGGGCGGAGGTCGAGGTGCTGCGGCCGCAGCCGCACCGACGCGGCGAGGTGTGCGATCCGCCTCTCGACCTTGGCCTTTTCGCGCAAGCCGGACAGCAGCCGAACGGCGCCGCCGAGAATATGCCGCACGGTGTGGCTCGGATTGAGCGCCGTGTCCGGGTTCTGGAAGACCATCTGCAGCTCGCGCCGCAGCGCCGGGTCGCGCCCGGCAGCAGCATGCGAGAGCGTCGCCCCGTCGAGCGCGATCCGCCCCGCCGTGGGTTCGATCAGTCCGACGATGCATTTGGCGAGCGACGACTTGCCGCTTCCCGATTCCCCGACAAGGCCCAGCACCTCGCCGCGTCGCACCGCGAAGGACACGTCGGCAACGACCGTCGCGGCGGTGCCCGTTGAGCGGTAGGTCTTGACCAGATGCTCGATTTCGAGCAGCACCGGCTGGTTCGCCTCGACCGCTTGCGCTGCGCCGCGGTCGCTGGGTGCTATCGCCGGCACCTCCTCATGGAAGAAGCAGCGGGTCGAGCGCTGCGCCGCCACCGCATAAGGCGGCGGAGGCTCGGCGCGGCAGCGCTCGCGCGCCAGCGGGCAGCGCGGCGCATAGACGCAAGCATTGATGGCAGCGGTGCCGAGCGGCGGCAGCGAGCCCGGTATGGGATCGAGACGGTGGCTGTCCTTGCGCATGCCGAGCCGCGGCACGCAGCGCAGCAGCGCCAGCGTATAGGGATGGCGCGGATCGGCAAAGAGCTCCTGAGCCGGACCCTCCTCGATGAGGCGCCCCGCATAGAGGACGCCGACCCGCTCGCAGAGCCGCGCGACGATGCCGAGATTGTGGCTGATGAACAGGATCGCGGTCTTGAACTCGGCCCGCAGCTGGGCCACGAGGTCGAGCACCTCCGCCTCGACCGTGGCGTCGAGGCCGGTCGTCGGCTCGTCGAGGACAAGAAGATCCGGATCGGTGGCGAGCGCCATCGCGAACATGATGCGCTGCTGCTGTCCGCCGGACAGCTCGTGCGGGTAGCGCCGCACCACCCGGTCGGGATCCGAAATCTGCACTTGCCGCAGCATCTTCTGCGCAGCCTCGCGCGCGTCGCGCCGGCTGAGGCCGCGGTGGTACTCGTAAACCTCGGCGACTTGGCGTCCGACGGTGAGCGAAGGGTTCAGGGCGCTGCCCGGATCCTGATAGACCATGGCCATGCGGTCGCCGCGCAGCGCCCTCAGCTTGGCCGGGCTCGCGCGCAGCAGGTCCTCGCTCTGGGCGAAGACGATCCGGCCGGCCTCGACGACGGCGTTTTCCGGCAGATAGCGCATGATCGCCATGGCCACCGTCGTCTTGCCGCAGCCGGATTCGCCGACGAGGCCGTAGGCCTCGCCCCGCCTTATCTCGAGCGAAACGTCGCTGACGACGCGCAGGGTTTGGCCACGACGACGATAGCTGATGATGAGGCCATCGACCTCGAGCGCCAGATCTGTCGCCGCGCCGCTCACTCCTCGAAGGCCTGTCTGAGGCCGTCCGCGACGAGATTGACGGCGATGATGAGAGTGGCGAGCGCGGCGGCCGGAAAGAGGACAATCCACGGCGCCAGCTGCAGAAAGGCGCGCCCGAGGCTGATCGTCAGTCCCCAATCGGGCGAGGGCTGCTGAATGCCGAGCGAGAGAAAGGAGAGCGTCGCCGAGGTGAAGATCGCGTAGCCGAGGCGGATCGTGACCTCGACGGCAAGCGGCCCCGTGATGTTCGGCAGGATCTCGCCGAACATGATGGCGGCGCTCGACTTGCCGAGCAGCTTCGCGGCGCTGACATATTCGCGCTCGCGCTCGCCGAGCACGGCCGAGCGCACGGTGCGGGCGACGATCGGCGTAAAGACGAAGGCGATCACGAGGATGACGTTGATGACCGAGGGGCCGAGGACAGCGAGGACGAGCACGGCGATGACGATGAGCGGGAAGGCGAGCAGGGAATCGACGGCGCGCATGATGATGTCGTCGACGAGGCCGCGAAAATAGCCGGTGACGAGCCCGAGCAGAGTGCCCCCGAGGAGGCCGAGCGCGGTCGCGGCCGGCGCGACGGTGAGGGTCGAGGAGGCCCCGGCAAGGGTGCGCGACAGCACGTCGCGGCCGAGATCGTCGGTGCCGAACCAATGCGCCGGGGAAGGCGGCTTCAGCGTCTGCGCCACGTTGAGCGCCTGCGGGTCCTGCGGAACGATGGCGGGCCAGAAGATCGCATCGAGCACCCAGAAGGCGAGAATGGCCGATCCGACGAGAAAGGTCGGCGAGCGCAGCAGCGGGCGCAGAAGCTCGCCGGCGCGCCGCCGCGGGACGGTTTCTTCGACGGGAGCAAGGGGCTCGGCGACGCTCACGGGGGAGTGCCTTCAGCTGCGGCTCGAGAGGCGGATGCGCGGGTTGAGAACGGTGTAGACAACGTCAGCCGCGAGCGTCAGGACCATGTAGAGCAGCGCGATCAGCAGCACCGTCGCCTGCAGAACCGGCAAGTCGTGGCCGATGGCGGAATCGAAGATCAGCTTGCCGATGCCGGGGTAGTTGAACAGCGTCTCGGTGACGACGAGGCCGCCCACCAAATAACCGGTCTGAACGCTGATGACGGTGATCGTCGGCAAGAGCGAGTTGCGCAGCACGTGGCGGCGGATCACCGTCCAGCGCGGCAGGCCTTTGAGAATGGCCGTGCGCACATAGTTCGAGCGCAGCGAATCGACGGTGCCGGCGCGTGCCATTCGCGAAATGTAGCCGAACAGCACGAACATCAGCGGTATCGAGGGCAGCAGCAGCTGCCGGAACCAGTCGAGCGGATCGGCCGAGGGCAGGTGCGCGGCAACCGGCAACCATCCGAGCTTGACCGCGAAGATGACGAGGACGATGACGCCGCTGACGAATTCCGGGAGCGCGATCAGCGACAGCGCGATCACCGCCATGATCCGATCGAACCATCTGCGATAGTTGAGCGCGGCGAGCACGCCGAAGAGAATCGAGATCGGCACGATCAGGCAGAGCGCAAAGCCGCCCAGAATGACCGAGTTGCGCAGGCGCTCGAGCGTGATCGAGGCGACGGGGACATCGAGCAGATACGACGTCCCCCAGTCGCCCACGACGAAGCCACTGATCCAGTCCCAGTAGCGGATCAAGAGCGGCCGGTCGACGCCGAGTTGATGGTCGAGCGCCACGACCTGCTCCTCCGCGGCGTAGGGGCCGAGAATGGCGCGTCCGACATCGCCCGGCAGCACCTGCGCGACGGCGAAGAGAATGATCGAGACCAGCGTCAGGGTCAGGAGGGCGAGGCCGAGCCGCTTGAGGAGGAAGCGTCCCATATGCCGATCATCCGCGCCCCCGCCCGGCCGTCACGCCAACCACACGCCGCGCAGGTCGATGAAGTTGTCGGGCGCCGCCGCGAGCCCATGCACGGCTTTGGTCGTCGCGCGCTGGGCGCCGATCCAGTAGCCGATGATGACCGGAACCTCGTCGTTCTCGATCGCAGCCAACTGCTGCGCCAGCTTCTGCCGTTTTTGATGATCGAGCTCGGCATTGTAGTCGGCGAACAGCTTGTCGAAATTCTGGTCGCACCAATGCGCCGAGTTCCAGGCGGCCTTGCACGGAAACTCCGGGATGATGGCTTGGCTCGCGGTGCCGCGCGCCGCCCAATCGGTCATGCCGAACGGGACGACGAGCCACGGCTGATTGCTGCCCGACCCATAGTATTGCTGCGTCGGCATGATGTTGAGCGTCACGTCAATGCCCGCCGGCTTGCAGTATTCGCGGATCGCGACGGCATATTGCGGCATTTCTAGAAGGTTTTCCGTCGTCAGCGTGACTTTGAGGGGCTCCCGGTGACCGGCCTCGGCGAGCAGCGCCTTGGCCTTGTCGTAGTTCCGCTGCCGCTGCGGCACGTCTTTGACTGCGAGCTCGGTGTCGACATAGACGGGCGCGAAGCTGTGGTCGTTGGCAACCGCCGCCGCGCCGTTGAACAGCGACTTCACGATCCCCTCGCGGTCGAGGCAGAAGGCCACCGCCTGGCGCACGCGCTTGTCGTTGAAGGGCGCCATGTCGACGCGCATGTGCACGGAGCGGTAATCGGCCGAGGCATGGCGCAAGATGTCGAGATTGGGATTGTTGAGAATCGCCTCCGCCCCCTTGAGCGGCACCACAGGGTAGACATCGATGTCGCCGGCCTGCATGCCGAGCACCGTCGCCGACTCGTCGGCGTAGTAGGTGATGCGCAGCCCGTCGAGATAGGGCATGCCCTGGCCCCAATACGACTTGTTCGCGGTGTAGGTGGCATGCTGGTTCGGAACGTACTGCTTCAGGACGAAGGGGCCCGTTCCGATGCCGCCCTTGGTGAACGACCCCATCTCGTAATTCTTGGGCAGAATCGCCGACTGGTACGCAAATCCGGAGACGAGATACGGGAAGTCGACGAAGGCGGTGTCGAGGTTGAAGCGCACCTCGCTGTCGCTGACCTTCTCGACGTTGCCGTGCGACAGCACGCCGTTATAGATGGATCCGGCAGAGGAGCCGGTCTTGGGGTCGAGCAGCCGCTCGAAGGTGGCAACAACATCGTCGGCGGTCAGCAGCGAGCCGTCGTGCCATTTGACGCCCTGGCGCAGAGTGAAGACCCAGGTCTTGGGCGAGGGGTCGGCCTTCCATGCGGTGGCGAGCCGCGGATCCAGCGTCCAGTCCTCGCGCGGATAGCAAAGATATTCGAGCGATGGCTGGTAGGTGAACACCTCGCCGGCATTCGATGCCGTCACCGGCTGCGGATTGGCCGAGGGGATCTGGGAGGCGAGGCGGAGCGTGCCCCCGCGTTTCGGCGTCGCCGAGCTCGTCGTCGTCTGGGCTCTCGCGACCCCGCTCTCGAGGACGGAACGGAAGGTCGCCAACGACAGTCCGGCGACCGATGCCGCCCGCAGCAACGCGCGGCGGCTCATGCGCCCGCTCTTCCATTCATCGATGAGATGGATCGCATAATCGTCCATGGGCATCCTCCCTCGCTTTGCGTTCTTTTGCGGCCGGACCCAAGGTCGTGCCGTCCAACCCGATTCGCCCGCGGGCGCAGCCGGCAGGCAGTGCAACGTCGTTCTCGCGTCTTTGTTCCGTTCGTCAGCCGCGCGTTCGATTGTCGCGGTCGGTCTCGACCCCGCAGACCGGCCGCATGATGAAGCCCCCTGCGCTTGCCGCCGCGCGCCGCGCGCCGCCTCCCGGCCGCCCGTCCGCACGACGCCGCCACCCGATTCGAGCCTGATCGTCAAGCGGCTGACGAAGTGGCGACATTTCCTCTGCTGCGCGCCCTCATATCTCGAGGCGCACGAGCCGCCGCGTGGCCTCGCCGACTTGGCGCGGCACAATTTTCTGCGTTACGCCTTCTACCCCTTCGGCAGCGAATGGCGCTTTGTCGATGGCGAGGGCAAGCCGGCCTCGGTCGAGGTGTCGGGGAACTTGCTGACGAGCAGCGCCGAGGTGCTGCGCGCCGCAACTTTGCGCGGCCTCGGCATCTTCCTCGCGCCGGGTTTCATCGTCGGCGGAGATCTCGCCGCCGGGGCGCTCGTTCCGCTGCTGCCCGAGTACCGTCCGGTCGAGTTCGCGATCAACGCCATCTACCCGCACCGGCATCTCCGCTCGGCCAAAGTGCGCGCCTTCATCGATTTGCTGAGCGAGCGCGCCGTCGAGCACCGGCAATGGATGAACCCGGACATCCCCTGCCCGGTGCCGGCGCTTGCCGGGCGGGCCCCGTAGGACGCCGAAGGCCGGCGCCTCTGGACGGGCGGACCCGCGGCCTTTACCGACCGCCCCGCCCCCTTCGCCTCCAAACAAAAATCTCGCGCATGGTCGGGAACATTTTAAAGGCTCGTCCATCTAATGGGCATGATGGACACCGTGCTGGCAACGCTCCCTGACGATTCGTCCGACACCGCGCTGATCGACCGCGTTCGGCGCGGCGAGGGCGCGGCATTCGCGCAGATCATGAGACGAAACAACCGCCGATTGTTCCGCCTCGTCCGCGCCATGATCGGAAGCGACATCGAGGCCGAAGAAGTGGTTCAGGAAACCTATGTCCGCGCCTTCGCCGCGCTCGCCACCTGGCGCGGCGATGCCAGTCTCTCGACCTGGCTCTCGCGCATCGCCCTCAACGAAGCCCTCGCATTGCTCCAGCGGCGCCGCGAGACCGTCGAATTCGCGCATGCCGCCGACGCGCCGGCCGGTCCCAGTGACGGGGCGTTCGACGATCTCCTCCGCGCGTCGCCGGAAGCGGACGCGGCACGCGGCGAGATCCGCCGCCTTCTCGAACGGGCGATCGACGAGCTGCCGCCCGATTTCCGCTGCGTCTTCGTGCTGCGCGCCGTCGAGCAGCTCTCCGTCGAGGAGACGGCGGCGGCGCTTCAGATCCCATCGGAGACGGTGCGGACGCGCTTCTTCCGCGCCCGGCGGCTCCTCCGGCAGGCGCTCGACAGCCGGCTCGCCAGCGTCCTCGAGGACGCCTTCCCCTTCGCCGGCGCCCGCTGCGACCGGATCATGGAGAAGGTCTTCGCGCGCCTTCCGATCGCGAGCGAGGCTCCCGCGGCGGCGACAGAGGACCGACCCGAGGCCATGCCTCGACGCGATTAACCCCTTCATCAGCTGCCGGCCGGATCGCCGATCCGCCGGCCGACACCAGGGAGACGACACATGCCCGAACTCTTCATTCCCTCCTTCCGCACCTTGGCGCGCCGCGTCTTCCTCGCGCGGACCGGCCAAGCCGCGCTGTCCGCGACGGCCGTCGCGCTCCTCGCCGGCAACGAGGCGCTTGCCGCACAATCGAAATCCGGGACGAAGGACGTGACCATCCTCAATACGGCGCTCGGCGCCGAGCAAGAGGCGATCGCGGCCTACCAGGTCGGCGCCGAGAGCGGGCTCCTGCAAAAGCCGGTGCTCGATCTCGCGGTGGCCTTCCAGGGCCACCACAAAGCCCATGCCGACCTCCTCGCCTCCGCCATCAAGAAGCTCGGCGGCACGCCGAGCGCCCCGAAGCAGCCGGCCGACTATCACTTCCCGACATCGAAGCTGAAGAGCCAAGCCGATGTGCTGCGGTTTGCCGCTGATCTCGAGAAGGGTGCGGTATCGGCCTATCTCGGCGCCATTCCGCTGTTCCATAACCGCGATCTCGCCAAGGCCGCCGGCAGCATTCTCGGCGACGAGGCGATGCATTGGGCGGTGCTGCGCCAGGCGCTCGGCGAGACGCCGGTGCCGGAAGCCTTCGTGGCCTAAACCCGTCACCCCGATTGCGGGCGGCCCGCTCGCGCGGGCCGACCCGGCGGATATTGCCGATGAAGCGTGGAAACGTGATTTCCGCGGCGGGGCTGCTCGCCGTCCTCCTTGCGGCTGTGCCGCTCGCCGCCTTCGGGCTGCCGCCCGGCGATCCGGCCCGTGGCGAGAAGGTCTACGGCCGGTGCTTTGCCTGTCACGCCATCGACAGGGACCGGACCGGACCGCGCCATGCTGGCCTCTTCGGCCGCCGCGCCGGCAGCATTCCCGGCTTCCCCTATTCGCCGGCGATGAAGAAGGCCGGCGCCAACGGACTCGTCTGGAACGAGGAGACGCTGGACAAATTCCTGCAGAACCCGACCAAGTTCATCCCCGGCACCCGCATGACCTATGCCGGAGTCAAGAACGACCAGGACCGCGCCGACCTTCTGGCCTATCTCAAAGAAGCGACCAAAGAGGCGAAGCAATGAACGCGCCGCCTCTCGGCGCCGGGAGCATCACGGCTCCATGGCGCAGTAAGGCGGACAGGAATGCTCCGGCGGCGGACCTATGGTGAGGCCCTTGCAGGCGGCGAGCGCGGCAAGCGCGGCGAGGACGAGAAGGACCCGGTTCAAGGGCATCATGGCTGGACAACGCGTGTTGCCGAGGCACGGTGCCGCAGCGCAGATGCGCCCGCGTCGGGAGGCCGGTTTGCGTGGCGAGCGCGAGGCAGCCCTGGTCACGTCGCTGCTGCGACTGCGGTCGCGCCGGCCGCACCCAAGAGGACGACGATCCAGGGCGGCACGCGCCAGAGGGCAAGAAGCACGAAGGCGACGAGGCCGAGGGCGAAATCGCCGGGACCCGCGATAGCGCTCGTCCAGACCGGCGTGTAGAGCGCCGCGAGCAGCAAGCCGACGACGGCGGCATTGATCCCGCGCAGCGCCGATTGCGCTGCGGAACGGCGCCGCAGCGCGCTCCAGAAGGGCAGCAGCCCGACCAGGAGAAGAAAGGATGGCAGATAGATGGCGCCGAGGCAGAGAAGGCCGCCGAGCCAGCCATTGGGCGCCGGCTCCATCACGGCGCCGAGATATGCTGCGAAGGTGAAGAGCGGCCCGGGCACCGCCTGCGCCGCGCCATAGCCGGCGAGGAAAGCGTCGTTGCCGACCCAGCCCGGCGGCACGACGGCCTTCTGCAGCAGCGGCAGCACGACATGCCCGCCGCCGAAGACGAGGGCGCCCGAACGATAGAAGCTGCTGAGGAGGGCGGCGGCGTGATCGCCGCTGCCGGCGGCCACGAGCGGCAATCCGAAGAGCAAGGCGAAGAAGAGCAGGAGCGCGCCGATCGCCAGCGGGCGCCCGATGCGCACCGCCGCCGTCCCGCCGCCCACCGCCGGGGCCGCGCGCAGCCATCGCCAGCCGATGAGGCCGCCGAGGGCGATGGCGCCGATCTGCCCCGCCGCCGAGGGGACGGCAAGAGCGAGCAAGGCGGCGCCGACGGCGAGGCTCGCCCGCTCCTTGTCGGGGCAGAGATTGCGCGCCATGCCCCAGAGCGCCTGCGCCACGACGGCAACGGCGACGATCTTCAAGCCGTGCAGCCAGGGCGCGCCCGCGACATCGCCGAGGGCGCCGACGCCGTAGGCGAAGGCGATCATTGCGACGGCTGAAGGCATGGTGAAGCCGAGCCAGGCGGCGAGGCCGCCGGCCAGGCCGGCGCGCAAGGCGCCGAGGGCGATGCCGGTCTGGCTGCTGGCCGGTCCCGGCAGGAACTGGCAGAGCGCCACGATGTCGAGATAGGCCGCCTCGTCGAGCCAGCGCCGGCGCTCGACCAGCTCGGCGCGGAAGTATCCGAGATGCGCCACCGGCCCGCCGAACGAAGTGAGGCCGAGCCTCAGGAACACGAGAAAGACTTCGAGCGACGACGCTCGCCCTCGCGCCACCGGCACGGCTTCCTGCGCCATCGGCCGCCCCCCTCCTCCGCCGACCCCGAGCCAACCGAGCAGCGGCGGCATGCGGCGTTAACGAAACCTATACGACTCGCGCCCTAGCGTCGTCGGATCGCGTCGAGCCGGAAAGGCCATGCCATGTCCTTGCATGAAGCCGCTCCCCACCGCCCGATCCTGGGCGCCCCTGCGCTCACCGCCGACAGATACCCGCCGCGCACGCGCTTTGCCATCATCGTCGGCTCCTCCGCCGTGCTGTGGACGCTGATCCTGGCGGGCGGCTGGCGACTGTGGGCGCTGATCGTCTGACGCGGCCGCGGGCCGCCGGGATCGCGCGGATCGGCGACGCCGCCGGCCGCTTCTAGCCGGCGATGAAGTGGCGGAGCGAATCCGCTTCGAACTCGACCTCTTCGATGCGGCTCTTGACGAGGTCGCCGATGCTGATGATGCCGCAGAGCACGCCGTCCTTCACGACAGGGAGATGACGGAAGCGCCGCTCGGTCATGCGCGCCATGAGCTCGCTGACCGTGTCCTCGGGACGGCAGGTGACGACGCGGCGCGTCATCAGCCGATCGGCGGTCATCGTCAGGACGGCGGCGCCGTGCTCGGCGACGGCGTGGACGATGTCGCGCTCGGACAGGATGCCGGCCGGGGTGCGGCCGTCATCGCTCACGACCAGCGCGCCGATGCCGCGCGCCTTCAGCTCGCGCACCGCCGCCGCGACCGTCGTGCCGGACGGGATCGTCGCGACGGCGTTGCCCTTGGCCCGCAGGATCGCTTCGACGTTCATGCTCTCCTCCTCATTGCGAGGCGGCGCCGCATGCCGCAGGGAGGCCGGGCGTAGACGCCGCGCCGGGTCGTGCCCTGGTTGCGGCTCCGTCATTGGAACAGCTTAACACAGAACGCCGGCGCCGTCCGATCGGCCTCGCTCACCGACGGAATCGGGCCGCGAACACGCCGAGAAAGGCCGCGAGCTGCGCGCCGAGCCAATGGGGGCGCCAGGGCTGCGGCTCCCAGCCGCGGAGAATCTCGGCGACATCGGAGCCCCGGCCGTCATCGAAGGGCCGGAAGAACGGCGCGGAGAAATCGAACGGCATGGTCTTCACTCCTGTGACGCCGGCCTCTGCTTGCGAGCGCCGGCACGGATTCGGCCCGAACGGAGAGCAACGGGGAATGAAGATGCGGGTCCGGCCTTACCGATAGAATTTTCTATCGAATGGCATCTGCGCCGCTCCGCAGGACCGATGGTGATTCTAGTGGAACGCGTTTGCCGAAAAAGCGATACTTTCTCATTGGAGGAATAAGCTCCGTTGATGGATCGGCCATGTCGCGCAAGCTCCCTCCGCTGAACGCGCTGCGCGCCTTCGAGGCGGCGGCGCGGCATCTCAGCTTCACCGCCGCCGCGGCGGAGCTGCATGTGACGCAGGCGGCGATCAGCCATCAGATCCGGATGCTCGAGGACCGTCTCGGCATGCCGCTTTTCCGCCGCAACGGGCGCGGCGTCCTCCTGACGGATACCGCGCAGGCCTATCTGCCGGAGGTGAGCGCCGCCTTCGACCGCCTCGCCGGGGCGACCCAGCGCTTGAAGGCGCAGGACGCCTCGGGGCCGCTCAGCGCCACCGTTCTCCCCTCCTTCGCCGCGAAATGGCTGCTGCCGCGCCTCGGGCGGCTGCGCGCGGCGCACCCCGAGATCGACCTGCGCATTTCGAGCGCGACCGAGCTCGTCGATCTGACGCGCGGCGAGTTCGACATCGCGATCCGCGCCGGGCACGGCAACTACCCGGGCATGCGCGTCGACCTCATCAGCCGCGAGAGCTCCTTCCCCGTCTGCAGCCCGGCGCTCCTTGCGGGTCCGCACCCGCTGCGCGAGCCAGCCGATCTCCGCTACCACACGCTGCTCCATGACGAGCCGCGCGATCTCTGGCGCCTCTGGTTCAACCTCGTCGGGGTCACCGATATCGATGCGACGCGGGGGCCGGGCTTCAGCGATTCCGGCATGGTGATCCAGGCCGCCGTCGAGGGGCAGGGAATCGCCATCGCGCGGGCGGCGCTCGCCGCCGTCGACCTCGCCGCCGGACGCCTCGTCCGGCCCTTCGACCAGAGCCTGCCGAGCGATTTCTCCTATTGGCTCGTCTGCCCGGAAAGCACGGCCGACCGGCCGAAGATCGCCGCCTTCCGCGCCTGGATCCTGGCCGAGGCGCGCGCCTCGGCGAGCGATGCGGCGGGGGTGGCGGGCGCCCTCAGCCCAGCATCGGACGCAGCCGCTCCAGCGCCTCGCTGAGGCGTTCGGGGGCGCTCGCAAAGCAGAGGCGGAGATAGCCCTCGCCCGCCGGGCCGAAGGCGGCGCCGGGCGCGAGCCCGACCTTGCAGCGCCGCACGATCTCCTTGGCGAAATTGAGGCTGTCGCTCATGCCGTCGACGCGGAAGAAGGCGTAGAAGGCGCCCGCCGGCGCCGTCGCGCGGATGCGCGAGAAGCGGGCGAGGCCCTCGACGATGATGTCGCGCCCGGCGCGGCAGCGCTCGACGAGGCTGGCAACGAAGGGCTCGCCCTCGCGGAGCGCCGTCGCCGCCGCCGGCTGCAGGAAGGTGGGCGCACCCGAGGTGTTGAACTCGATGAGCTTGTCGAGCACGGGGTGGATCGCCTCCGGCGCCACCATCCAGCCGAGCCGCCAGCCGGTCATGGCCCAGCTCTTGGAGAAGCTGTTGATGACGATGACGCGGTCCTCGGGCTCGGCAAGGTCGAGGATCGAGGCCGCGACCGGGCGGTCGTAGACGATCCGCTCATAGACCTCGTCGGCCATGAGCCAGATGCCGCGCCGGCGCGTGAAGTCGAGGAGCGCCGCCGCCTCCTCGCGGCTCATCATCCACCCCGTCGGGTTCGAGGGCGAGTTGACGAAGACGGCGCGGGTCGCGGCGTCGCAGGCGGCCATCAGGCGGTCGAGATCGAGCCGCCAGGCGCCTTCCGCGGTCGGCTGCAGCCCGACCGCCCGCGCCTCGCCGCCCATCGCCTCGACCGAGGCGTTGATGTTGGGCCAGACGGGGCTCAGGATGACGACATTGTCGCCGGGCTCGACCAGGATCTGCGCCGACAGCATGATGGCGCTCATCCCGGCGCTGGTGACGACGACGCGCTCGGCGCCGACGGGCTTGGCGTGGAGGCGGCTCAGATAGTGGGCGATCGCTTGGCGCAGCTCCGGAATGCCGCGCTTGAAGGTGTAGAAGGTCTCGCCGCGCTTCAGCGCCGCCGCCGCCGCCTCGCAGATGAAGGCGGGCGTCGGCAGATCGCCCTCGCCGAACCAAAGCGGCAGGATGGCGGGGTCGCCGAAGCCGACGGCGGCGACCTCGGCGATCTTCGAGGCGGGCAGCGCCGCGATGGCCGGGCGAATGCCGAGCGGGCGGCCGGGTGAGGGAATGAGGGAAGGCGCTGGACGGAGACGGGCCTCGGACAAGGTGGGACCTCCTCGTTGCACGGCGGCGCGGAACGCGACGGCGCTCCCGCCGGCATTCTCGCCGCGAGAGCGCTCATAGAGGGTTAACACCGCTCTCGACCCCGCGGCTAGCGTCATAAAGGGCGATGGCCTAAATATGGAGGGCGGCCCGCGAAAGACGGGCCTTCGAGCGAGCGGGAGGATGCATGGAGACGCCCCTTTGGCGCCCCTCGGCGGCGCGCGTCGCGGCGGCCAATCTGACGCGCTTCATGAGCGAGGCGGGGCAGCGCTGGGGCGTCGCGCTGCCCGACTATGCGGCGCTCCACCGCTGGTCCGTCGAGCACCCGGAGCAATTCTGGGACGCGATGTGGGACTTCGGCGGCATCGTCGCCGAGCGCAAAGGGAACCGCGTCCTCGATGATGGCGAGCGGATGCCGGGCGCGCGCTTCTTCCCCGAGGCGCGGCTCAACTTCGCCGAGAACCTGCTGCGCCACGGCACGGCTCAGGGCGACGCCATCGTCTTCTGGGGCGAGGACCGGGTGAAGCGCCGCCTCAGCCACGCGGAGCTCTACGCCGCCGTCTCGCGCCTCGCCCAGGCGCTGAAGGCCGAAGGGATCGGTCCCTGCGACCGCGTCGCGGGCTACCTCCCCAACATGCCCGAGACGGTGATCGCCATGCTGGCGACAGCGGCCTTGGGCGCCGTCTGGTCCTCCTGCTCGCCCGATTTCGGCGTCAAGGGCGTGCTCGACCGCTTCGGCCAGATCGAGCCCAAGGCCCTCATCCTCGCCGAGGGCTATTACTACAACGGCAAGGCTTTCGACTGCCTCGAGAAGGGGCGCGCCATTCTGGCGCAGCTCCCCTCGGTGCGCCGCGCCATCGTCGTCCCCTATACGCGCGCGGCGCCGCCGCTGGATGGCCTGCCCAATGCCGTCATGTTCGCCGACTATATCGGCCCCTACAAGGGCACGGCGATAGCCTTCTCGCGCCAGCCCTTCGACCACCCGCTCTACATCATGTACTCGTCGGGGACGACCGGCGTGCCGAAATGCATCGTGCACGGCGCCGGCGGCACCCTCATCCAGCATCTGAAGGAGCACCTCCTCCATTGCGACGTGAAGGCAGGCGACCGCGTCTTCTACTTCACCACCTGCGGCTGGATGATGTGGAACTGGCTCGTCTCGGGCCTCGCCGCCGGGGCGACCCTGCTCCTCTATGATGGCTCGCCCTTCCACCCCTCGGGCAACATCCTCTTCGACTATGCCGATGCCGAGGGGATGACGCTGTTCGGCACCTCGGCGAAGTGGATCGACGCCTGCCACAAGGCGGGGCTCGAGCCGATGCGGACGCACCGCCTCGCCAGCGTCCGCACCATGACCTCGACGGGCTCGCCCCTCGCCCCCGAGAGCTTCGACTACGTCTACGCCAAGATCAAAGAAGATATCTGCCTCTCCTCGATCTCGGGCGGCACCGACATCGTCTCCTGCTTCGTCCTCGGCAATCCCATCGGGCCGGTCTGGCGCGGCGAAATCCAGGCGCGCGGCCTCGGCATGGCCGTCGACGTCTTCACCGACGAGGGGCGGCCCGCACCCATCGGCGAGAAGGGCGAGCTCGTCTGCACCAAGCCCTTCCCCTCCATGCCGATCGGCTTCTGGAACGACCCCGAAGGCCAGCGCTACCGCGCCGCCTATTTCGCCCGCTTCCCCGGAATCTGGTGCCATGGCGACTACGCGGCGCGCACCCCGCATGACGGCGTCGTCATCTATGGCCGCTCGGACGCCGTCCTCAATCCGGGGGGCGTGCGCATCGGCACGGCCGAGATCTACCGCCAGGTCGAGCAGGTGCCGGAGGTGCTGGAATCGCTCGTCATCGGCCAGGATTGGCAGGGCGATGTCCGCGTCGTCCTCTTCGTCAAGCTGCGCGAGGGCGTCCGCCTCGACGAGGCGCTGGTGGGGCGCATCAACCAGCAGATCCGCGCCAACGCCTCGCCGCGCCACGTCCCGGCGAAGATCCTCCAGGTCGCCGACATCCCGCGCACCAAGAGCGGCAAGATCGTCGAGCTCGCCGTCCGCGACATCGTCCACGGCCGCCCCATCAAGAACGCCGAAGCCCTCGCCAACCCCGAGGCGCTGGAGCTCTACCGCGACCTGCCGGAGCTGCGAAGCTGAGGCCCCGGGCGGAGGGGTCTCCGCAACACGAGATGTTGTGGAGCCGCCTGTTATTCACAGGTGGATTAC
>JAJPHB010000078.1 GCA_021325525.1 Alphaproteobacteria bacterium
CTCCGATGACCCTCCCCCTCGCCCCGCTCCTCCGGCGGGGCTTTTCTTTCCATAGGTTATTTTCCAGCACCGTCGCTCGACGGGCGGCCGTCATGTGTGGACGGCCCCCATTTGGCAAGGATCTTTTGCGCGTGCGCAAGGTACGGCCAATTGCGGTCATTGCGAGCCGCTCGGGTCCGGCCGGAGGCCCGCCCAAGGACAGGCTCCGGCGAAGCAATCGAGAGCCCGAGACATGGATTGCTTCGTCGGCTTCGCCTCCTCGCAATGACGTCGAGTATGCATCATCTTGCTTCGACCGCGTCGTCAAATGCATTATAATTCTCTTCGAGCCCGAGGAGCCGGCGATGATCAGCTTCGAGACGCATCCCGATCGTTACCGTCACTGGCGGCTCGATCTGGAACCGCCGATCGCCCGCCTCACTCTCGATGTCGATGAGGAGGGCGGGATCGCGCCCGGCTACAAGCTGAAGCTCAATTCCTACGATCTCGGCGTCGATGTCGAGCTTCACGACGCCCTGCAGCGCATCCGCTTCGAGCATCCCGAGATCGGCTGCGTCGTCATCGCCTCGGGCAAGGAGCGCATGTTCTGCGCCGGCGCCAATATCTACATGCTGGCCCAGGCGGAGCACGCGGCGAAGGTCGATTTCTGCAAATTCACCAACGAGACGCGGAACGGCATCGAGGATTCGAGCCGCCATTCCGGCCTCAAATTCCTCGCCGCCGTCAACGGCGCCTGCGCCGGCGGCGGCTACGAGCTGGCGCTTGCCTGCGACGAGATCGTCATGGTCGATGACCGCTCGACCACGGTCAGCCTGCCGGAGGTGCCGCTTCTCGGCGTCCTTCCCGGCACCGGCGGCTTGACGCGCCTCGTCGACAAGCGGCGCGTGCGGCGCGACCTCGCCGATCTCTTCTGCACGACTGCCGAGGGCGTCCGCGCCGCGCGCGCCAAGGAATGGGGCCTCGTCGACCATATCGCGCCGCCGCAGCGCTTCGCCGAGACGGTCGCTGCGCGCGCGGCGGCGCTGGCGGCGGCGAGCGGCCGGCCGGCGGGCGAGCGCGGGATTACGCTGCGGCCGCTCGGCCGCGAAGCCGATGCGGGGGGCTATCGTTACCGCTTCGTCGCGGTGGCGCTCGACCCCGCCCGGCGCCTCGCGACGCTGACGGTGCGCGCGCCCGGCAGCGGCGAGCCCCGCGATCTCGCCGGCATTCTCGCCGCGGGCGATGCCTGGTGGCCGCTCGCCATGGCGCGCGAGCTCGACGACGCCATCCTGACGCTCCGCGCCAACCACCGCGAAGCGGGAACGCTCGTCCTAAAGACGGCGGGTGAGAGCGCGGCGGTGCTGGCCTCCGACCGTCACATGCTGGCGCATCGCGACCATTGGCTCGTGCGCGAGACCATCGGCATGATCCGCCGCACCCTGGCGCGGCTCGAAACCTGCTCGCGCAGCCTTTTCGCGGTGATCGACGAGGGCTCGTGCTTCGCCGGAACTCTCCTCGAACTCGCGCTCGCCGCCGACCGCAGCTACATGCTGGAGGACGCGGACGGTCCCCGCATCGCCCTCGGCGAGGCCAATCTCGGCGCCTTCCCGACGGCGAACGACCGCACGCGCCTCGCGACGCGCTTTGCTGGCGACGCGGCGGCGCTCGCGCGCATCGCCGCCCGCCGCGACGAAATGCTCGATGCTGCTGCCGCGCGCGCCCTCGGCCTCGTGACGCTGACGCCGGACGCGCTCGATTGGGAGGAGGAGATCCGCCTCGCTCTCGAAGAGCGGGCGAGCCTCTCGCCTGACGCCCTCACCGGCATGGAGGCGAGCCTGCGCTTTCCCGGCGCCGAGACCATGGCGAGCAAAATCTTCGGCCGCCTCTCGGCCTGGCAGAACTGGGTGTTCACGCGCCCCAACGCGGTCGGCGAGCGCGGCGCCCTCAAACTCTACGGCACCGGCCGCAAGGCGCAATTCGATTGGGAGCGGGTGTGATGGCGATCGACTACCAGGAGCGCATTCCCAACAATGTCGACCTCGCCGGCAACAAGACGCTGCAGCGCGCGCTCGAGCATTGGCAGCCGCGCTTTCTCGATTGGTGGCGCGAGATGGGCCCCTCGGATTTCATGGCATCCGAGGTCTATCTGCGCACCGCGACCTCGGTCGACGCCAAGGGCTGGGCGACCTACGGGGCGCTGCGCATGCCCGACTACCGCTGGGGCATCTTCCTCGCCGACCCCGTTCCCGACCGCCGCATCGGCTTCGGCGACGAGTTCGGCAAGCCCGCCTGGCAGCAGGTCCCGGGCGAGCACCGCTCGACTCTGCGCCGCCTCATCGTGACGCAGGGCGACACCGAGCCCGCCTCGGTCGAGCAGCAGCGGCTGCTCGGGCATTCCTGCCCCTCGCTCTACGATCTGCGCAACCTCTTCCAGGTCAATGTCGAAGAGGGACGCCATCTCTGGGCCATGGTCTATCTCCTCCACGCCTATTTCGGCCGCGACGGGCGCGAGGAGGCGGAGGCGCTGCTGGCGCGCCATTCGGGAGACGCCGACAAGCCGCGCATCCTCGGCACCTTCAACGAGCCGATCGGCGACTGGCTCTCCTTCTTCATGTTCACCTACTTCACCGACCGCGACGGCAAGTTCCAGCTGAAGAGCCTCGCCGAATCGGGCTTCGACCCGCTCGCCCGCACCTGCCAGTTCATGCTGACCGAGGAGGCGCATCACATGTTCGTCGGCGACACCGGCATCGCCCGGACCGTGCGCCGCACCCTCGAAGTGATGAAGGCGCTCGGCACCGAGGAGCCGGACCGTGTCCGGGCGGCGGGCGCCATCGACCTGCCGACCATCCAGAAATACCTCAATTTCTGGTTCAGCTCCTCGCTCGACCTCTTCGGCGCGGAAATTTCCTCGAACGCCGCGAGCTATTTCGGCGCCGGCATCAAGGGACGGCCGGACGAGGCGAATTACGCCGATCATCTGGCCCTCGAAGGAACGCAGACGATCGCGGTCCCGGCGGGCGAGAGCGACGTCGGCAGCGAGGAGGTGCCGCTGCGCAACGCCATGAACGAGGCGACGCGCAGCGCCTATATCCGCGACTGCGAGATCGGCGTGAAGCGCTGGAACCGCCTCATCGCCAAGGCCGGCTTTGCGGCCGAGCTGCGCCTGCCCTCGCCCCGCTTCCGCCGCTCGATCGGCGCCTGGGCGGGGCGCTCCGTCGATCCCTCCGGCACCCCGATCGCCGCGGCCGAGTGGCAGCGGCGGCAGGCGGAATGGCTGCCCACGGCCGAAGACCGCGCCTTCGTCATCAGCCTCATGCAGCGCGTCGTCGAGCCCGGCAAGGTGGCGGCCTGGATCGCCCCTCCCGACCGCGGCATCAACAACCTGCCGGTCGAATACGAATATGTGCGGCTTCAGTAACTAAGCGGCATTGCCGCACCGCATGACGCTCCACATCGCCGTCATCGGCAGCGGCCCCGCCGGCTGCTATCTCGCCGAGGGATTGCTGCGCGCCGCGCCGGGGTGCCGGATCGACGTCATCGAGCGGCTGCCGACGCCCTTCGGGCTCGTCCGCGCCGGCGTCGCGCCCGACCACCAGGGAACGAAGGCGGTGAGCCGCGTCTTCGAGCGCGTGCTGGCGCGCGAGGGCGTCGGCTTCTGGGGCAATGTCGAGATCGGCCGCGATGTCAGCCTCGCCGAGCTGCGCCACCTCTATGACGCCGTCGTCCTCGCGACGGGCGCCTGCGAGGACAAGGCGCTCGGCATTCCCGGCGAGGCATTGGCCGGCGTCGTCGGCTCCGGCGCCTTTTCCGGCTGGTACAACGGCCATCCCGATCACGCGGCGAGCGCGCCGCCGCTCCAGGGCGTCCGCTCCGCCATCCTCATCGGCAACGGCAATGTCGCGCTCGACGTGGCGCGGCTCCTCGCCAAGACGCCGGCCGAGCTGGCGGCGAGCGACATCGACCCCGCGGTCGAGGCGGCGCTCGCCGCGATGCCGCTCTCAGAGATCCACATCGTCGGGCGGCGCGGCCCCGCCGAAGCCGGCTTCGCCGCCCAGGAGCTGAGCGAGCTCGGCGCACTCGCGCGCGCGGCGCCGCGCGTCGATGCCGCCGATCTTCCCGCCGCCGAGAGCGCGCCCAATCCGGCGATCATCCGCCTCCTCGAAGGTTTCGCCGCTTCGCGCCCCGAGAGGGAGGTGACGATCCGCTTTCACTTCCGCGCGAAGCCGGTCGCCTTCAGCGGCACCGGGAGAGTCGCCGCGGCGCTGTTCCGACGGCAAATGCCGACGGCGACCGGCTACAGCGACTCCGATGAAACCTTCACGCTCCCCGCCGATCTCGTCATCCGCTGCATCGGCTACCGAGCCGCCGCCTGCTGCGCGCTCGCGCCGCAGGACGGCGTCTTCGCCAATGACAGGGGGCGCATCGCCCCGGGGCTTTACGTCGTCGGCTGGGCAAAGCGCGGGCCTTCCGGAACGATCGCGACGAACCGCGCCGAAGCCCATGGCGTGGCGCAGCGCCTTGCCGCCGAGACGAGCGCCGCCGGAAGGCCCGGTGGCGCCGGGCTCGCAAAGCTGCTTGCCGGGCGCGGCGTCCGCGTCGTCGATCACGCGCATTGGCAACGCATCGACGCCGCCGAGCGCGCCGCCGCGCCGCCCGGCCGGCCGCGCCGGAAGCTCGCCACCCGCGCCGCCATGCTCGCCTGCTAGGCTTGCTTCAGAAACGCGGCGCCGGGGCCTTCGAGAACCGTCATCGCGTGCCGGTAGCCGATGTCGATGGCGCGATCGAAGGCGTGCCAATCGAGAATGTCGATCTTCTCGAGCGGCGGCTCGAAGAGGAGCTCGAGATGCTGGCGCTGCATGCGCGACTGCGCGTCGCTGCTGACTGTCCCGGCGCGGACCAGGATGTCGACGATGGGCGGGACGCGGCGCGCCGAGCGGAGCAGCGCCCAGAGCGAGCCGCGCCCGCCGCGCCCCGTCGCGAGGGCGCCGAGGGCGCGGTCGCTCGCGACATCGACGCCGAGCACCGGGCCGCGCTTCAGACCGCGCATGACATCGACCGGCAGATTGTTCATGACGCCGCCATCGGCGAGGACGGCGTCGCCCTCGATGACGGGCGGCAGCAGCCCCGGAATGGCGACGCTGGCGCGCAGGGCGCGCCACAGCTTGCCGCGGCGATGGACGACGAGCTCGCCGCTCCGCAGATCGGAGGAGACGCAGAAATAAGGGCGCCGCAGATCCTCGATCGCGACCTCGCCGAAATGCTCGACGAGCCGGCTCGCCACCTTGCCGCCGCGGACGAGGGCGAGCAGCGGCAGGGCGTAATCGTTGACCGGGTTGGAGGCGACGAAGGCCTTGCGCATATTGGCGGCGAGCTCGCGATCGTCCCATTCGGCGGCGACGCCGGCCGCTATGATGGCGCCCATGCTGCAGCCGCCGAGGAGATCGAGCGGCACCTGCATCTGCCGCAGCGCCCGGATGACGCCGATATGGGCAAAGCCGCGGGCGCCGCCGCCCGAGAGGACGAGGCCGATGGCGCGGCCCGTGAGGAGGCGCGCGAGGCGGGCGAGATCGCCGTGATGGCCGCGCCGCAGGCGGCAGATGAGGTCGACGGCAAGACGGTCGTCCCAGCCGATCGGCTGCGCCTCGCGCCAGGCCGCCTCCTCGTCGAGGACGACGAGATCCATGGGGCGCTTGACGGCGCCGAGGGCCGAGAGCATCTGCAGCAGCGCCGGCTCCGCCGGCTCGCCGGCATGGGCCAGGAGCAAGATGCGGTCGGCCTGGCGCAGACAAAGCCGGCTCCACGGCGAGACCTCGGGATCGGTGAGGTAGAGGACGAGATCGCGGGCCGTCTCCAGCGCCGTGAACCACTCGGTCGCTTGCGCCTCGGCGGCGCGGTCGACGAGCTCGACGCGCCGCCCGCGCTCGCCGATCGCGGTGGCGAGCTCGCGTGCGAAGGCGGCGCCCGGCACCGCCCGGCTCATCGGCAGGATCGCGACGGTGCGCGGGATCGGCGTCGGCAGCTTGTGGTGGATCGTCTGGCGAAGGCGCTGCGCGAGCTGCGCCACGAGCGGCATCATGGCGCGCGGGACGCGCTCGAGCAGCCGCTCGAACCCGTCCTTGTCGAGGCGCAGGAGCTCGCTGTCGCGCAAGGCGGTGATGGTGGCGCTGCGCGTTTCATGCGAGATGAGCGCCATCTCGCCCACCACCTCGCCGGGCCGCACCTGCGCGACGAGACTCTCGCGCCCGTCCTCCGTCCGCACCGTGACCGCGAGCGCGCCGGCGATGACGATATAGAGCGCGTCTCCTTCCTCGCCCTCGCAAAAGAGGGCGCTGCCGCCCGGCAGGCTGAGCCAGGCGCATTCCGAGCGCAGCTCGGCGAGCGCAGCGTCGCCGACGGCAGCGCCGATCAGCGAGGCGGCGAGCTGCTCCTGGACCGCATCCGCGCCCATTCCCGGCCGTGCCCCCGAAAGCGAAAGGCCACGCTAGCCGAGGCGCCGGGCGAAAGCGAGGGGGCGGGTGGAGGCCGATTCACCGTCATGGCGAGCGCAGCGAAGCTATCCAGCATGCCCGGGCAAGCTTTTGGATCGCCGCGCTCGCTTCGCTCCTCGCGATGACGGCACCCCGGCGACGATGAGTGATGGGAGATCGACGAAAGCCCTCAGCCGCGTTCGAGGAAGAGGTCGGTCGGCATGTCGACGTGCCGCTCCATCGAGACGCGGAGCTTCAGGAGGGCGCGGTGCTCGAGCTGGCGCACGCGCTCCTTGGAGACGCCGAGCGCGCGGCCGAGCTCCTCCAGCGTCGCGCCTTCCTCGCGCAGCCGGCGCTGGGCGATGATCGTGCGCTCGCGCGGGCTCAACTCGCGCAAGGCTTCCGCAAGCCACCGCGAGCGCGTCTCGCTGTCGCGCAGGCCGATGACGACATCCTCGGGGCTCGGCCGGCCGTCGGAGAGGAAATCCTGCCAGTCATCCTCGCCGCTGTCGCTGATCGGCGCGTTGAGCGACTGGTCGACGGCGCCGAGGCGCGTTTCCATCGCCTCGACCTCGCCGATCTCCACCTTGAGCTCGCGCGCGATCGTCTGCCGGCCCTCATGGGTGAGGCCGCGGCCGGAGGCGTCCTCGATCTTGGCG
The DNA here is from genome assembly GCA_021325525.1 of Alphaproteobacteria bacterium. Lineage (GTDB taxonomy): Bacteria > Pseudomonadota > Alphaproteobacteria > ATCC43930 > CGMCC-115725 > URHD0088. Next base: position 7,109 of record JAJPHB010000078.1, read on the forward strand.
CGCAGGCGGCGGAGGTTGAAGAACAGCGACTTCTGCGCGGCCGTCGTGCCGGTCCGCACGATCGACCAGTTGCGCAGGATGTAGTCCTGCATCGCCGAGCGGATCCACCAGGCGGCGTAGGTCGAGAAGCGCACCTCCCGATCGGGCTCGAAGCGCGAGGCCGCCTGCATCAGCCCGACATTGCCTTCCTGGACGAGATCGCCCATCGGCAGGCCGTAATTGCGAAAGCGCGCCGCCGTGGCGACGACGAGGCGGGTATAGGAGCGGACGAGCTCATGCAGCGCCGCGACATCGCCGTCCTCGCGCCATTGCCGCGCCAGCTCGAATTCGTGATCGCGCAGCAGCAGAGGCTGCTTCATCGAGGTCTTGATGAAGCTGAGATTAGCTTTCTGCGTTTCGGGATCGTCGATATGTGCCATGGTCGCCTGCCCCCCGCCGTCCGGCGTCTGCGCCGGCCGCCGAACAAACGATGCGGCCCCTGCGAAGGTTGCGCCATCTGTCCTTCATGAGGGGAAGGCGGCGCTGCTTTCGACCATAAAGAGTGATAAAAGACAGGATGTTAGGACGAAACCGTCTGCAGCACCGCGCCGTCGGGGGCGAAGCACACGGCGACGAGTTCGCCGCCGAAGCCGCAGCCGGCGTCGATCGAGGTGGCGAATTCCGCCTCGACGACCCCGCGGTGGAGATGGTCGAAGCCGCGGATCACCCGCCGGAAGCCGGCATAGGGCCGCGCCAGCTCGAGCAGCCGCCGGCCGCCCCACCAGAAGGCGTCGCCCTGGGTGTCGAGCGGCCGCGTGGCATCGAGCCCGGCATGGACGAAGAGAAGCCGCCCGTCATCGGTCAAGGCGGCGCGGCGCAGCGCCCCGAGGAATTGGCTGTGGCCGGGCATGGCGTTGAGCTGCGCGCGCAGCGCGCTCGTCCAGCGCGTCAAGGCGCGCGGTCCTTCGCGGCAGGCGGCAAAGCCCTGCTGCGGATCGCCGCCATAGGCCTGAAGCGTCGCCGCGACGCCCTGATCGAGCATCCATTGCAGCACGTCGCGCGGGCTGACCGCGAATTGAAGCTGCAGCAGCTTCTGCCACATCTCCTCCTGGCTGCCGCGCAGGAAGGCGACGTCGCCGGCGAAGCTGCGCGGCAGCGCCAGGACGGCGCGGCGAAAGCCGAGAATCTCGTCGACGGTCCGGGCGGCGCCGGCATTCCGACCCAGGAAATTGCCGAGATAGACGAGACGGTCGCCGCGCTCCCAGGCGCGTCCCAGCCGGTCGTGCAGGCGCTCCAGCCGTTCGGCCTCGCCATGGATGGCGGCGACCGCCCAGATACGCTGCGCCCGGACGAGCCGCGCAAAGCGCTCTCGTCTGCCGCCTTCACCCGGCGCACCGCCGGGACGGGACCCGTTCGGGGCGGCGGCGGGCGCCTGCCCGCCCCCCGCGGGCGACACGATCAGGCCGCGTTCAGCATCTGCTCGACGCGCTGCGTCGCGGTCGATTCATCGATCCGCTCGACAGCGGCGAATTCGCGCACGAGGCGGTCGAGCGCCGCCTGATAGATCTGCCGCTCGCTGTAGGACTGCTCGGGCTGGCCGACATTGCGATAGAGATCGCGCACCACCTCCGCGATCGAGGCGGGATCGCCCGAATTGATCTTCGCCTCGTATTCCTGGGCGCGCCGGCTCCACATGGTCCGCTTCGCCTTGGAGCGGCCCTTCAGCTTGGTGAGCGCGATGTCCATCTCCTTGCGGCTCGACAGCCGGCGGAGGCCCGACACCTTGGCCTTGCCGAGCGGCACGCGCAAGGTCATGCGGTCCTTGTCGAAATGCACGACGAAGACGCTGAGCGTATGGCCGGCGATCTCCTGCGTCTCGATGCCGAGGATCTTGCCGACGCCATGCGTCGGATAGACCACGAAATCACCCTCTCCAAACATGGCCTTTTCGGACATCATCTTCTCTCATTCCAGCGACTGGTGCCACCGGCGGCGACGCCGCGCTTCCGCACGCCGCAACGACGACAACGGCGGAACCCCGCTCGCCGGCACTGCGACCAAGCCTCGAAAAGCGCGAGCGCCCGGAGCTTCCTCCGGGTCCGCCCAGGAGCCGGCAACATAGCAAAATTCGCCGGCAAAAACCAGCATCCCAGCCATGCGCCGGGCGCAGAACGCTGGAAAGCTTCACAAAACCGCGCGCCGCGCCGGGATCGGGGGAGGGATCACCGCTTGCCGGGCGAAGGGTCGAAGAATCTCTCGAACTTGTCCGCAACCCCTTTCCACTCATCGGCATCGGCGGGCGGCTCACCCTTTCGGGTGATATTGGGCCAGCTCGCCGCGTATTGCCGATTGACTTCGAGCCATCTTTCGGCGCCGCTCTCGCTGTCGGGAATGATCGCCTCCGCCGGGCATTCCGGCTCGCAAACGCCGCAATCGATGCACTCGTCGGGGTGGATGACGAGCATGTTGGCGCCTTCGTAAAAGCAGTCGACCGGGCAGACTTCGACGCAGTCGAGGTACTTGCATTTGATGCAGGCTTCGGTGACGACGTAGGTCATCGCGTTGACTCTTCTGGCAAGTGTGAGGGCCCCGGCGCTCCTGCGGCTTGGCTCGGCTCTTCCGTCGGCGCGGCGGTGCCGGAGCGGCGGCTCAGCACCCGCTGCCGGGCGGCGCCGCGCTCGCGATCCGGGACATAGATCAATCCGCCGATCCGGCGCAAGAGCGCATCCTCGAGCGCATCGAGACGGCCATCGGCATAGGCCACTTCCCAGAGCATCTCGATCACCTCGACCCGCCGCTCCGGCGGCAGTCGATCGTTGATGATCCGGGTGAAGCGGAAGAGCTGCGCCGAACGCTCGGCGATCTCGCTCGCAGCGGCGAAGAGCGCGCGGGCCTGGTCGGCGCCGAGGGCGAAATGCCGCTCCAGCAGGCGGAAAATGACCTTCCGCTCGTCTTCCGAGAAGCGGTCGTCGATCTGCGCCGCCTCGACCAGCAGCGCGGCGACGGCGAGGCGGAGTTCCCGGTTCTTATCCCCGCCTCCCTCCGCCGGCTTGCCGGACCCTTCGAGCCAAGCCTTGATCTCGTCGAACATGCGGTTGCCTAACACGCCACAGGATCACCTTCAACCCTCGTCGGGACGCCGCCGCTCGCGCGGCGCCCCCCGCGCGTTGCAGGCGCGGGCATCGCCCATTAGGGTGAACGCGATGCGAGCGCTCTCGGCAACACGCGATATCGCCGTCGTCTCGGCGAGACCGTCCGGGCCGCGGCGCGGCGCGGCATGAGCGGCTTCGCTCTGGCGCTGCGGCAGTCCTACGGGATCGCCCGCTCGGCCGCCATCTACTACGGCAATCCGGCGAAGCGGCGCCGGGCCCGCGGTCTTTACCGGCGCTTCATCCGCAGAGGCGATCTCTGCTTCGATATCGGCGCCCATCTCGGCGACCGGACCGGGCACTTCCTGGCGCTCGGCGCCCGCGTCGTCGCGCTGGAGCCGCAGCCGCATTTGATGCGCGTCCTGCGCTGGCTCTATGGCGGCAATCCGCGCGTGCGGCTTTGCGAAGCTGCGGTCGGCGCCGCTCCCGGCCGGGCGACGATGCTGGCCGCGGCCGCCAATCCGACCGTGGCCTCGCTCTCGCGGCACTGGGTCGCGCGCGTCGCGCAACGGGCGGAGTTCCGCGCCATCGCCTGGACGGAGCGGCCGCCCGTCGCGGTGACGACGCTCGACGCCCTTATCGCCGAGCATGGCCTTCCCGCTTTCTGCAAGATCGATGTCGAAGGCTATGAGGCCGAGGTGCTGAAAGGGCTGAGCCAGCCGCTTCCCGCGCTTTCGCTCGAATACCTCGCCGCCGCCAGCGATATCGCGCTCGAAGCGATCGCGCGGCTCGCCGCGCTCGGACGCTACCGCTTCAATCTCTCGGCGGGCGAGACGATGCGCCTCGCGCTTCCCGAATGGTGCAGTGCCGCCGAGATGAGCCGGCACCTCGAGGCGCTGCCTTCTCGGCACGGTTCGGGCGACGTCTATGCGCGCCTTGCCGATGAATAATCGGCTCGCCTCCGGCGTTGTCGCCGCATTGCCGGCAGCGCCCCAGCGCTGCCGCACGAACAGGGAAAGCGTGCGGTGAAGAAGCGCGGGCGGATCCTCCTCCTCCATTTTGTCGGCCAAATGCCCTTGGGCGGCATCGCCTGGCAGGCGATGCATTACCTCCTCGGCCTCGAGCGGCTCGGCTACGAGGCGTGGTACATCGAGGATGGCGGCGCCAATCCCTACGACCCGCACGCCAACAGCGTCGTCATGGACTGCGCCTACAACGTCGCCTATGTGCAGCGGATGATGGAGGCGCACGGTCTCGGCGGCCGCTGGGCCTATTGGGACGCCATCAACGACGTCTATCACGGCCTCTCGCGCGAGGCGGTGCGGCGGCTCTATCGCGAGAGCGACGCGCTCATCAATCTCTGCGGCGCGACGCGGCTGCGCGACGAGCACATGGCCTGTCCCATCCGCATCATGGTCGATACCGACCCCGTCTACGAGCAGATCAAATACGCGAAGGCCGATCCCGCCGCCCGCGACTACCTGCAGGCGCATACGCATTTCTTCACCTATGGCGAGAATATCGGCTCGGGCGATTGCCCGGTGCCGCTGAGCGGCATCGACTGGCGGCCGACGCGCCCGCCGGTCATTCCCGAGCTGTGGCCGGTTGACGACCGCCGGCCGCCCTGCTTCACGACGATCGCCACCTGGGAGAACAAGGGCAAGAACATCGATTTCGCCGGCACCAGCTATCTCTGGTCGAAGCACGTCAATTTCCTCCGCTTCCTCGACCTGCCGCGGCGCGCCGAGGGCTGCTTCACAATGGCGATGCTGCCGCCCGACGGCACCGTCGAGGCCGAGCTCCGCGCCAAGGGCTGGCGCCTCGTCGACCCGCGCCCCGTCTCCGCCGGCATGGCGCCCTATGCCGAGTTCATCCGCGATTCCCGCGGCGAGTTCACCGTGGCGAAGGATATCTATGTGCGGCCGAACAGCGGCTGGTTCAGCGACCGCAGCGTCTGCTACCTCGCCTCGGGCCGTCCGGTCGTCACCATGCGGACGGGCTTCGACAGGCTCTTCCCGGTCGGCGAGGGCCTCTTCCAGTTCTCGACGATGGAGGAGGCGGTGGCGGCGATCGCCGCGATCGACCGCGACTACGCCCGGCACAGCCGGGCGGCGCGCGGCCTCGCCGTCGAATTCTTCTCGAGCGAGCGCGTGCTGGCGCGGCTCATGGCCGAGAGCGGACTCGGCTAGCGGAAATGAGCGCAGACCCGCCTTTGGTCGCGCGCGCTCGCCCCTCTCCGCCCCCAGGGCCGGGGGCGGAGAGGTCGGGTGAGGTGGGGGATTCCTCGGCGATCGCCGAGAAGCGGCGAAACCACCTCACCCCCGCCTCTCCCTCACTTCGCGGCGGAGAGGGGCTATTCAAGAGGCGCGCCCTCGATTGGACCTGGGACCGCGCGGCCGCCGCCTTGCTGGTTCTCGTCACGCTCGCCGTAGCCCTCACCTTCCGCGATTACGGCGTGACCTGGGACGAGGACGTCCATAACTGGTACGGCGTCTTCGTCCTCCAATACTATCTCAGTTTCTTCACCGATACGCGCAGCCTCGACTGGCTCAATCTCTACAATTACGGCGCCGCCTTCGACACGATCGCGGCGGCGCTCAACCTCGTCTCCCCCTTCGGCACCTACGAGACGCGTCATCTGCTGAACGGGCTCGTCGGCGTGCTCGGCCTCGCCGGCTGCTGGAAGCTCGGGCGCTGCCTCGGCGGTCCGCGCGCCGGCTTCATGGCGGCGCTCTTCCTCGCCGCGATCCCGAATTACTACGGGCAGATGTTCAACAATCCCAAGGACGTGCCCTTCGCCGTCGGCATGACCTGGTCGCTTTACTACATCGCCCGCATGATTCCGGCGCTGCCGCGGCCGCACTGGTTGCTGGTGGCGAAGCTCGGCATCGCCGCCGGCTTCGCCCTCGGCGTTCGCGTCGGCGGCCTGCTCGTCCTCTGCTATCTGGGTCTCATCCTGACGCTGCACGCGCTGGGTCGCGCCGCCTTGGAGCGCCGCTTCCCGACGCTGATCGGCGCGGGCTGGAGCGCGGCTTGGCGCGCGCTCCTGCCGGCGGCCGCCGTCGCGTATCCGGTGATGCTGATCTTCTGGCCCTGGGCGCAGCGCCATCCGATCGCCAATCCCCTGCGCGCGCTCACCTTCTTCTCGCACGAGACCTTTCCCTATCCGACGCTCTTCGCCGGCAAGTTCCTGCCGGTGACCGATCTGCCCTGGGCCTATCTGCCCACATATCTCGTGCTGGCGCTGCCCGAGCTGGTGCTCGTCCTCGCCGCGGCGGCGCCGATTGCGGCGTGGCTCGCCCTCCGCCGCTCGCCCCGCCCGCCGCTCTCCTCGCTGCTGCGCCACTTTCTCCTGGCGCTCGCCATAGTCTTTCCCATCGCCTACGCCATCGCCATCCATGCCGTCCTCTTCGACGGCATGCGGCACTTCATCTTCGTGCTGCCGCCGATCGCCGTCGCGGCGGCGCTGGTCGCCGATCGCCTGCTGAGCCGGCTCGACCGCTCCTCCTTTCGGCCGGCCGCTTACGCGGCGCTCGCCCTCTACGGGGCCGCGCATCTCTCGGTGATGGCGATGCTCCACCCCAATGAATACGTCTATTACAACGGCTTCATCGGCGGCGTCGAAGGCGCGCAGGGACTCTTCAAGCTGGATTACTGGGCGAACTCTTACGACGAGGCGGTGCACGGGCTCGAAGCCTATCTCGAAGCGCAATACGGCGCCGACTTCATGGACCACGACTTCACCGTCGCGGTCTGCGGCCCGCCGATCTCGGCCGATTACTTCTTTCCGAAGAACTTCGTCTTCTCCAATGACCGCGCCCATGCCGATTTCTTCATCGCCTTCACCAAGGACAATTGCCACAAATCCCTGCCGGGCACGGTGGTCTACCGTGTCGAGCGGATGGGCGCGCTGCTCTCGGTCGTCCTCGACCGCCGGGCGGTCGTCGCGGCGCAGGAGCGGCCGCATCCCGCCGCGACGACGCTCGCCCATGCGCGCCGCGCGGCGCCCCACCGCTAGGATGCCGCCGTTTGGAACGCGCCGAATACGAAAGGCTGAACGCCGTCGAGGACACGATGTGGTGGTTCCGCGGCCTTCACGCCCATCTCCTCGCCGCCTTGGCACGGCATCGCGCGGCCGAGGCCGCAGCGGGACGGGTGCTCGATGCCGGCTGCGGTACCGGCGGGCTGCTCGCGCGCCTGCGCCGCTCGTTCCCGGAGACGGCCGCGATCGGGCTCGACCTCGATCCCGATGCCTGCGCCGCAGCGCGGGCAAAGGCGGGCTGTGCCGTCTGCGTCGGCTCGGCCGACGCGCTCCCTTTCGCCGACGCCTCCCTCGCCGCGATCCTCAGCGCCGATCTCCTCTGCCACCGCGCCGTCGCGGAGGGCCGGGCGCTCGGCGAGTTCCGCCGCTGCCTTGCCCCGGGCGGCATCCTCATCCTCAACCTGCCGGCCTATCAATGGCTGCTCTCGGCGCATGATCGCGCCGTGCACAATGTCCGCCGCTATACACGGCGGCGCCTCGCCCGGCTCCTCGCCGAGGCCGATTTCGCCCCCATCGAGATGAGCTATTGGAACACCTTGCTCTTTCCGCTGATGGCGATCCGCCGTACCTTCGCGCGCAGCCGGATTGCGCGGAGCGATGTCATGCTCTATCCGGCACCGGTCGAGGCGGCGTTTCATGCGCTCGTGAGGTTCGAGACGATGTTGCTCAATTCCGGCGTGACGCTGCCCTTCGGCGGCTCTCTGCTCGCGATCGCGGTGAAGGCGTGAGCCGCCCGCCCGTCACCCTCAGCATCGTCATCCCCGTCTACAATGGCGGGAAGACGGTGGGCGGGCTCGTCGCCGCGCTGGCGGCGCTCGCCATTCCCGGCGGCCACGAGATCGTGCTCGTCAATGACGGCAGCCCCGATGACAGCCGCGCCGTCTGCCGCGAGCTGCTGCGGTCGTCGGCGGTGCCGATCACGCTCGTCGACCTCGCCCGCAATTTCGGCGAGCACAATGCCGTCCTGACGGGGCTGCGCCATGCGCGCGGCGCCTGGATCGTCACCATGGACGACGATCTGCAGAATCCGCCGGAGGAGGTCGCGCGTCTCCTGGAATTCGCGCAGCGCACCGGCCATGAAGTCGTCTACACCCATTACGGCGTCAAGGAGCATGCCGCCTGGCGCAACCTCGGCAGCCGCTTCACCAATCGCGTCGCCGATCTGCTGCTCGACAAGCCGAAAGGCCTCTACCTCTCGAGCTTCCGCTGCCTCAGCGCCTTCGTCGCCGGCGAGATCACGCGCTATGCCGGGCCCTTCCCCTATATCGACGGCCTCATCCTGCAGGTGACGCAGAATATCGGCCGTCTCGAAGTGAAGCATCTGCCCCGCCCCGCCGGCCGCAGCAATTACACAATGCGCCGCCTTGTCCGCCTGTGGCTCAACATGTTCGTCAATTTCTCCGTCATGCCGCTGCGGCTCAGCACGCTGACCGGGCTCGCCCTCAGCCTCTTCGGCGCGCTCGCGACGGTCTTCGTCTTCATCGAGGCGATGTTCTTCGCGACGCCCCAGGGCTGGGGCTCGCTGATGGCGGCCGTGCTCCTCCTCTCCGGCGTGCAGCTTCTCATTCTCGGCATCGTCGGCGAGTATCTGGGCCGGCTCTATCTGACCGCCAACCACAAGCCCCAAGCGGTGGTGGCGGCGGTCGAGCGCAACCGCAGCGCGCAAGAGGACGCGCAACCCGGCACCGGCATCGAGCCGCTCGCCGTTCGCAGGGCCTGATCCCGATGCTTCCCTACTACGCCGCGCTCGCCATCGGCATCCTCTGCGGAGTCGCCGGCCAGATCGCCCTCAAAGCCGGCTCCGACGGCGCCTCGACGATCATCGCGCAGTTCCTGAACCCGTTCACGATCCTCGGTTTTGCCATCTACGTGCTGGGCGCGATCTTCTACATCATCGCGATCAAGCGCATTCCGATCTCGCTCGCCTATCCCAGCGTCTCGGCGAGCTACATCGTCGTCGGCCTCGCCGCCCATTTCCTCTGGCACGAGCCGTTCGGCGTGCCGCAGCTCGTCGGCGTGCTGCTGATCGGCGGCGGCATCCTGATGCTGCACCAGTAGCCTCAGAAGGAGGAGTGGGCCTCCTGCAAGAACGCCTCCTCCTCCTCCGTGCTCGGGCGTCCCAGAATCGCATTGCGGTGCGGGAACCGGCCGAAGCGCGCGATGATCTCGTGATGCCGCTCGGCGGCGCGAATCTCCTCGGCGCTGTCGGGATCGCCGCGCAGCGCCGAGGACAGTTCGAGGCAGCGACGCTGATCGGCAAGGCGCTCGCTGTGCATGAAGGGCATATAGACGAACCAGCGCCGCACCACGGGAAAGTCCCGGTCCCAGCCGCGCTCGACGCAGTGCCGCGCGGCGCCGAGCGCCGCGGCATCGCAGGAAAAGGCGCGCGGCGAGCCGCGAAAGAGGTTCCGCGGCAATTGATCGAGAAGGAGGATGAGCGCCAGAGTGGCATCGGGCTCCGCGCGCCAGGCGGCGCAGCCGCCCGCCGCGGCGCGCTCGTGGTCGACGAGAAAGTGGCGGCGCAACGCGGCGTCGAATTCGGCATCGCGCGCGAACCAGACCTCGCGCGGCCGGTCGCGCTCGGCGCTGCCGGGCGCTCCGAACCAGAAATCGAGGAGCGCGACGATCCGCGCGCGGTCGCTCGGCGGGATGCTCATGCCTCGACCCGAACGGCGCGCCCTTCCCGCGCCGAGCGCAGCACCGCGTCGATGAGGCGATGGACGGCAAGCGCCTGCGCGCCGCTGACGCGCGGCGGGCGACCCTCATCGAGCGCGGCGAGGAAATCGGCGATGAGGGCGCGGTGCGCCTCGTGGCTGAACGCCATCGGATCGGCGCCGCCGCCCGTCGCCTGCGCGCCGCCCAGCTCTTCCCGCCGCCCGTCGCGGTGGAAGAGCGTCAACTCGCCGCCGACGAGCAGCGCCGTCGCACTCTCGCCGACGATCTCTATGCGCTCGGGGAAGCCGGGATAGCTCGCCGTCGTGGCGTCGAGCGTGCCGATCGCGCCGCTCGCAAAGCGGAGCGCCGCCCCGGCGATGTCCTCGGTCTCCATGCGGTGGAGGATCGAGGTTCCGGCGAAAGCCGCGACTTCGGCGACGGGTCCGGCGAGGCTCTGGAACAGATCGAGCGTGTGGATCGCCTGGGTCAAGAGCACGCCGCCGCCGTCGCGCGCCATCGTCCCGCGGCCGGGCTCGTCGTAATAGCTCTGCGGCCGCCACCAGCGGATGGCGACGGAAGCGGCGGCGATGCGCCCCAGCGCCCCGGCGGCGATCCGCTCCGCCAGGGCGACGGCAGCCGGGCGAAAGCGGTGCTGGAGCACGATGCCCAGAGCGACGCCGGCGCGCCGGCAGGCCTCGACGAGCTGCGCCGCCCGCGCCGTCGTCGCTTCGACCGGCTTCTCGAGGAGAACGTGCTTGCCTGCTGCGGCGAGCGCGCGCACGAGATCGAGATGCGTCCAGGGCGGCGTCAGCACGAGAGCGGCGGTGATCGACGGGTCGTCGATGACCGCCCGCAGATCCTGCGTCGTCGGGAACGGGAATTGCGCCGCGAAGGCCGCCGCGCGCTCGGCCGAGCGGGTGAAGGCGCCGGCGACCTCGACGCGGTCGGCGAGGTCGAGAAGGCTGCGCGCATGCGGCGCCGCCGCCATGCCGAGCCCGATGATGGCGATCCGTGTCTTAACCATATCGGCAGCATAAGGAAGACAGCGGCGCACGGCGAGAGGCGTGCGCGGCGGCTTGACGGAGGCGCACGCCGTGCCCAGATCGAGGCGGCGCGGCGCCTTGGAACGCCGGCGACTCTGGTGCTGCGGTCTTTCGGATGGCGGCGGACGACCCTTACGCGATTCTCGGCGTCAAACGCACGGCGACGGAGGCCGAGATCCGCCGCGCCTACCGCAAGCTGGCCAAGGAATTCCATCCCGACCTCAATCCGGGAAAGAAGGAGGCGGAGGCGCGCTTCAAGGCGATCAACGCCGCCTACGGCCTTCTCTCGGACCCGGAAAAGCGGGCGCGCTTCGACCGCGGCGAGATCGACGCCTCGGGCGCCGAGCGCCCCGAGCGCAGCTTCTACCGGCGCCACGCCGAGGGTCCGCAGGGCCGGAAATATCATCCCGGCGGCAGCCCCTTCGAGGAGGCGGATCTCGGCAGCATCTTCGCCGATTTCTTCGCGCAGGCGCGGCAGGGGGGTGCCGGGACCCAGGGCCGCGCCGGCTTCCGCATGCGCGGCGCCGACCGCTCCTTCGCCCTCGAGATCGACTTCCTCGAAGCGGCGCGCGGCGCCAAGAAGCGCATCTCGCTCGCTGCCGGCGAGATGCTCGACGTCACCATTCCGGCCGGCTTCAAGGACGGCCAGGTGCTGCGCCTCAACGGCAAGGGCGAGCCCGGATTGGGCGGCGGGCCGGCGGGCGACGCGCTCGTCGCCGTTCACGTCCGCCCGCACCCCTTCTTCCGCCGTGAGGGCGACGACATCCATGTCGAGGTGCCGGTCACCCTCGCCGAAGCCGTGCTCGGCGGCAAGATCACGGTGCCGACGATCGGCGGCCCGGTCGCGCTCACCATTCCCAAGGCGTCCGACAGCGGCACCGTGCTGCGCTTGCGCGGGCGCGGCATCGCGGCGCCGGGCCGCGCCGCCGGCGACCAGTATGTCACGCTGAAGCTCGTCATCGGCGCGCCTGCCGATCCCGAGCTCGCTGCGTTCCTGCGCGACTGGGCGCCGCGGCATCCCCAGGATCCTCGCCGCAAGATGGTGGAGTCATGATCCGACGCACGGCGCTGCTCGAAATGGTTCCGGTCGAATCGGCCGAGCTCGAGAGCTGGATCGGCAGCGGCTGGATCCGACCCCAGAGGAGCGACGGCGACTGGCTCTTCGACGAAATCGACGTAGCGCGCGTGCAGCTCATCTGCGAGATCCGCCGCGATCTCGCCATCGACGAGAGCGCGCTGCCGCTCGTCCTCTCGCTCATCGATCAGGTCTATGGCTTGCGCCGCGACCTCGCCGCGCTCTGCCGCGCCGTCGCGGCGCAGCCGGAAGCGACCCGCACGGCGATCGCCGCCATGATGGCGCAGGCGGAGAGCGAGCGATCCTGACGCCGGGCCCGCGCCCCCCGCGCGACGCCGTCCTTGCCAACGCGGCGAAGCCTCCGCTAACACTGCCGCGCCTCGGGGGCCCTCCGCGCGCCGGCGCGATGGTCGGCCGCGGCAGTCCATGGTAGGATTCGCGGCGCCAGCCAAAGGGATGCCGGCGCCGGGTCATCGTCAGACGGGTCGCAGCGGTATTGGCAGTGGAGCAGAATCGCGAGCCTTCGCCGGGTCCCGGCAGCGCGGCGGCGCGTCACGGCACCGCGGCGCTCGTCCGCCGCCTGACGCGCGAATTCCTGCGCCCCTATCTCGGACTGATCGCGCTCGCCCTCGCCGCGATGCTGGTGGTCGCGGGATCGACGGCCGCCAATGCCTGGCTCATGCAGCCGGTGCTCGACCGCATCTTCATCGGCCACGACGACCGGCTGCTCTGGCTGGTGGCCGGCGGCGTCCTCGCCCTCGCAATCATCAAGGGGCTCGCCAGCTATGCGCAGGCGGTCACGATGACCATCGTCGGCCAGAACGTCATCGCCGATGTCCAGACCAGCCTCTTCGCCCGGCTGATGCGGGCCGACATCGCCTTCTTCCACGCGAATTCGACGGGCAGCCTCATCTCGCGCTTCACCAATGACGCCAATCTGCTGCGCGGGGCCGCTGCCAACGTCCTCGCCGGCATCGGCAAGGATGCGATCACCGTCGTCTTCCTCGTCGCTCTCATGTTCTATCAGGATTGGGTGCTGGCGCTCGCCTCCTTCGTCGTCTTCCCGCTGGCGCTGCGGCCGATCGTCGGCATCGGCCGCCGCATGCGCCGCGTTTCCGCCAACACCCAGGCCGAGCTCGGCCAGTTCACGACGCTCCTCGACCAGACCTTCCAGGGCGCGCGGCACGTCAAGGCCTACGGCATGGAGGGATACGAGGCCGAGCGCGCCCGCCGCCTCATCCGCCGCATCGTCAAGCTCATCAACCGCGCGACGCGGACGCGTTCGGCGGCATCGCCGCTGATGGAGAGCCTCGGCGGGGTCGCCGTCGCCATCGTCATTCTCTATGGCGGGCACCAGGTCATCGCCGGCGTGCGCACGCCCGGCGCCTTCTTCTCCTTCATCACCGCCCTTCTCCTCGCCTATCAACCGATGAAGAGCCTCGCCGGGCTCAACGCCAACCTCCAGGAGGGTCTGGCGGCGGCGCAGCGGGTCTTCGACGTCCTCGACATCGAACCCACCATTCGCGACGCGCCGGGCGCGCGGCCGCTCGCGGTCACGGGCGGCGAGATCCGCTTTGCCGGCGTCGGCTTCGCCTATGCCGACGGCACGCGCGCCCTCGCCGGCATCGACCTCGTGGCGCCGGCCGGGAAGACCGTGGCTCTGGTCGGCCCCTCGGGCGCCGGCAAATCGACCATCCTCAACCTCATCCCGCGCTTTTACGACGTGTCCGAGGGGCGCATCGCCATCGACGGGCAGGATGTGCGCCGCGTCACCCTCGCCTCGCTGCGCGGCGCCATCGCCCTCGTCAGCCAGGAGATCACGCTCTTCGACGACACGGTGCGCGCCAATATCGCCTATGGCCGCTTCGGCGCCGATGAGGCGGCGATCATCGCCGCGGCCAAGGCGGCCGCCGCCGACGATTTCATCCGGGCCCTGCCGCAGGGCTACGACAC
>JAJPHB010000169.1 GCA_021325525.1 Alphaproteobacteria bacterium
GAACCTTCGTGATCGCCGCCGTCAGCGACGTCTTCCCGTGGTCAACATGCCCTATCGTCCCGATGTTGCAATGCGGCTTCGTCCGCTCAAACTTCGCCTTCGCCATGGCTCTCTTCTCCGCTCCGACTCAGGCCATCTTGGCGCGGACTTCATCCGCGACCGCCTGGGGCACTTGCTCATAATGGTCGAAATGCATCGTGTACTGCGCCCGCCCCTGGCTCATCGAGCGCAGGGTATTGACGTAGCCGAACATGTTGGCGAGCGGCACGATGGCGTTGATGACGCGGGCATTGCCGCGCTGATCCATGCCGGTCACTTGGCCGCGCCGGCTGTTGAGGTCGCCGATGACGTCGCCCATGTAGTCTTCGGGCGTCACCACCTCGACCCGCATCACCGGCTCGAGGAGCTTCGGCCCGGCCTTCATCATGCCCTCCTTGAAGGCCGCCCGCGCGGCGATCTCGAAGGCGAGCACGCTTGAATCGACGTCGTGATAGGCGCCGTCATAGAGCACGGCCTTGAAGTCGATGACCGGAAAGCCGGCGAGGACGCCGTTCTCGAGCGAGCCCCTGAGGCCCTTCTCGACGCCGGGGACGTATTCCTTCGGCACGTTGCCGCCGACGACCTCGCTCGCGAACTCGAAGCCTGAGCCGGGCGGCAGCGGCTCGAAACGGATCTTGACGCGCGCGAACTGGCCCGAGCCGCCCGTCTGCTTCTTGTGCGTGTAGTCGACGTCGGATTTGCGCGTAATCGTCTCGCGGTAGGCGACCTGCGGCGCGCCGACATTGGCGTCGACCTTGAACTCGCGCTTCATGCGGTCGACGATGATTTCGAGATGGAGTTCGCCCATCCCCTTGATCCGCGTCTGGCCGCTCTCGTGATCGACCGACACCCGGAACGAGGGATCCTCGGTCGCAAGCCGCGCCAGCGCCTGTCCCATCTTCTCCTGGTCGCCCTTCGTCTTGGGCTCGACGGCGATCTCGATGACGGGATCGGGGAACTCCATGCGCTCCAGCACCACGGCGGCATTGGGATCGCAGAGCGTGTCGCCCGTCGTCGTGTTCTTGAGACCCGCGAGGGCGACGATGTCGCCGGCTCTTGCCTCCTTGATGTCCTCGCGGTGATTGGCATGCATCTGCAGCATGCGTCCGATCCGCTCGCGACTGTCCTTGACGCTGTTCAGCACCTGGCTGCCGCTTTGCAGGACGCCCGAATAGATGCGAACGAAGGTGAGGGAGCCGACGAAGGGGTCGGTCATGATCTTGAAGGCGAGGCCTGCGAAAGGCTCGTCATCGGAGCATTTGCGGACGATCTCCTCGTCCGTGCCCATCTTGACGCCCCTGATCGCGGCGACATCCGTCGGCGCCGGCAGGAAATCGACGACGGCGTCGAGCAAGGGCTGCACGCCTTTGTTCTTGAAGGCCGAGCCGCAGAGGACGGGGACGAATTTGAAGGCGACGGTGCCCTTGCGGATGCACCGCTTCAACGTCTCCTCGCTCGGCTCCTCGCCGCCGAGATAGGCCTCGAGCGCGGCATCATCCTGCTCGACCGCCGTCTCGACGAGCTTCTGCCGGTACTCCTTCGCCTTTTCGGAGAGCTCGGCGGGAATCTCGACGACATCGAACTGGGCGCCCAGGGTCTCATCGCGCCATTTGACCGCCTTCATCGCCACGAGATCGACGATGCCGACGAAATCGCTCTCGACGCCGATCGGCAGCTGGCAGACCAGCGGCTGCGCCCCCAGGCGGTCGACGATCATATCGACGCAGCGGAAGAAATCCGCGCCGATGCGGTCCATCTTGTTGACGAAGCAGATGCGCGGCACGCCGTATTTGTCGGCCTGGCGCCACACCGTCTCGGATTGCGGCTCGACCCCGGCGACGCTGTCGAACACCGTGACGGCGCCGTCGAGGACGCGCAAGCTGCGCTCGACCTCGATGGTGAAGTCGACGTGGCCGGGCGTGTCGATGATGTTGATGCGGTGGTCGCGCCAGAAGCAGGTCGTCGCGGCCGAGGTGATCGTGATGCCGCGCTCTTGCTCCTGCTCCATCCAGTCCATGGTGGCGGTGCCTTCATGGACCTCGCCGATCTTATAGGAGCGGCCCGTATAGTAGAGAATGCGCTCGGTCGTCGTCGTCTTGCCGGCATCGATATGAGCCATGATGCCGATGTTGCGATAGCGATCGAGTGGGGTGGTACGTGTCATCAAAGACTCCGGAGGCCCGCCTGGACCCGGCTAGAACCCTGTCACCAGCGGTAATGCGAGAAGGCTTTGTTCGCATCCGCCATGCGGTGCGTGTCCTCCCGCTTCTTCACCGCCGCGCCGCGATTTTGCGCGGCGTCCGACAACTCGCCCGACAGGCGTTCCTCCATCGTATTTTCCGAGCGGGCTCGCGCCGCCCCGATCAGCCAGCGGATCGCGAGCGCCTGGCTGCGGTCCGGGCGGACTTCGACTGGCACCTGATATGTGGCGCCGCCGACGCGCCGCGAGCGCACCTCGACCGCCGGGCGGACATTGCCGAGCGCATCGTGGAAGATGCGCAGCGGATCCTGGCCCGAGCGCTTCGACAGCCGATCGAAGGCGCCATAGACGATCGACTCCGCGACCGACTTCTTGCCCTCATACATGAGGCAGTTCATGAATTTCGTGACGACCACGTCGCCGAATTTGGCGTCGGGCAGGACCTCGCGCTTCTCGGCGGCTCTGCGGCGTGACATCGCGGCCTCTCCTTACTTCGGCCGCTTGGCGCCGTATTTCGACCGGCGCTGGCGGCGGTCCTTGACGCCTTGGGTGTCGAGCGTGCCGCGGATGATGTGGTAGCGGACGCCGGGCAGGTCCTTGACGCGGCCGCCGCGGATGAGGACCACCGAGTGCTCCTGCAGATTATGGCCCTCGCCGGGAATGTAGCTCGTCACCTCGAAGCCGTTAGTGAGGCGCACGCGCGCCACCTTGCGCAGCGCCGAATTCGGCTTCTTCGGCGTCGTCGTGTAAACGCGGGTGCACACGCCGCGCTTCTGCGGGCAAGCCTGCATCGCCGGAACCTTGTTGCGCGCCGTTTGCGGCGACCGCGGGTTGCGGATGAGCTGGTTGATCGTCGGCATCCGTTACAAACCTCGTCAAACGCCAGCGCCGCGCGATACGACACCGCATCGCCGGCGCGAGGGATTTTGGCACACCTGCCCGTTTTCGCTGCGCCGTCTCGCACGGCGCCAAGCCACTGTCGAAACTCAAGGCTGCGTCTAGGTGGCTTCCTACGGCCAGCCCGTCAAAAGTGCGCGGAGTTATAGTGGCGCCCCCCAACCCCGTCAAGCAGTTTGCAACCATGCTCCGGCGCCGATTCCGCGAGCGCGGAAGGCATGGCGGCGACAGCGATGGCCGCATGGCGCCGCGCCGATTCCGCCTCGATCGACCGCGCCATCGGCGGTAAGAGTCGTCGGACTCCCACTCGCGAGGCCAGCGTAAGCCGCATGCGCATTGCCGACATCCGCGAGCGCTCGCTCGCCATCTCGCGCCATGGCGATCCGTCGCTGCCTTCGGGCGGCCTCACGACCAGCATCGTCGCGCTCGTCACGGATGTCGTGCGATCGGGCGCGCGGGTGATCGGCTACGGCTTCGCCTCGATCGGACGCTACGCGCAGGGCGGGCTCATCCGCGAACGCTTTGCCCCGCGCCTCCTCGCGATGAGCGACCTCGCCGATGCCAGCGGCAACAGTCTCGACCCCTTTTGCGCCGCAAGAGCCATGCTGGCCGGCGAGAAGCCCGGCGGCCATGGCGAGCGCTGCGTCGCTATCGGCACGCTCGACATGGCGCTCTGGGACGCCGCGGCGAAGATCGCCGGCCTGCCGCTCTACCGCTTCCTGGCGGCGCGGCTCGGCCGCAAGGTCGCCGAGCCTCCCGCGACCCTCCCTGTCTATGCCGGCGGCGGCTACTACTACCCGCGCGACGATGTCGCGCGGCTCGCCGACGAAATCGCCCGCTTGCGCGATGGTGGCTATACGCGGGTCAAGATCAAGATCGGCTCGGCGCCCCTTAAGGAAGACCTCCGGCGCATCGAGGCGGCGCAGCGCCGCCTCGACGCGCCGGGCTGTCTTGCCGTCGATGCGATGAACGCCTACGGCCCGGAGGCCAGCCGCGCCGCCGCCGAGGCGCTCGCGCCGCTCGGTCTCTGGTGGTTCGAAGACGTATGCGATCCCTTGGACTTCGCGACGCTCGCCGACACCGCCCTCCGCTATGAGGGACCGATCGCTGCCGGCGAAGCCCTTTTCTCGCTGGCGGAGGCGAAGCTCCTCGACCGGCATGGCGGCCTCCGGCGCGACCGCGACATCCTCCTCTTCGATCCCGTCCATTGCTACGGGCTGCCGGGGTATTTGCAGATCTTGGAATACCTCGAAGGCGCGGGCTGGCCGCGCCGCGCCTTCTGGCCGCATGGCGGTCACCTCTTCACCCTCCATGTCGCCACCGCCCTCGGCCTCGGCGGCGCCGAGGTCAACCCGCTCTGCTTCCAGCCGCTCGCCGGCCTCGGCGACGGCGAGACGCCGCGGAACGGCCGCGCCACCCTGCCGGAAGCGCCGGGGATCGGCTTCGAGACGAAGGCCGAGGCCTTCGCGCTCTTTCGCAGCCTTCTCGAATAGCTTGCGCTCGCTGGCAGGCTCCGCGCCGAGAGCCTTCCAGCAATGCCCTCACCCCTCCCTCTCCCCCGGAGGGGAGAGGGTCTTGCAAAGGTTTTGCAAAAACGGGCGAGGGCTGTTGCCGGCCGAGGCGCCTCAGGCCGTGCGCTTCTCGGCCTCGATGGGCGGCGCCGCCTGGGCCTGCTCGGCGGTGACGGCCTCCATTTCGCGGTCGCGCGTTGCCGCGATCTCGCGCCAGCGAGCGATGACGCTGCCGGTGCCGGCCGGGATGAGGCGCCCGACGATAACGTTCTCCTTGAGGCCGGTGAGGGCATCGACGCGGCCCGACACCGCCGCCTCCGTGAGGACGCGCGTCGTCTCCTGGAAGGAGGCGGCCGAGATGAAGGACCCGGTCTGCAGGCTCGCCTTGGTGATGCCTTGCAGCACCGGATGGGCTGTCGCCAGGCGCAGCCCCTCCTTCTCGGTCTTGCGGTTGACCTCCTCGAATTCGGCCCGATCGACCTGCTCGCCTGCCAGGAAGGTCGTCTCGCCGGCGTCCTCGATCTCGACCTTCTGCAGCATCTGGCGAACGATCACCTCGATGTGCTTGTCGTTGATCTTGACGCCCTGCAGCCGATAGACCTCCTGGATCTCGTTGATGAGATAGGACGCCAGCGCCTCGACGCCGAGGACGCGCAGGATGTCGTGCGGAACGGGATTGCCGTCCATGAGGAGATCGCCCTTCTGAACGTAGTCCCCTTCCTGCACGCTGATGTGCTTGCCCTTCGGGATCAGATACTCGACCGGCTCCTTGCCCTCTTCGGTCGGAACCACGAGGATGCGGCGCTTGGTCTTGTAATCCTTGCCGAATTCGACGCGCCCGTCGATCTCGCTGATGATCGCGAAATCCTTGGGCTTGCGGGCTTCGAAGAGCTCGGCGACGCGCGGCAGGCCGCCGGTGATGTCGCGGGTCTTGGAGCTCTCGCGCGGGATGCGAGCCAGAACGTCGCCCGCCTTCACCTCGGCGCCGTTCTCGACCGAGAGGATGGCATCGACCGACATGAAGTAGCGCGCCTCGAGCCCGTTGGCGAGAGTGAGCACCTCGCCCTGCGGATCGCGCAGCGTGATCCGCGGCTTCAGATCGTTGCCGCGCGGCTGCTGCTTCCAGTCGATGACCACCTTGGAGGAGATGCCCGTCGCCTCGTCGATCACCTCGCGCATCGAGACGCCCTCGGTCAGATCGACGTAATGGGCGATGCCGTCGCGCTCGGTGATGATAGGGATCGTGTAGGGATCCCACTCCGCGAGCTTCTGCCCCTTGGCGACGATCGTGCCCTCGTCGGCGAGCAGCTTTGCGCCGTAGGGGACGCGGTGGCGCGCCTTCTCGCGGCCGACCTCGTCGAGCAGCACCATCTCGCAGTTGCGGCCCATCACCACCGGCACGCCCGCCGAGTTGACGACGATGTTGCGGTTCCGCACCCGGACCTTGGCGTCGAACGCCGCCTCGATCGAGGATATCTCGGCGCCGCGCTGCACCGCCCCGCCGATATGGAAGGTGCGCATGGTGAGCTGAGTTCCCGGCTCGCCGATCGACTGCGCCGCGATGACGCCGACCGCCTCGCCGATATTGACGACTGTGCCGCGCGCCAGATCGCGTCCGTAGCACTTGCCGCAGACGCCGACCGAGGCCTCGCAGGTCAGGACCGAGCGGATGCCGACCGCATCGATGCCGGCGCGCTCAATGCGCTCGACCGCCTCCTCGTCGATGAGGTTGCCGGCTGCGACGACGACCTTGCCCGAGAGCGGGTCGAGGATGTCGATCGAGGCAGTGCGGCCGAGGATGCGGTCGGAGAGCGGCGCGATGACCTCGCCGCCATCGAGGACGGCGCGGATCGTGAGCCCGCGCGTCGTGCCGCAATCCTCCTCGGTGATGATGGCGTCCTGCGCCACGTCGACGAGGCGGCGCGTCAGATAGCCGGAATTGGCGGTCTTCAGCGCCGTGTCGGCGAGACCCTTGCGGGCGCCATGCGTCGAGTTGAAGTATTCGAGGACGGTGAGGCCCTCCTTGAAGTTAGAGATGATCGGCGTCTCGATGATCTCGCCCGAGGGCTTGGCCATGAGGCCGCGCATCCCGGCGAGCTGCTTGATCTGCGCCGCCGAGCCGCGGGCGCCCGAATCCGACATCATCCAGACGGAATTGATCGGCTCGCCCTTCCGCGCCGTGCGGATGACCTTCATCATCTCCTCGGCGACCTTCTCGGTGCAGCTCGACCAGACGTCGACGACCTTGTTGTACTTCTCGCCCTGGGTGATGAGCCCGTCGAGATATTGCTGCTCGTACTCCTTCACCTTGGTCTGCGCGTCGCCGACGAGCTTCTCCTTGGCGGCCGGGATGATGAGGTCGTCCTTGCCGAAGGAGATGCCGGCCCGGCAGGCGTGCTGGAATCCCAAGGCCATCAGGCGGTCGCAGAAGATCACCGTCTCCTTCTGGCCGCAATGACGGTAGACCTGGTCGATGAGGTTGCTGATCTCCTTCTTGGTGAGGAGGCGGTTCAGCAGGTCGAAGCTGATGTTGCGGTGGCGCGGCAGGATCTCGGAAAGCAGCATGCGGCCCGGCGTCGTCGTGACGCGCTGGACCACCATGTTGCCGTCCTTGTCCATGAGATTGAGGCGCGCGTTGATGCGGGCGTGCAGCGTCACGGCGCCGGCATCGAGCGCCTGCTCGATCTCGCCCAGCGTCGCGAAGGACATGCCCTCGCCCTTCTCGCCCTCGCGCTCCATCGTGATGTAGTAGAGGCCGAGGACGATATCCTGGCTCGGCACGATGATCGGCTTGCCGTTGGCCGGCGACAGGATGTTGTTGGTCGACATCATGAGGACGCGCGCTTCGAGCTGCGCCTCCAGTGACAGCGGCACGTGCACGGCCATCTGGTCGCCGTCGAAATCGGCGTTGAAGGCGGTGCAGACGAGCGGATGGAGCTGGATGGCCTTGCCCTCGATGAGGGTCGGCTCGAAGGCCTGGATGCCGAGACGGTGCAGCGTCGGTGCGCGGTTCAGCAGCACCGGATGCTCGCGGATCACCTCTTCGAGGATATCCCAGACCTCGGGCCGCTCCTTCTCGACCATGCGCTTTGCCGCCTTGATCGTCGAGGCGAGGCCGTAGAGCTCGAGCTTCGAGTAGATGAAGGGCTTGAAGAGCTCGAGCGCCATCTTCTTCGGCAGCCCGCATTGATGGAGCTTCAGCTCCGGCCCGACGACGATGACGGATCGGCCCGAATAGTCGACGCGCTTGCCGAGGAGGTTCTGGCGGAAGCGGCCCTGCTTGCCCTTCAGCATGTCGGAAAGCGACTTCAGCGGCCGCTTGTTGGCGCCGGTGATGATGCGGCCGCGCCGTCCGTTATCGAAGAGCGCATCCACCGCCTCCTGCAGCATGCGCTTCTCGTTGCGCACGATGATGTCGGGGGCGCGCAGCTCGATGAGGCGCTTCAACCGGTTGTTGCGGTTGATGACGCGGCGGTAGAGGTCGTTGAGGTCCGAGGTCGCGAAGCGGCCGCCGTCCAGAGGGACGAGGGGGCGCAGCTCCGGCGGAATCACGGGGACGACTTCGAGGATCATCCACTCCGGCCGGCTCTTCGAATCGATGAAGGCTTCAATGAGCTTCAGGCGCTTCACGAGCTTCTTGCGCTTCGCTTCCGAGGAGGTCTCGCGCAGCTCGACGCGGACCTTGTCGCGCTCCTCCTCGAGATTGATCGCGGACAGCATGGTCCGCAGCGCCTCGGCGCCGATCGCGGCGGTGAACTGGTCCTCGCCGTATTCATCCTGGGCGTTGAGGTACTCCTCTTCGCTGAGGAGCTGGTGCAGCTTCAGCGGCGTCAGACCCGGCTCGATGACGACGTAGTTCTCGAAATAGAGGACGCGCTCCAGATCCTTCAGCGTCATGTCGAGGAGCAGGCCGATGCGGCTCGGCAGCGACTTCAGGAACCAGATATGCGCGACGGGCGAAGCCAGCTCGATGTGCCCCATGCGGTCGCGCCGCACCTTGGAGAGCGTGACCTCGACGCCGCATTTCTCGCAGATGATGCCGCGGTACTTCATGCGCTTGTACTTGCCGCACAAGCACTCGTAGTCCTTGATCGGCCCGAAGATGCGGGCGCAGAACAACCCGTCGCGCTCCGGCTTGAAGGTGCGATAGTTGATGGTCTCGGGCTTCTTGATCTCGCCGTAGGACCAGGAGCGGATGCGCTCGGGGCTGGCGATCGAGATGCGGATCTGGTCGAAGCTCTGCGGCCCGGCGACCTGCCCGAAGATATTCATCAGTTCGTTCATGAACGACCTCTCTCGGTAACGCGGGACCGGGCCCGCCCGCAGGCGGCCGGTCGTGAGCGGCGGCAGGCGAGCGCCGGCCGCCGCGCCGTTTTCAATAGCTGCGCTGCTCCAGCTCGACGTTGAGGCCGAGCGAGCGCAATTCCTTGACGAGCACGTTGAAGGATTCGGGGATGCCCGCCTCGAAATTGTCGTCGCCGCGCACGATCGCCTCGTAGACCTTGGTGCGTCCCGAGACGTCGTCCGACTTCACCGTCAGCATCTCCTGCAAGGTGTAGGCGGCGCCATAGGCTTCGAGCGCCCACACCTCCATCTCGCCGAAGCGCTGGCCGCCGAACTGCGCCTTGCCGCCCAGCGGCTGCTGGGTGACGAGGCTGTAGGGACCGATCGACCGCGCGTGGATCTTGTCGTCGACGAGGTGGTGCAGCTTCAGCATGTAGATGTAGCCGACCGTGACCTTGCGGTCGAAGGGCTCGCCGGTGCGGCCGTCGATCAGGGTCACCTGGCCCGACGCGTCGAGCCCGGCCTTGGTCAGCATCTGCACGATGTCCTCCTCGCGCGCCCCGTCGAAGACCGGGCTCGCCATCGGCACGCCGTGGCTCAGGTTGCGCGCGAGCTCGATCAGCGCCGGCTCGTCCATCTTCTTGATGTCGGCGCGGTCGTCCGGATCATCATAGACCTCGATTAGCATCTTGCGCAGATCCGCCGGCTTCGCCGACCGGCCGAGCTTGTCGAGCAGCTCGCCGACCTGGCGGCCAAGCCCCGCGGCGGCCCAGCCGAGATGGGTCTCGAGAATCTGCACGACATTCATGCGGCTCGGCACGCCCAAGGGGTTGAGAACGATATCGACCGAGGTGCCGTCCGGCAGGTAGGGCATGTCCTCGACGGGCATGATGCGCGAGATGACGCCTTTGTTGCCGTGGCGGCCCGCCATCTTGTCGCCGGGCTGCAGCTTGCGCTTCACGGCGACGAAGACTTTGACCATCTTCATGACGCCGGGCGGCAGCTCGTCGCCGCGCTGCAGCTTCTCGACCTTGCTCTCGAACCGCGCTTGCAAGGCGCCGATCGAATCGTCCATCTGCTTCTTCAGCGCCTCGATATCGGCCATGCGCTTGTCGTTGCGGAGCGAGATCGACCGCCACTGGCCGGGCGTGTACTCGGCCAGCAAGGCTTCGGTGACCTTGCTGCCCGACTTCATGCCCTTGGGCCCGCTCGCCGCCTCTTCGCCGATGAGAAGCTCCTTGAGGCGCGCATTGAAGCTGCGCTCGAGGATCGCGCGCTCGTCGTCGCGGTCCTTCGCAAGACGCTCGATCTCGGCGCGCTCGATGGCGAGCGCGCGCTCGTCCTTGTCGACGCCGCGACGAGAGAAGACGCGAACCTCGACGATCGTCCCGGCGACGCCGGGCGGCAGGCGCAGCGAGGTGTCGCGCACGTCGGACGCCTTCTCGCCGAAGATGGCGCGGAGCAGCTTCTCCTCCGGCGTCATCGGCGATTCGCCCTTCGGGGTCACCTTGCCGACGAGGATGTCGCCCGGCTTCACCTCGGCGCCGATATAGACGATGCCGGCCTCGTCGAGGTTCTTCAGCGCCTCCTCGCCGACATTGGGGATGTCGCGGGTGATCTCCTCCTGGCCGAGCTTGGTGTCGCGGGCCATCACCTCGAATTCCTCGATGTGGATCGAGGTGAAGACGTCCTCGGAGACGATGCGCTCGGAGATGAGGATCGAGTCCTCGAAGTTGTAGCCGTTCCACGGCATGAAGGCGCAGAGCACGTTGCGGCCGAGCGCCAGCTCGCCGAGCTGGGTCGAGGGCCCGTCGCCAATGATGTCCCCGGCCTTCACGGTGTCGCCGACCTTCACCAGCGGCCGCTGCGTGATGCAGGTGTTCTGGTTCGAGCGCTGGAATTTGAGAAGGTTGTAGATGTCGACCCCGGGCGCCGCCGCCGAGGTCTCCTCGGTCGCGCGGATGACGATGCGGGTGGCGTCCACCTGGTCGACGACGCCGGAGCGCCGCGCGATGATGGTGACTCCCGAATCGCGCGCCACCGTCTCCTCCATGCCGGTGCCGACGAGCGGCGCCTCGGCCTGGATGAGCGGCACCGCCTGGCGCTGCATGTTGGAGCCCATGAGGGCGCGGTTGGCGTCGTCATTCTCGAGGAAGGGAATGAGCGCCGCCGCGACCGAGACGAGCTGCTTCGGCGAGACGTCGATGAAATCGATATCCTGCGGCCGCGCCATAACGAAATCGCCGCCCTTGCGGCAGTTGGTGAGGTCGGCCTTGATGCGCCCGTCCTTGTCGGTTGCGACATTGGCTTGCGCGATGGCGTAACGGCCCTCCTCCATCGCCGAAAGATAGACCACCTCGTCCGTGACCTTGCCGTCCTTGACGCGCCGGTAGGGGCTCTCGATGAAGCCGTACTGGTTGACCCGCGCATATGTGGCGAGGCTGTTGATGAGGCCGATATTCGGTCCCTCGGGCGTCTCGATCGGGCAGATGCGCCCGTAATGCGTGGGATGCACGTCGCGCACCTCGAAGCCCGCGCGCTCGCGCGTGAGGCCGCCCGGCCCCAGCGCCGAGAGGCGCCGCTTGTGCGTGATCTCGGAGAGCGGGTTCGTCTGATCCATGAATTGCGAGAGCTGGGACGAGCCGAAGAACTCGTGCACCGCCGCCGCCGCCGGCTTCGCGTTGATGAGGTCGTGCGGCATCACCGTGTCGATCTCGACCGAGCTCATGCGCTCGCGGATCGCCCGCTCCATGCGCAGCAGGCCGACGCGGTACTGGTTCTCCATGAGCTCGCCGACCGAGCGCACCCGGCGGTTTCCCAAATGGTCGATATCGTCGATCTCGCCGCGCCCGTCCTTGAGCTCGACCAGCACTTTGAGGATGGCCAGGATGTCTGCCTTGCGCAGGACGCGGATGCTGTCATCCGTCTCCTGGTTGAGGCGCGAGTTCATCTTGACACGGCCGACCGCCGACAGGTCGTAGCGCTCATTGTCGAAGAAAAGGCTCTTGAAGAGCGCCTCGGCCGTTTCGAGGGTAGGCGGCTCGCCAGGCCGCATGACGCGATAGATGTCGATGAGCGCATCCTCGCGCGTCGCGTTCTTGTCGAGCGCCAGCGTGTTGCGGATGTAGGGACCGACCGAGACATGGTCGATCGCCAGCACCGGCAACTCGCCGATGCCGGCTTCGGCAAGCAGCTCCAGCATCGCCTCGGTGATCTCGTCGCCGGCCTCGGCGTAGATCTCGCCGGTTTGCTCGTTGACGAGGTCGGCGGCGAGGAAGTGGCCGACGAGGTCCTCGTGCGGCACGAGTATCTCCTTCAGCCCCTCCTCGACGAGCTTGCGCGCGAGGCGCGGCGTCAGCTTGGCGCCGGCCTCGACCTTGACCTGTCCGGTCTTGGCGTCGATGAGGTCGGTGGCGAGCTTGACGCCGCCCTTGTAGCGGCCGGGATCGAAGGCGGCCATCCACCCCTTCTTGCCGCGCCGGTAGAGAGTGGTGTCGTAGAAATAGCCGAGGATTTCCTCCTTGGACATGCCTTGCGCCTCGAAGGGCTGCAGCGACTTGCCCTCGGCGGCGCGCTCGGCGCGCAGGGCCTCGGTCGCGGCGTTGTCGAGAGCGAGCAGCAGGGTCGTCGCCGGCAGCTTGCGGCGGCGATCGATGCGGACATAGACGTGGTCCTTGGCGTCGAACTCGAAATCGAGCCAGGAGCCGCGATAGGGGATGACGCGCGCCGCGAAGAGATATTTGCCCGAGGAATGCGTCTTGCCCTTGTCGTGATCGAAGAAGACGCCGGGGCTGCGATGCATCTGCGAGACGATGACGCGCTCGGTGCCGTTGATGATGAAGGTGCCGTTCTTCGTCATCAGCGGCATGTCGCCCATATAGACGTCCTGCTCCTTGATGTCGCGGATGGAGCGCGAGCCCGTGTCCTCGTCGACGTCCCAGACGACGAGGCGGAGCGTCACCTTCAGAGGCGCGGCGAAGGTGATGCCGCGCTGCTGGCACTCCTCGACATCGTATTTCGGCTGCTCGAGCTCGTAGCGCACGAATTCGAGCTGCGCCCGTTCGGAGAAGTCGCGGATCGGGAAGACCGAGCGGAACACCTCCTGCAGCCCGACGGCGCCGCGCGCCTCCGGCGCCACGCCCATCTGCAGGAAATGGTCATAGGAGCTCTTCTGCACTTCGATCAGGTTCGGCATCGGCGCCACTTCGGGAATGCGCCCGAAGCTCTTGCGGATACGCTTGCGACCCGTGAAGGACTTAGCCATGGACAACCCTCGTTGATGACCCTGCTGCCCCGCGGCAATTGCGGAGCGGTGTTCCGACCGAAACAACATAACCAATGCGGCGGCTGGCGGCGGCGCCCGCCGAAAACGCCGAATGCCGGCGTGCGCGAGAGATTCGCGCCCCGGCATTCCGGCGCAGCGGCGGAGCCGGGCGCCCCGGAATTACCCGGGCCCCCGCCCCGCTCGCTCGCACGACCTCGACGGCCTTATTTGAGCTCGACTGTCGCACCCGCCTCTTCAAGCTGCTTCTTGATCTTCGCCGCCTCGTCCTTGTTGACGCCTTCCTTGACCGGCTTCGGCGCGCCTTCGACAAGATCCTTCGCCTCTTTGAGTCCGAGCCCGGTAATGGCGCGGACTTCCTTGATGACGTTGATCTTCTTGTCGCCCGCGGCGGCAAGGATGACGTTGAACTCGGTCTTCTCCGCCGCCGCTGCGGCGGCCGGCGCGGCGCCGCCGCCGCCCGCGGCCGCGACGGCGACCGGGGCGGCCGCCGAGACGCCCCATTTTTCCTCGAGCATCTTCGAGAGCTCGGCCGCTTCGATGACGGTGAGCGCCGAGAGATCGTCAACCAATTTGGCTAGATCGGCCATTGTTCACTCCTGGGATGGCAAAATTGAGGTTTCGACTAGGCGGCTTCGCCCTTGCGGCCGTAAGCGGCGAGAACGCGCGCAAGCTGGCCTGCCGGCGCCTGCAGCACGGCGGCGATGCGGGTCGCCGGCGTTTGCAGCATGCCGATCAGCTTGCCGCGCAGCTCGTCGAGCGACGGCATGGTGGCGAGCGACTTCACCCCTTCGACATCAAGCTGCTGCTCGTCGAGGGCGCCCCCGACGATCCGCAGCTTGTCGTTCCTGTTGGCGAACTCGACCGTCACCTTCGCCGCCGCCACCGGGTCCCGCGAATAGGCGATTGCCGTGGGTCCGGTGAACAGCGGCGAGAGCCGCTCGAACTTCGTGCCCTTGAGGGCGAGACGCGCGAGCCGGTTCTTCGTCACCTTGAAGCTGGCGCCTGCATCGCGCATCTGGCGCCGCAACCCCGTCACCTCAGCCACGGTCAAGCCGGACTGATGGGTGATGACGAGGCAGACGGTGCCGGAAAGCGCGGCATGCAGAGTCTCGACCAGCTTCTCCTTCTGTGATCGATCCACTGCTCGTCTCCGACCTTGGATCCCGTTCCGCCGCCCTCTGCGGGCGCGGCGCGAGATCCGTTGCACGAGGGCGCCGCAAGACCTCTCGCGGCACCCGGTTCGCCTGTCCCAGAAGTCCCGACCGCGCCGGTCCTCCGCGCGGGAGAACCGTCGAGATCGCCGACCGCTGTCTCATGCAGGCGCTTCGCCGGGAAGCCTTAGGCCCGCGGGCGTACCCGCGCGGCACCTACAGTCTCGGACAGGACCGGAACGGGCAGGCATCCGCAGGGGATGCGCGACCCGCCCCGTCGCCCGCCGCCCGGTTGCGCCCGGCGGCGGTATCCAACAAAGCCGCGCCGCTCACTCGGCGAGGCTCGAAATCTCCAGCTTGACGCCCGGCCCCATGGTCGAGCTGAGGCTCACCTTCCTTATATAGGTGCCTTTGACCCCGGACGGCTTCGACCGGCTGATCGCCCCGACGAAGGCGCGCACATTGTCGACGAGCGCCGCTTCGCTGAAGCTGACCTTGCCGATCCCGGCATGGACGATGCCGGCCTTCTCGGCGCGGAACTCGACCTGCCCGCCCTTGGCCGCCCGCACCGCCTCGCCGACATTGGTCGTCACCGTTCCGAGCTTCGGATTCGGCATCAACCCGCGCGGACCCAGCACCTTGCCGAGGCGGCCAACGACCGCCATCAGGTCCGGCGTGGCGATGCAGCGGTCGAAGTCGATCTGGCCGGCCTGAACCTTTTCGGCGAGATCCTCGGCGCCGACGAGATCGGCGCCCGCGGCCTCGGCTTCCTTCGCCCGGTCGCCGCGGGCGAAGACGGCGACGCGCAGCGTCTTGCCGGTGCCGTGCGGCAGCATCACCGTGCCGCGCAGGTTCTGGTCGGCCTTGCGCGGATCGATGTTGAGGTTCATTGCTATCTCGACCGTCTCGTCGAACTTCGTCTTGGCCCGGCCCTTGACCAGCTTCACCGCCTCGGCGACGTCATAAGAGGTCGCCGGATCAATGCCTTCATAGGCCTTCTTCAGGCGCTTTCCGATGCGTGCCATCGCCCTACTCCACCACTTCGAGGCCCATCGACCGCGCCGAGCCGATCAGCATGCGGCAGGCGCCGTCGAGGTCCTTGGCGTTGAGGTCGGCCATCTTCTTGCCGGCGATGTCGCGGATCTGCGCCATCGTGACCTTGCCGACAGCGCCCTTGCCCGGCGCCTGCGCGCCCTTCTCGAGACCCGCCGCCTTCAGCAGAAAGTAGCTGTTGGGCGGCGTCTTGGTCTCGAAGGTGAAGGAGCGGTCGGCATAGGCGGTGATCACGACCGGGATCGGCATGCCGGGCTCCAGGCCCTGCGTGCGCGCGTTGAACGCCTTGCAGAACTCCATGATGTTGAGCCCGCGCTGGCCCAGCGCCGGGCCGATCGGCGGCGACGGATTCGCCTTGCCGGCCGGCACCTGCAGCTTGATCATGCCCACGACTTTTTTCGCCATGACCTATTCGCCCTTTCTCATCAGGGTTGCGCGGTACGAGCGGGCTTGGCGGGCCCTCCCGCGGATTAAACCTTCTCGACCTGGCTGTATTCGAGCTCGACGGGAGAGGCGCGGCCGAAGATCGAGACGGCGACTTTGAGGCGCGCCTTCTCCTCGTCGACCTCCTCGACGAAGCCGTTGAACGAGGTGAAGGGACCGTCCGAGACGCGCACCTGCTCGCCGACCTCGAAAGTGATCGACGGCTTCGGCCGCTCGATGCCCTCCTGGATCTGGCGCATGATGCGCATCGCCTCGGCTTCGCTGATGGGCGCCGGCTTGCCGCGGCCGCCGAGGAAGCCCGTGACCTTGGCCGTGTTCTTGACGAGATGCCAGGTCTCGTCGCTGAGGTCCATTTTGATCAGCACGTAGCCCGGGAACAGCTTGTGCTCGGCATTGACCTTGGCGCCGCGCTTCACCTCGATGACCTCCTCGGTCGGCACGAGGATCTCTTCGAAGCGATCGGCAAGGCCCTTCTGCTCGGCCTGCTCGCGGATCGAGCTCGCCACCTTCTTCTCGAAGCCGGAATAGACGTGGATGACGTACCAGCGCATCGCCATGGCTCAGCCTCCAAGACCAAGGACGAAGCGGACGGCTTGCGACATGACCTGATCGACGACGAAGAAGAAGAGAGCGGCGAAGAACACCATGACGAGCACCATCGCCGTGGTGACGAGCGTCTCTTTCCGCGTCGGCCAGGTGACGCGCGACACTTCCTGCCGCACTTCCTGGAAGAACTTTGCCGGAGTTGTTTTGGCCATGACCGTTATTCGAAGACTACCCTATATGGCACCGGCACTGCCGGATTCCAGATCCGGCGGCCGCGACATGCTGTGGCAGGAGTGGAGGGGCTCGAACCCCCAACCCCCGGTTTTGGAGACCGGTGCTCTACCAGTTGAGCTACACTCCTTAGATCCGCAGAACCCTGTCCCCTCCGCCCTCACCCTGGCCCTCCGAGTGCGGCAGCGAGGGCAAATCGCAATCCTTCCCTACTTTATGATCTTGGCGACGACGCCGGCGCCGACGGTGCGGCCGCCCTCGCGGATGGCAAAGCGCAGGCCCTCGTCCATGGCGATCGGCGCGATGAGCTGCACCTCC